>NZ_CP012332.1:4007289-4350553 GCF_001263175.1 Vulgatibacter incomptus | reverse complement strand
GTCGCGAAGGCCTCCGTCGTCGCAGGCGTGTAGACGGCAATTCGAGCTGGCTCGCGTCGGCGAAGCCCGGCGCAGCGACGCCGAACTGGAAGCGCGCCTTGCCCGCCCTCCGCGTCGATGCGGGGAAGCGGACCTCGACACGATCGCTCGCGGCACCGTCACGCGCTTGGCGCCGTCGCGGATCGTGGCGTTCGTCGCGCGCACCACCACGTCTGCGTCCACCGGCGCGTCGGTCTGGTTCTGGATCACCACGGAGAGATCGAACGCGTCGCCGAAGTTGAGGAAGCGCGGCGCGCTCGGCCTGACCATCAGCGGCAGCCGCGCCGTAATCGTCGCCTCGCTCGAGCCGAAGAAGTTGGCCCCAGCGGAGGCGACCGTCATCACCCGGTAGCGGGTGAGGTTGTCGGCAGCTTCACCGGCGCTGTGGCGCGGCCGCTCGCGTCGGTCCGCACCCGAGGCGCGAAGAGCGCGAGCGAGGAGAAGTCTACGCGCACGTCGATCGGTGAGGCGTCGGCGGTCTCACCCGGTCGCCCAGGTTGCCCAACAGCCCCGCGCTCAGGATCTTTTTGCGCTCGCCCCCCGAGCCCCGAGCCCGCCCAGGCCAAGACCTCTCCCTCCCTCCCGCCCCCCCTCCTCCCGGGCTCGACGCGGGCTCCCGAGGATCACGTTCTCACGGTTGCCGAGCGCGCGGACGTCGGCGGATCGATCGGCGTAGAAGACCGCGAGCGGGTCCGGCGTCTCGTACCCCGAGAGGGCCAACACCGCCTCGTCGACGACGATCACCGCGACCTCGGCGTTCTTCGCAGGGCGCCCGCTCGGCTCATACACCTCGAGATCGATGGTCGTGCTACCCCCCGGCGAAAGGCTCAGCGCCTTCGGCGTCGCCTTCACCTTGAGTGTCCGCGTGGACGGGAGGACCTTCACCTCGGCCGAGCCGCTCGCATACGCGGGGCGGCGCGGCGACGAAGTATCGGCCTCGCCGTCGGCCCCCTCGCGCAACGCGGCGCCACGAGATCGACCGAGATACTCACGTTCGGCACCATCGCGTCGTCGAGCGCGACCTGCAGCGTCTGCGACGGCTCGCGCATCGTGAAGCGCTCCAGATGCACGACGCCCTGGCGACGAACCGTGAGCACGCCTTCCGCCGGCGCCAGCGGCGAGATCACCAGCAAAGTCGCCGTCTCCCCAGGCAGGTACTCGTTCTTGTCGGGGATGACGGTGAGGCGATCGGCGTCGACGCCACTCCGCTTCGGCCCGTCCCCGCCCATCACCCAGGTCTCGATCGTCGACTGATTCCGCCGCCCCTGCTCATCGGTGACCACCGCCGTCACCCGGTACAGCCCGCCCCCCTTCGTCTCCAACGAGCAGCGGAGCGGCATCGCGTCGGAGGAGCTCTTCACCTCGCAGCGCTGCACGTCCACCTCCTGCTCCACGTGCTCCATTCCGCGCCGCGTGCTCTCGAGCCGGGCGCTCCGCACCTCGATCGGCCTGCCGCCAATGAGCGCGCCGTCTAGATCCGCGACGACGAGCTCGACCGCGAGCGGCTCGCCAGCGCGTACAAAGTTCTTCGCGAGGCGCAAGCCCACGTAGCGATCCGACTGATGAACCAGCATCGAGGCGCGGCCGGACCAGCGCTGTCGGTTTACATCCTCGACACTCGAGGCAAGCGAGAGGCTAATCGGGTTATGCCGGCTCGCGGGCGTCGAAGTCCAAGCGCAGACTATGAACTCCCGCCGCATCGGTGCGCGCAGACCACCATTCTTTCCTGCCTCCCTCGCCGCCGGGCCCGCGCCACCACCAGAACCTCTTGGACTCCGGGCCGAAGTGATAATCACGCTGGTGCGGAGGCGTGAACGAGGTGGTGTTCTGCGTGATCGTCCAGTCCACAGGAGCGTTGGGGAGGCCGCCCCCCGCGTAGTATGACGCGACGACCGAGGCGATCGCGTGGCCGGCGCCGAAGTACGGGCCCTCGCCCACGCGCGTCTTCACTCGAACTCGGGCTTGCGGAACTCCTGGATCGAGAAGCGATGCTTCCATGTGTTCGGCAGCGAGGAGCCGATCAGCTCCAGCTCGACCTCGCCCTCGCCGAGGTTCACGTTCGCCGGGAGATCGAAGGCGAGGTCGAACGCTCCGTGCTCATCGATCGTCACGAGCCCGCCTGTCAGCTCGGCGCCGCGCGGATCGCGCACGAGGTACTTGACGCTCTCCCCCAGCTCGTCCGGCGGTGCCGCCACCAGGTCGCCGCCGCGCGAGAGCTCTGCGACGCGGAGCCAGCCCTTGACGTGGACCTTCTCGCTGGGCTTGTACATCCCGCGATCATCGAAGACGAGCCAGCGCGGAGCGCGCGAGTACCTGTGCTGCACAAAGGTCTCAGTGTCGCTCCGGCCCTCTGTCAGGAACGCCGTGTCGCGGCCCCGCTTCGCCACAAGGGGATAGCCGCCGTGCACGAGCGGGAGCGTCGCCAGGCCGTTCTTCGTCGGCACCGCCGGGCCTGCGCCGAGGAGCGAGACTTCCACGCCGTCGAGCGGCGCCCCGTCGGCGAGGTTCGTCACCCACGCCGTGGCGCGATCCGGTTCCAGGAAGGCCTGAATCCCGAGCTCCGTCGCCTGCACCCAGACCACCACGTCCTCGATGTACTCGTAGCCCTTTCGCGTGCGCGCCGGATTCACCCACACCACCGCGTGGCCCAGGCCGTGATCGAGCGCCGCGGAGAGATCGATCGGCGTCGCGGCGAGATCGTCGGGGGCCGCTTGTGGGCGAACCACCTCGTCGACCACGAGGCGCCCTGGTGGCGCGCCCTCGCGCTGCCACGACCAAGGGCTGCGCCAGGACGCGAACGCCCGCCAGTCCTCGGGCGTCACCGCGTAGACACGCGTCCGCAGCGCCTCCTCGTTTATCGAGTAGGCCACGTACTGCCTCGGCGCCGCGGGATCGAGCACGACCATCTCGCCCTCGGGGCCAAAGAGGCGCGGCACCGCCGGGCCCACGCTGAACGACGCGGGAACGGTCGTGTCCAGCGTCTGGCCAAATACGTCGGTGAGCGCGGCGTGGATCGCCACGGCATAGTCGGTGCGCCCCTTGGTGCGCCCGCGGATCGTGATCTCGTGATCGTCTACGGAGACCTTCATCCCCGGAATCTCGGGCGAGACGGTCACGAGCTCCGGGTCGAATCTCGCCCCGTCGAGCTCGTTCGAAAATCTCAGCACGAACGGTGTGTAGGGCGTGCAGCGATCGTCCCAGCCGCACTTCGTCTGGCGCAGGTTCAACGGGCCGAAGGTCTCGAAGTCGAACGACTGCTCCTTCGTGGTGGGCAGCGGCCCCTCGGCGCCTCTCGTGCCCTCTGCGATCCGCACCCTGACTCGAGTGCCGTTCGGCAGGCGGCGCTCGGGACGGAACGCGAACCAGCGCCCCTCGTCCGCCCGCTCGATTGCGCGACGGACGCCTTCGTCCGCGTCGATCTCGTCCTGGGTGGCGAGCCGAGCGGGGATCTTCGCATCGCCCGCGATAATCTCCACGTTGTCGAACATCGCCGCCGGATCGATCGCCTGATCGAAGGCCGCGAAGAGCACCGGCTCGAGCGACACCGAGGAGCCCTTGGGTAGCCAGCTCTCGAGCGCTGGCGGCGGCGTTGTGAAGCTCCATTTCACTTCATCGGCGAGGGCTTGCCCGCTAATCGCCCTCGTGCCTTCCGGCACCGTCACCGAGAACGACGTCGCCATCGGCATGCGCTTCGTGGGCTGGAACACCAACGTGCGCGTGCCCAGCCACCTCCATTCTCCTTCCGGCTCCGGCGAGATCCGCGCCGGTACACTCTCCTTCGAGAGCTCTCCGATCGACGTGATCGGCACCATCGGCTCCGAGAAGGTCACGGAGACGTTCGGCGCGATCGGCACCTCACCCTCCGGCGCATAACGATCGACCGAGAGCGGCCCGGTCGGCGTCGCGACCACGGCGGGCGGGGCTTCGATCGGCGGAAACGCCTCGTCGATCGTGACACCAGGGCGCGGCGCCGGGATCGAGCGCGCCCGCAGGGAGAAGCTCGCCGCGTCGCCCGGCTGCTCCGCCAGCTTCGGAAGGCGGGCCAGCAAGCGCGCCGCGTCTTCCTTCCCGAGCGGCATCGCCGCTGCGACCTTCCGCTCCTCGATCGCCTGGATCCCGTCGTCGGCGTTGCTCAAGCGAAAGCCGAGCGCCGAGCTCGAGCCGCGAGCGGGCGTCTTCACCGTCGTCTCTGCCGCCTTCATCACCCCTGGGGGCCTGCTCCCGGGGCAGCCGACTGCAATGACGGCTGCGAGCAATGCAAGGAAGAGCGTATGGCGGTTCATTCGGAATGGAACCTATCGTTCGAGGCCAAGGGGACGTCGGCCATGACAATCCGAAATCATACCAACGACGAACGCGCCGTTGAACGGTGATTCACACAGGCTTTCCCGAAACAGCGGTGATTCGGACGAGAGCGGGCGTGCATAAGTTTCGCCCCGCCCCTTTTTCTTCTGAGGCGCGCGAGAGGGCCTGGGGGGTTGAGGTCATGAGGCCGCCATGGACGTCCTGAAGCTTGTGACGACGATCTCCCTCGTCTGCCTGATGCTCATGGAGGGGCTCGGCGTCGACGTTCGAGGGCTCCTCGACCTGCGGCGACGGCCGATGCTCTTCGTGCGCGCGTTCATCGCGGTGGACGTGCTCGTGCCCGTGGCGGCGTGGATCGTGATCGTCCTCATCCGGCCCCTCCGCCCCGTGGTCGGCGCCGTCGCGCTCCTCGCCGCCTGCCCGATCGCGCCCCTCGCCTTCCGGCGGATCACGCAGGCAGGCGGGCAACGCGAGACGGCCGGCGCGATCCACATCGTGCTCTCCGTCCTCGCGGTCGTGACCACGCCCGTCACGATCGTGCTGCTCGGCAGAGCCCTCGGCTTCCGCGCGGAGGTCGAGCCGATGCCGGTCGCCCGACAAGTGGCGCTCGGCCTGGTGGTCCCGTTCGCGGCTGGGATCGGCGCACGCGCGCTCTGGCCCGAGCTGGCCGGAAAGGTGCGGCGTCCCGGCGCGCGCGTGGCGCTCCTCTTCCTCATGGCAGTCTTCGTGCTGGTGCTCGTCTTCAACGCCCGAGCGCTGGTCGAGCTGGGCGTCCGCGAGTACCTGGCGATGGCCGCGTTCGTCGCGGCGGCCCTGGCGCTCGGCCACGCCGTGGGAGGAGGCGACAGCAGGGAGCGCACCGTCTTCGCGATGGAGAGCGCGTCCCGCAACCTGGGCCTGGCGTTCTTCATCGCCTCGGTCCAGGTCGGAGAGAACGTGGCGCTCCCGATCCTCGTGCCCTACGGGGTCGTGTTCCTGATCGTCACGGCGGTGTACCTGCGGATCGTCCGCAGACTGCTCGAGAAGCCCGGCTGAGAGTTCGTGAAGAAATTCACGAACTCTCGCGAGCCGGAGGCGAGCAAACGAAAAGGAGCGCCCTCGCGCGAAGCGCGAGTTGAAGAAAGCGGGCCCGCTTCGGCGGGGCCGATTTCTTCACACGCTCTGAGCGTCCCGGCGCCGGCTCATTTGCCGAGCTGCGCCGCAGCCGCCCGCAACGGCCCGCTCGAGACCTTGACTGCCCCGGTCAACGGCAGGTTCATCTCGAGGATCAGGTAGATCGCCGCGGACGTGGACAGCGCGCTCAGGGCGACGACCACCGCCACGGTCAGGTTCCGCGGGGCGAAGAGCCCCACCTCGGCAAAGAGGATGCAGAGCCAGAAGACGAGGATCACGAGCACGCGGAACGGCAGGGCCGTCTGGGTCCTCTCCGCGAGCTGCCAAAACGATAGGGTGAGCTGCGTGCTCATCGCGAGGGTCTGGGACTGGAAGGCGCGCTCCTGTACGCCTTCGACCGGCAGCCGATCGATCTGGTCCATCAACTTGGAGAGGGCACCGATCGAGGCGCCCATCTGCCTCGGCTGAGTGCCGCTCGCCTCCTCCGGCCAAACCCGCTCGATCGTCGCCTCCACGACGTCCTTCAAGAGGCGCCGAGCCTCGCCCGCCTCGGCCCCGTAGTGGGCGAGGAGCCGGTCGAGGGTGATGATCCTCGCGCCCGTCTCACGGAGACCTGCGTTCAGCGCGTCGAAGTTGCTCTTCGCCGAGCTGACGAGGAGGCCGAGGACGAGGGCGCTCAGCGTCGCGACCATCCCCGTGCCCAGCTTCAGGGCGCTCCGGGACTCTTCGCTGAGGTGGTGCTGCGGGACCAGCGCGCGAAGGATCGACCCCGCCACGACGCTGCCGAGGATGCACCCGAGCACGATCGTGGCCACGGCAGTCGCGTGCAAGACGAACCTCGCGCACCCGGGGACATGCCCCGCCGTCCCCCAAGTTGGGCAGTCCTCCGCCGCCCTGCCACCGCCTCGCCAATCGGTGGCGCAGGGCGAGACCGGACCTCCACCCCCAAATAGCGGCGGCCGGCTTGCCGCCTGGCGCGCCAGGGTGGTAGGTAGCGCCCCTTTTCCCCCTCGAAGCGTCGTCCTCGGCGCCAAGGTGGCCCGTGCTCCGGATCATCCCACTCGGAGGCCTCGGCGAGGTCGGCCTCAACGCCATGGTCTTCGAGTCGGAGGACCAGGCGTTCCTCGTGGACTGCGGGATCATGTTCCCCCAGGCGGAGGCCCTGGGCGTGGACGTGGTCCTGCCGGACTTCACGTACCTGCGGGAGCTGGGCGACAAGCTGAAGGGCGTGGTCCTCACCCACGGCCACGAGGACCACATCGGCGCGCTGCCCTTCCTGCTCAAGGATCGGCCGCTCCCCGTCTACGGCTCGCCTTTCACCCTGGGCCTCCTCGCCCCCAAGCTCGAGGAGTTCGGGATCCGGGCGCCCCTCACGGAGCTGGCGGCAGGCAGCTCCGTGGACCTCGGCGAGGCCTTCCGGGTGGAAGGCGTCCGGGTCACCCACTCGATCCCCGACGCCCTCGGCCTCGCGATCCACACGCCGGAAGGCCTGGTGGTCCACACGGGCGACTTCAAGATCGACCACTCGCCCATCGACGAGCTCCCCACGGACCTGCAGCGCTTCGCGCGCCTCGGCGGCGACGGGATCCTCGCGCTCCTCTCCGACTCCACCAACTCCGAGCGCCCCGGCACCAGTCTCTCGGAGCGCCAGGTGGGCCGCGCCCTGGAGGAGATCTTCGCGAAGGCCAAATCCCGCGTGGTGATCGCCACCTTCGCGTCGAACATCCACCGGATCCAGCAGGTCCTCGACGTCTCCCGCTTGTTCGGCCGCAAGGTGGTGCTGGTCGGCCGCTCCATGCAGCAGAACACGCGGATCGCCAGCGAGCTCGGCCTCCTGGACATCCCGCTCGGCCTCGTGGTCGACGTGGAAGAAGGCCGCAGGCTCCGCCACCACGAGGTCACGGTGCTCTCCACCGGCGCCCAGGGCGAGCCGCGCTCGGCGCTGATGCGGATGGCCCTGGGCGATCCCAACGCGCCCATGCCCGTCGACGAGGGTGACCTGGTGGTCCTCTCCTCGCGCTTCATCCCGGGAAACGAGGTCGCGATCGGCCACATGGTGAACCGCCTCGCCATGAGGGGCGCGGAGGTGGTCTACGAGGGCGCAGAGGACCTCCACGCCTCGGGCCACGCCTACCGCGAGGAGCAGCGGCTGATGCTCCGGATCACCAACCCGCGCCACTTCGTCCCGATCCACGGTGAGTATCGGCACCTGGTTCGCCACGTGAAGACCGCCCACGAGGTCGGGATCCCCGACAGCTCCTGCCACCTGATCACCGACGGCGAGGTCCTCCAGTTCGAGGGGGGCAGGGCCTTCGTGAACGGCACGGTGGCGTCGGGGCGGGTCTACGTCGACAGGCGGGGCGGGCCCGACGTCCCCGAGCTCACCCTCCGCGAGCGGGCGCTCATCGCCGAGACGGGCCTCGTCACGGCCGTGGTCGTAATCGACCGCTCGACCGGCGCCCTGGTCCGGGGTCCGGAGCTCACCGCCCGCGGGATCGCGGTGCCGGACGAGGCGGCCCTCCTCGCGGACGTGCGCCGGGAGGTCCACGCCGCGGTCGAGAGCCTGAGCCCCGTGCTCCGCGGCGACACGACCCTGGTGCAGGAGGAGGTGCGCCGCGCCGTCCGCCGTGCCTATAAGCGGAGCACCGAGCGCAAGCCCGTCGTGCTGCCGCTAGTGATCGAGCTATAGGAGCCGACTCGAGGCTCCCCCACCCGGAGGAGGATCCAAGATGCCTTCGTTCGACATCGTCTCGAAGGTCGACCTGCAGGAGGTCGACAACGCCATGAACCAGGCCCGTAAGGAGCTCCAGGGCCGCTGGGACTTCAAGGGCGTCCCGGTCGACATCTCCATGGCCGACGACAAGAAGGGCCTGGTCCTGAAGACCGACGGCGAGGAGCGCCTGGACGCCCTCTGGGACGTGCTCCTGGGCAAGCTCCTGAAGCGGGGCCTCACCGCCAACTCCCTCGAGAGGGGAAAGAAGGAGCCGGTGGGAGGAAAGCAGTTCAAGCAGTCCGTTCAGCTCCAGCAGGGCATCCCGACCGAGAAGGCCAAGGAGCTCACCAAGCTGATCAAGGACTCGAAGCTCAAGGTCCAGGCCTCGATCCAGGGCGAATCCCTACGGGTCACCGGCAAGGATCGGGACGAGCTTCAGGCCGCGATCCGGCTCTGCCGCGAGAGCGCGGACAAGCTCCACCTCGACATGCAGTTCGAAAACTTCCGCGACTGACCGCGGGACCAGACAGAAGCTAGGTTGTCCTCGTGAGCGAAAAGAAGAACGTCCACATCGTCACGCTCGGCTGCCCGAAGAATCGGGTCGACTCCGAGATCATGCTCGGCGGCCTGGTCCAGGACGGCTGGGAGCTCACCGAGGCCCCCGACGACGCCGACGTGATCGTCGTGAACACTTGCGCCTTCATCGAGGCCTCGAAGACGGAGTCCGTGGACGCGATCCTCGAGGCCTCCCAGTGGAAGGAGAAGGGCCGGGCGAAGAAGGTCGTGGTCGCCGGCTGCCTCTCCCAGCGCTACCCCGAGGAGCTCGCCAAGGAGCTGCCCGAGGTCGACCACTTCCTCGGCACCTCGGCCTACGCCCAGCTCCCCAACCTGCTGAAGGACGTGAGCGCGAGCAAGCAGGTGATCCCCGATCCCGACTACATCCACAGCTCGGCGACGCCCCGGATCAACTCGCTCCCCTCGTACACCGCGTACCTGAAGATCGCCGAGGGCTGCGACAACGAGTGCGCCTTCTGCATCATCCCGACGCTCCGGGGCGATCAGCGCTCCCGGCCGATCGACGACGTGGTGCGCGAGGCCCGCACGCTCGCCGAGCAGGGCGCCCGCGAGCTCAACCTCGTCGCGCAGGATCTCACCGCCTACGGCCACGACCTCCCCGGCAGGCCCAAGCTCCACGAGCTCGTCCGCGCGCTGGGCGAGGTGGAGGGCGTGCGATGGATCCGCCTCCACTACGCCTACCCGCGCAACTTCCCCGACGAGCTGATCGCTGCCATCCGCGACACGCCGCAGGTGGTGAAGTACCTGGACATGCCGGTGCAGCACGCGAGCGACAGGCTCCTTCGCGCCATGCGCCGCGGCCGCAACTCCACGTTCCTCCGGGAGCTCCTCGGCAAGTTGCGCACGGAGATCCCCGGCATCGTGCTGCGAACCTCCCTGATCGTCGGCCTGCCCGGCGAGACCGAAGAGGACTTTGCGCTGCTCCTCGACTTCATCCGTGAGCAGCGCTTCGACCACCTCGGGATCTTCCGCTACTCGCAGGAGGAGGGCACCCTCGCCGGCGAGATGGAGGATCAGCTCCCGGAGGAGGTTAAGGCCGCGCGCTGGGAGCAGGCCATGGCCCTCCAGGCCGAGATCCGGATGGAGCAGCAGCAGGCCTGGGTCGGCAAGGAGATCGAGGTCCTGGTCGAGGGTCCCCACGAGGAGACCGAGCACCTACTGGTGGGCCGGCACGCGGGCCAGGCGCCGGAGATCGACGGACAGGTGATCATCAACGACCTCCCGGAGGGCGGCGTGGCCGCCGGCGATCTGGTGCGGGTTCGGGTGGAGGAGGCGTACGAGTACGACCTTGTCGGCGCCGCG
Source organism: Vulgatibacter incomptus (assembly GCF_001263175.1). Classification (GTDB taxonomy): domain Bacteria; phylum Myxococcota; class Myxococcia; order Myxococcales; family Vulgatibacteraceae; genus Vulgatibacter; species Vulgatibacter incomptus. The sequence goes on along the minus strand of NZ_CP012332.1, from coordinate 4,340,505 downwards.
ACCGAGGTGCTCCTGCGAGCGCCCGTGATCGAGCGCCCTGCCCCGCGGAGCGTGAAGCTCCCGGTCTTCGTGGCGCACCGGTGAAATACGACTTCACCAAGGAGCTCCAGGTCGCCGCCCGCCTCGCGCGGGAGGCGGGCCGGATCCTCTTGGACGTCTACGACACCGAGTACGAGGTGACCCAGAAGCCCGGCGGCGGCGGCCCGGTGACCATCGCCGACGAGCGCGCCAACGCGTTCATCGTGCGGGGCCTCCGGGAGGCCTTTCCGGACGACGGCGTCGTGGCGGAGGAGTCCGAAGAGACCTCCGACGCCGCGCGCTTCTCGCGCTGCTGGTTCGTCGATCCCCTCGACGGGACCAAGGAGTTCGTCCAGCACAACGACCAGTTCGCCATCCACATCGGCCTCGCGGTCGACGGCGAGGCGACGGTGGGCGTGGTCTATCAGCCGGTGGACGACAAGTGCTACTCGGGCGTCGTCGGCCTGGGCTGCACTCTCGAGGAGCGGGGCGTCGCCCGCGTACTCCGGCTGCCCTCCGTGGCGCACGTGCCCATGCGCATGGTCGTCTCGCGATCGCATCGCACCAAGCGGCTGCTCGACCTCTGCGAGTCCCTCGGAATCGAAGAGGTTCAGCACGTGGGCTCGGTGGGGATCAAGTGCGGGATGATCGCGGCCGCCGACGCGGACCTCTACGTCCACGCGAGCCGCATCAGCTACCGGTGGGACGCCTGCGCACCCGAGGTGATCGTCCGCGCCGCCGGCGGCTTCTTCGGCGACATGGCGGGGCAGCCGTACCGCTACGACGGCACGGAGCTCCAGAACCTGCGCGGAATCGTCGCCTGCCATCCGGCGGTGCTGGACGAGGTACTGCCCGCGATCGAACAGACCGGCAGGGAAGCCGCCATTCTGAGCTGACAGCGGAGCCGAAGGCGGAGCAAACGCAAGGAGGAGCGTTTCCGCGCAGCGCGCGGCTGAAGGAATCGCTCCCGCTCCGCGGGGGCGATTTCTTCATGCTCCGAGGTTGCGCTGCCGGTTGGCGATGGCCAGGGTTCAGGCTCGCGCAAGCTCGCGCGCCCACCCACGGAGGCCGTCATGCATCATCGCCATCCCGGAGGAAACGTAGCGATCCGGCCGTGCGAGATCTGCGGCGTCCTGGTGCTCCACGAGCAGACGGGGCTGGACGAGGCCGAGCTCCGAGCGAGCTGGCGCGCGTTTCCACACAGCGCGCCGGGTGGCCCGACCTGCATCGGCGGCGGCTCGAGGGTTCGTGCGCTGCGCAACGCCGCGAGGGCCGCCTCCGGGAGCGGCTCGTTCCCGCCCGAGCCGGCCTGATCCTTCATTCGCTCTGCGCTACTGCCCAGGGACCGCGGCCCGCACCCGGGACGTGCCGGCGGGGAACGCGCGATCGGGATCGAAGTCCGCCTGAACGACCTTCGCGTTCGCCTGGGTGTCGTGGAAGATCAGGTGGTTCTCGCTGCCGTTCGACTGGACCACCACCGAGCGGCTCACCTTTCCGGTGGCGGGATCGGCGACCAGGAAGACCTTGGAGAAGCCCGAGGGCTTCCGGGGCGTGAGCTCCAGCGCCGTCCCGTCGCCGCCGAAGTCGCGCTTCGACTGCACGATTTCGAACTCTTCGGCCAGGCGGCCCTTGCCCCACATGAAGGTGACGGCTGCCGAGAGCTGCCCCGGATCCACGCGGTACTCGGTCGCCTGCTTCGTGTCGGGATCGAAGGTCCAGCTCCGATCCTTCACGAGCAGCAGGATCCGGCCGTCGTCGTAATCCCAGCGCATCAGCGGCCCGGTCGCACCATCGGGCTTCCGGAAGCGCATCCGGCCCTTGGCGGTCGCCCCGCCGAGCCTCGACGGCATCCCGCCCTGGGTGAAGCTCTGATCGAAGCGGGTGTCGAGGCCCGGGCTCTTCTCGTAGAAGGCCTGGAGCTTCGCCACCAGCGCGGCGACGTCGGAGGGCATCGCCAACGGCGGCGCCTTGGCGGGCGCCGTGGTCGCAGGGGTTGCAGGGGCGGGCGTGGCCGCCTGGGCCGAAGTTCCGGCGGCCGCGAGCAGCGCCGTCGCAATGAGGCTCTTCATCGAGCTCCTCCTGGCGGAAAAACCGCGTCTTCTCCCAAGACGTTCGGCGCAGGCCGAATCTTCACGCCTGCGCGCTCCAGAGAACCTCCGCACAGGCGTCGACGAGGGCGTCGACCCCGTCTCGCGTCGCAGCCGAGATCAGGAAGACCTTCGGCGCGTTCTTGCGCCTGCGCAGCTTCTTCGCGAACGCCTCGGCCCGCTCCCGGGCCTCCGGCAGGTCGCACTTGTTCAGCGCGACGATCTGGGGCCGCCCCGCGAGCTCCTGGGAGTAGCGGGCGAGCTCCCGGTTGATCGTCGCGAAGTCGGTATCTAGCGCCCGCTCCGGGTCGAGGTCCGGCGCCGAGGCGTCCACCAGGTGGACGAGGATCCGGCAGCGCTCCACGTGCCGCAGGAACTGGTGTCCCAGCCCCGCGCCCTCGCTCGCACCCTCGATGAGACCGGGGATGTCGGCGACGACGAAGCTCTTGTGATCCTTGTAGCCGACCACGCCCAGGTTCGGCACCAGGGTGGTGAACGGATAGTCGGCGATCTTCGGCTTCGCCCGGGAGACCACCGAGATCAGCGTCGACTTGCCCGCGTTGGGATAGCCGATGAGGCCGACGTCGGCCAGGAGCTTGAGCTCCAGGAGGAGCGTCGTCTCCTCACCCGGTGTCCCGGGCTGGGCGAAGCGCGGCGCCTGGCGGGTCGAGGTGGCGAAGTTCATGTTGCCGAGGCCGCCCCGCCCGCCCCTCGCTGCGGTCCACTCCTGGCCGGGCTCCGCGAGATCCGAGAGGATCTCGTGCGTCTCCGCGTCCTTGAACACCGTGCCCACCGGCACCCGCAGGACGAGATCCTCGCCTCCGCGGCCGTTGCAATCCGAGCCCATGCCCGGCTGCCCGTTCGGCGCCCGGTGGTGCTGCTGGTAGCGGTAGTCCAAAAGCGTGGTGAGCTGGGTGTCGGCGCGGAAGATCACGCTGCCGCCGTTGGCCCCGTCGCCGCCGGAGGGGCCGCCCTTGGCGATGAACTTCTCGCGGCGGAACGCCACCGCGCCGTGGCCGCCGTCACCGGCTTTTACGAAGATTCGAACCTGATCGACGAACTTCATGGATGGGAAGCCGCCCGCCGGGAAGAGGGCGGGCTCCTTTGCCGAGAAACACGAAGACCGCGGCGGCAATTCGCTGCCCCGCGGTCTCCGTTGAGTGGCTTTCGCCGAGAATCAGGCCTGCGCCGGGATGACCGACACGCGCTTCCGGTCCTTGCCGAAGCGCTCGAAGGTCACGACGCCGGGGACCGTGGCGAAGATCGTGTAGTCACGGCCCATGCCCACGCCGGTGCCCGGGTGGATCTTGGTGCCGCACTGCCGGATGATGATGTTGCCGGGGATCACGGCCTGGCCGCCGAAGCGCTTGACGCCGCGTCGCTGGCCGGCAGAGTCGCGACCGTTCCTGGACGAGCCCTGGCCCTTTTTATGTGCCATTTGCCTACTCCTGCTTCAGGGGCGAACTAGCCCGAAATCTTCGTGATCTTGACGGCCGTGAAGGCCTGGCGGTGACCGCGAATCCGCTTCCAGCCTTCCTTCTTCTTGCGGAAGGAGAAGACCTTGCGGCCCCGGCCCTGCTCGACGATGTCGCCGGCGACCTTGGCGCCCGAGACGACCGGCATGCCGATCTTCGGCGACTCCGTGCCACCGAGCATCAGCACCTCGGCGAACTCGATCTTGTCGCCGGCGCTGCCTGCGAGCTTCTCCACGCGGAGGGTATCGCCCTCCTGGACCCGGTACTGCTTGCCGCCCGTCTTGATCACGGCGTACATCGAAGACCTCGACCTTCCTGCACGAACCTGTCGTTCGAAACGACGGCTCGACGAGTTGCACGAGCAGCTTCCGGGAAACAGGGAAGCCCCGCGAAAGGTGGCTGATCTAGGTGATCGTCCCGATGGTGTCAAGCATCGTTCGGTCGATCGCCATCTCCGCTCAGCGAGCGGGCGGCCGGCGCTCGGGCGGAGGGAGCTGCGGAGGCGGCATGCGGATTCCGAGCTCCTCCTCGTCGCGCTCGATCCGGAACTCCTGCTCGGCGCCGGTGGACGTCTGGTACCGGTGGCGCAGCTCGTGGACGCCCGGCACCTCCAGCTCCCGGATCCGCAGGGACAGCCAGGTGGCCAGGGGCACGCCGTAGAAGAGTACGTGGACCGCAGCCTGGAGGGCAGGATTGATCGCCCGGACCATCCACGGAAAGAAGAGCGATCCGAGGATCTCGTAATTGATGACCCAGAGGATCAGGCCGTAGAGCGCGCCCCCCGCGATCTGGAGCTTCATGTCGTCGCGGATCCTGGGGCGAACGGTCGAGACGACGAACCCGAAGATCGCGCCGAAGACCGTCGCCAGGGCGAAGTTGAAGCCCGCGCCCACGAAGACGACGCCGACGCCGATCCAGCCCTGGAGCACGTGCGAGCCCATGAGGACGGACGCGAAGTGCTGCCAGGGCGTGCCCGGCGGCTGGCTCCCCGTCGCTGCGACCAGGATCTGCCCGGCCGCGAAGGAGCCGCCCGCGAGGAGGCCGCCAATCGTGGCCTCCCTGATGATCTTTCCTCGGCTTGCGATGGTCATCGGACGAAGTCTTGGGATGATTCGGGGGGGACGCAAAGGGCTGCTGGGGCATCGCCCGCCCGCTCGCCGGGCGCGTCACACGCGCGCGGCGCGAGGACGGGCCAGGTCGATCGGCCGGACGCGGATCGCCAGGAAGAGGCCGAGCGACAGGCCGTACGCCGCCGCATGGAGGAGGAGCGGCGTCAGGGTGGGAGCCTGGGCGAGCCAGGGATAGACGACCAGCGCGATCCCCCGGATGTTGATCACCCAGAGCAGCAGGCCGTAGCCGAAGCCCAAGCCGCCGTGGATCAAGACGTTGTCGCGGAGCCGCCGCGGCAGGCGGTTGGCGACCGCGCCCCAGATCGCGCCGTAGAGCGCCGCGAAGGCGAAGTGGACCACGAAGCCGACGAAGACGATCCCCCAGGTGAACGGCCCGTTGAAGGCGCTGGAACCGAGCACGATCGACGCCGTCGAGACCCACGGCGCGGCGACCGACTGCCCGTTCACGGCGCTCACCACCATCGCCGCCGCGATCGCGATCGCGCCCGCGACGAGGCCGCCTTCGACTCCGTCGGTGAGCAGAATGCCCTGGATCGCCTCCCGCTCGCGCCCACGCCTGCGCCGCGTGCCGGAGGGAGTCACCTCGTCCATCGGTACCCTCGGCCTCTAGCGTCCGTCCTGCGCGGACCGATCGCAAGGCGCGAGGTTCAGCGCTGCGAGCTTCAGCCGAGCGAGCTCGAGCCCTGCGAACCGCCCTGGTCGCGGGCCTGGCGGCGGGCAGCCGAGAGGCGCTCCTGCGTGCGCCGCAGGCGCCGTTGCTCGGCCGTCCGCGCGGCGCCGAAGACGAGGAGGAGCATGCCGCCCGAGGCGAGGAGCGAGCCCTGCCCTCCCCGCTGGCCGGGCTCGAACTGGAAGCCGTTCGCGACGAGCTCCTGGAGCAGACCCGCTGCGCCGACGATCAGGCCGCCGACGGCCAGCGCGCGAGCGCCGCGGGTGAGGACGGGCGGGCCCGAGAGGAAGACCGACAGCGCGGCACAGACCACGCCCGCAATCCCCAGGATCCCGCCCAGCGCCGATAGCCCGATCACCAATTGCGTCAGTCTCCGAGGCGGGCCCGGAGCGCGTCCGTGACGACCTTGGGGTCGCCCTGGCCCTTGAGCTCCTTCATCACCTGCCCCATGAAGAACCCGAGGAGGTTCTTCTTCCCTCCCTGGTACTTCGCGACCTGATCCGCGTTGGCGGCGAGCACCTTCTCGACCGCCGCGTCGACGGCGCCGGTATCGGAGACCTGCTCGAGCCCCTTGGCGGCCATCACCTCGGCGGGTTCCGCCCCCGAGCGATGGACCTCCTCGAGGATCTGCTTGGCGCCGGCGCCGCTCACCTTCCGCGCCTCGAGGAGGTCGAGGAGCGCGGCGAGCTTCGCCGGGGTGAGACGGGAGCCCGCGATCCCCTCGCGGGAATCCTTCACCAGGCGCAAGATCTCGTTGATCACCCAGTTCGCCACGGTCTTGGCGCTCCCGCCGAAGGCCGCGACCGCCGCCTCGTACCACTCGGCGATCGCCTTCTCGGCCACGAGCACACCCGCGTCGTACGCGGAGAGCCCGTACTCCGAGTGGAAGCGCGCCGCCTTCTCCCGCGGCAGCTCTGGCAGCGACCCGCGGATCGACTCGATCCACTCGTCGCCCACCCGGAGCGGCAGGAGGTCGGGCTCGGGGAAGTAGCGGTAGTCCTGCGCCTCCTCCTTCGTCCGCATCGAGCGGGTGACGCCCTTCTGCGGATCGAAGAGGCGGGTCTCCGTGACGACCTTTCCGCCCTCCTCCCACACGTCGATCTGCCGGTCGACCTCGTACTCGATCGCCTGCTTCACGTAGCGGAAGGAGTTGATGTTCTTGAGCTCGACGCGGTTGCGAAGAGCGGTCTCGCCGACCGTGCGGACGCTGACGTTGGCGTCGCAGCGGAACGAGCCCTCCTCGAGGTTGCCGTCGTTCACGCCCAGGTAGACCACGATGTCGCGGAGGCCCTTGAGGTACTCCACCGCCTCGTCCGACGAGCGCAGATCCGGCTCGCCGACGATCTCGATCAGCGGCACGCCCGCACGGTTGAGGTCGACCCGCGACGGCCCGCCCTCGGGATCGTGGGTGTTCTTGCCCGCGTCCTCCTCCATGTGGATGCGCGTGATCCCGACGACCTTCTCGCCCTCGGGCGTGTCGATCGTCAGCGTGCCGTGCTCACAGAGCGGCCGATCGTACTGGGAGATCTGGTAGCCCTTCGGCAGGTCCGGATAGTAGTAGTTCTTCCGCGCGAAGACGCTCTCCCGGCGGATCTCGCAGCCGGTGCCGAGGCCTGCCCGGATGGCGAGCTCCACCGCCTTGCCGTTGAGGGCCGGCAGGGCCCCCGGCATCCCCAGGCAAACCGGGCAGGTCTGGCTGTTCGGCTCTGCGCCGAAGGCCGTGCTGCACGAGCAGAAGATCTTCGATGCGGTGAGGAGCTGGGCGTGGACCTCCAGCCCGATGATCACCTCCCAATCGCTGCGCGCCATGGCTAGGCCACCTCCTGCGGTGCCCGTTCGTGCCAGTCGGTGACGGCCTGGTAGGCCGCGCCCACCCGGAAGAGCGTCGCCTCGTCGAGAGGCTTGCCCAGGAGCTGCATCCCGATCGGCAGGCCGCCCGACGTGAAGCCGCAGGGGAGGCTCATGCCGGGGAGGCCCGCCAGGTTGCACGCCAGGGTGAAGACGTCCGCCAGGTACATCTGGAGCGGATCGTCGGCGCGCTCCCCGAGGCGGAAGGCCGCGGTGGGCGTGGTGGGCGTGACGATCGCGTCCACCTTGCGGAAGGCCTCCTCGAAGTCGCGCTTGATGAGCGTGCGGACCTTCTGTGCGCGAAGGTAGTACGCATCGTAATAGCCCGACGAGAGGGCCCAGGTGCCGATCATGATCCGGCGCTTCACCTCGGGCCCGAAGCCGCCGGCGCGGGTGCGGAAGTACATCTCCCGCAGGCCGCCCTCCTGCCGCTCCGAGAGGCCGTACCTCACGCCGTCGAAGCGGGCGAGGTTGGAGGAGCACTCGGCGGGCGCCACCACGTAGTAGGTGGAGATGCCGTACTCGGTGTGAGGGAGCTCGACCGGAACGAGCTCGGCGCCGAGCTCCTCCAGGCGCTTCATCGCCGCCCGCACCGCCGCCTCCACCTCGGGGTCGACCCCTTCGACGAAGTACTCCTTCGGCACGCCGAGACGCATCCCCTTCACGCTGGCGCTCGAGAGGCCGGAGGCCCAGTCGGGCACCGGCACGTCGAGGGACGTCGAGTCCATCGGATCACGGCCCGCGATGGCCTGGAGCAGGAGCGCGCAGTCCTCGGCCGTGCGGCCGAAGGGCCCCACCTGGTCGAGGGAGGACGCGAAGGCGATCACGCCGTAGCGCGAGCAGCGGCCGTAGGTCGGCTTGATCCCCGTGACGCCGGAGAAGGCCGCCGGCTGCCGGATCGAGCCGCCCGTGTCGGTTCCCAGGGTCCCGAAGACCTGCCGCGCCGCAACCGCCGCCGCGGAGCCGCCGGAGGAGCCGCCCGGCGTCCTCTCGAGATCCCAGGGGTTCCGGCACGGCCCGTACGCCGAGGTCTCGTTGGACGAGCCCATGGCGAACTCGTCCATGTTCAGCTTGCCCACCATCACCGCGCCCGCCTGGGCGAGGCGGATCACGTGGGAGGAGTCGAAGGGCGGCACGAAGCCCTCGAGGATCTTCGAGCCGCAGGTCGTCGGAATCCCCTTGGTGCAGAAGATGTCCTTGAGGGCGACCGGAACGCCGTCCAGCGGGCCGAGGCTGGCGCCCATGGCCCGGCGCTCGTCGGACGCTCGCGCCTGCGCGAGGGCGCCCTCCGCATCCACGTGGAGGAAGGCGCCGATCTTCGGATCGGTGGCTTCGATTCGCTCGAGGCAGGCCTGGGTCGCCTCGAGCGACGAGAGCTCCTTGCGCCCGAGGCTCGCCGCGAGGCCGGCAAGGGTGAGATCGGTAGGCTTCACTCGATGATCCTGGGCACCAGAAAGAGGGTCCCGGCCTTGGCCGGGGCATTCGCGAGCGCCTCGCCAGGGGTGAGGCTCTCACCCACGACGTCCTCGCGGAGCGGCGTCGACTCTACGTCGACGGCATGGACGGTGGGCTCGACCCCGCTCACGTCGAGGGACTGCAGCTTCCCGATGTAATCCACGATGGTCGAGAGCTGGTCCCGGAAGCCCTCGATCTCGTCGTTCGAGAGCGAGAGCCTCGCCAGCTTCGCCACCCGCTCCACCTGCTCGCTCGTGAGCGCCATCGTCGTCACCCGCGGAAAATGTTGAGAATGCTCTTCATGATCGAGCCGGCGCGCTCCTCGGTGATCCCGAGCTTCTCCAGCTCGCCCGCGTCGAAGACGGTGGCGCCGCAGCTGAAGCAGCGATCGATCTCGATGTCGCGGAACTTCACGGTCTGAAGCTCCATGCCGCACTTGGGGCAGTGCATCCAGTGGAGCTTCTTGAGCTCCTCCTTCTGCTCCTCCTGCAGGGCCCGGTCCCGCTCCATCGCGCGCATGCGGAGCTTCTCGGTATTCTCCCGCGCGAAGTACTCGTCCTCGTTCGACGACGGCTTGGGCATATCCGACATGGTCGTCCTCCTGGGTGTCCTTCGAGCTCCGGCCTTGGCCCCCGAGCGGGCGGGCCAAGTCGTTCCACATAGTGCAGCGCCCTGCCCGGAGCAACCGAGAGCGTCTAGCGAACGAGCGAAACCCCGGCAAGGGCGTAGACGGGCCACACGCCCTCGCGGACCCCATGGTCCGGCCGCGGGCATGAGCGGGACGGCGGCCTCATGGTCCATCCCCCTTGCAGGTGCCCGGAGCAGACAGACGCCGTTCGAATGCCGATCGTCCAGCGAGCCGGCAGGAGACCGACCGGTAGCGCCGTCGCCAATTCGGCGCGGCTGGAGGACACGAGTCATGAGCAGAGCATGGATCGTCGCAGTCGCCGCAGTGGCACTCGCGATGGCAACGAGCGCGTTCGCCCAGGGCGGCGCGCCGTCGAACCAGCCGACCCGGCCGTCGCAGCCCGGGCAGACGGCCCCCGGCGGCAAGCAGGGGATGCAGCAGCATGCCGCCAAGGGTGGCAGCGCCATGGAGGCCACCAAGCACGTCGCGGTGATCAACGCGGGCCTGCGGGACGCGTCGACGAACGCCGACATGCTCTCCCAGATCTCGGCGAACGCGAGCTCCTACGACCGGGAGCACGGCGAGGTCTTCCTCAAGAACATGAACGACGCCGTGGCCGAGGCCGAGACGCACCTTGGGCATCTCCAGCCGATGGCCACGACGGCCGCCGAGAAGCAGCAGCTCAGGGAGCTCTCCCAGCACCTCACCACGTCCAAGACCACACTGCAGCAGATGAGCAGCCAGCTGAACGACCCGAAGGCGACCCACGACTCCGCCATGAAGGTCAACCAGGAGTTCAAGGCCAGCATGGCGCCGCTGAAGCAGTACGCCCAGGAGGCCAACGTCAAGATCAAGGTCGGGTGACTGGCCCCCGACACGAGCGAGGAGGGCGGTCCCGCCCTCCTCGAACCTGCTCCGCCGGCGGTTCTCCACATGGCAGGACCGTCTGATTCGTTGACGCAGCCGCCGTTCGAGTGATCCTGACCCATCGCAGTGGCGGGCAATCCCGCCGCCGTCGGTGGAGGATGTCCGAATGGAACGCGCTCGCCCGAGCCGGCTCCCGCTCCGGAGCGGAGGGAACGCGCGCAATCGACGCGTGCGCAAGGAACCGGCTCGCAAGTCTCCCGCCCAGAGCAGGCGGCGGGAGTCGGATCCGCCCGCCCCGAATCGCCTCCGCAGCCTGCGGGACCGCAAGGAGATCCTCGCGGTCTTCCTGATCGCGTCGTCGGTCTTCTTCGGCCTCGCCTTCGGCTCCTACGACGCCGCCACCGGGGGCAACCTCGTCGGCAAGGCCGGCGCGTTCCTGGCGAAGCACCTCTTCGGCGTGTTCGGACTGGGAGCCTTCGTGCTCCCGCTCACGCTCTTCTTCGGCTTCCTCGCCGTCGTCCGTCCGCAGGGCAAGCGCCTCGGGATGGTGACCGCCCTCGCCTACCTGGCGCTCCTGGTCGGCGCCTCGGTCCTCCTCGATCTCCTCGTTCCCTCGCTCCGCCTCTTCGGCGCGAGGCCGGGAGGCTCTCTCGGCGGCGCGGCCTCGGACGCGATGGCCGGCGTGTTCTCCCTCGTCGGCACGGTGATCCTCGTGAGCGCCACGATGGCGGCCGCCCTCGTGATCGCCACGGGCCTCGAGGTGAGCAAGATCGCCCTCTTCGCCGGCGCCGTCGGCAAGAAGCTCGGGATCTGGTTCGCCGGCTTCGTCCACGCGCAGCTCGAACAGCACCGCGCCGAGCGCGAGGCGCGCCTCGAGGAGGAGGAGGCCGCCCTCGCCGAAGAAGAGGCCTTGGCCGCCGCTGCCTTCCAGGCGGCGCTCGAGGAGGCCGAGGAGGGAGCCGCACCGCCCAAGCGCAAGGGCCGCAAGCGGGTCGAGGAACCGTCCATCGAGGCCGATCTCGACGGCCGCGTCGCGGTCGCTCCGGAGGAGCCGCCGGCGAAGGCCGTGGTCGTCGCGCCCTTGCTCGTCGCGCCTGGGGTCGCGGAGACGAAGAAAGCCCGGCCCGCTCCCCCGCCGCCGCCGGTCGAGCCGGCGACGCCGCCCGCCCCGCTCCTCCCGCCGGATCCCGCGTGGGCGGCATCGCCCGCACCGATCGCTCCCGCAGCGCCGATCGCAGCCGAATCCCCGGCAGCGCCCGCTCCTCTCGAAAAGGTCGAGCCGGTCGAGGCGATCGATCCCTCCTCGGAGGCCGCCGCCGAGCCTCCGCCGCCGGCGCTCGACGTTCCGCCCGCCGCCGTGCAGGCCCTCGTCAAGGCGGGAAAGCTCCCGCCCGCGGCCCCCGTGATCGAGCTTCCCAAGGCGCCGCCGGCCCCGAAGAAGAGCGATTCGCCCTTCGACCTCATCGCCAGCGAGGGCGGCTTCTCCCTGCCGCCGCTGTCGCTCCTCGACGGGCACGGAGACGAAGCGGATCAGGCGATCGACGAGGCGCTGCTCCACTCCACCGCCGAGAAGCTGCGGCAGAAGCTCGCGGACTTCGGGATCCAGGGGCAGGTCGAGCGAATCCGCCCCGGCCCCGTCGTGACGATGTACGAGTTCGCCCCGGCGCCCGGCGTGAAGATCTCGAAGATCGCCGGGCTCTCCGACGATCTCGCCATGGCCCTCGAGGCGCTGCGGGTCCGCATCGTCGCGCCCATCCCCGGCCGCGGCGTCGTCGGCATCGAGGTGCCGAACAAGAAACGCGAGACCGTCTACCTGCGGGACATCCTCGAGCAGGACGCCTTCCGGATGTCGAAGTCCCGGCTCACCATGGCGGTGGGCAAGGACATCGAGGGCATGCCCTTCGTGGCGGACCTCGCCCGCATGCCCCACCTGCTCATGTCGGGCACCACCGGCTCGGGCAAGTCGGTCAGCGTCAACTCGATGATCATGAGCCTCCTCTTCAAGGCCACGCCGGAAGAGGTGCGCTTCATCATGGTCGATCCGAAGATGCTGGAGCTCTCGATCTACGAGGGCATCCCGCACCTGCTCCTCCCCGTCGTCACCGATCCCCGCAAGGCGGCGCTCGCCCTACGCTGGGCCGTCGACGAGATGGAGCGCCGCTACGCGCTCCTCGCCGAGAACGGCGTCCGGGATCTCGCCGGATTCAACAAGCTCATGGCGGAGAAGCTCGAGGCCCGGGAGAGCGCCGGGAGCCCACCGCCGGCTGCGCCGACTGCGTCCCCGCGCAAGGTCCTCATCATCGACGTCGAGAAGGGCGAGACGGACGAGGAGGCCCTGGCCCGGAGCGAGCAGGCCGAGCTGGACGGCCCTGGCGCCGCTCCGGACGAGGAGCCGCTGGATCCCGTGGAGGCCTTCCTCGAGAAGAAGCACCAGGAGGAGCTCGAGCCGAAGAAGCTCCCCTACCTGGTCATCATCATCGACGAGCTCGCCGACCTGATGATGGTGGCCTCCAAGGAGGTCGAGACCTACATCGCGCGAATCGCGCAGAAGGCGCGCGCCGCCGGCATCCACCTCATGGTCGCCACCCAGCGTCCTTCGGTCGACGTGATCACCGGCCTCATCAAGGCGAACTTCCCCTCGCGTATCTCCTTCGCGCTCCGGTCCCGGATCGACTCGATGACGATCCTCGACACCCCCGGCGCGGAGAAGCTCCTCGGCCAGGGCGATATGCTGATCCTCCCGCCGACGAGCGCCCACATCCAGCGCGTCCACGGCGCCCTGGTCACCGAGAAGGAGATCAAGCGGGTCGTCGACCACCTGAAGGCCCAGGGGAGCCCGGTCTACGACGAGTCGATCCTCAAGGCGCCCGACGAGGACGTCGAGGGCGGCGGCGCGGACGACGACCTCTCGGACGAGCTCTACGACCAGGCGATCGCGATCGTCTCCGAGATGAAGAGCGTCTCGATCTCGATGCTCCAGCGGAAGATGCGGATTGGCTACAACCGCTCCGCGCGGATGATCGAGAAGATGGAGCGCGAAGGGATCGTCGGCCCCGCCGACGGCGCGAAGCCGCGGGAAGTGCTCATCCGCGGGATCGGGGACATGCCGAACGTCTGATCCCATCGGTCAACCGGCCGATGGGGAGCCTCCCGGCGTCGCCGCTAAGGTCGGCTCGTGCGCGTCGGAATCTTCCAGACGAACGAGTCGGGCCAGGCCGCGGTGGAGACCGCGATCGTCCTGCCGCTCTTCCTCGCGCTGCTCCTCGGCGTCCTCCAGCTCGCCCTCTTCCACCAGGCGCGGCTCCTCACCGAGTACGCCGCGTTCCAGGCGGCCCGCGCGGGCGCGGTCTGGAACGGCGACCCGACGAAGATGCAGGACGCCGCGATCTTCGCGCTCGCGCCCACGGCCTGCCCGACCCGGGTCCCCCTCGCCTCCCGACTCTGTGCGCCTCGCGCCTCCGACTCCGAGTGGACGCGGCAGGCCGCGGGGGTCGCGGCCCTGCAGGCGCTCTCGTATGCCGACGGCTTTCCCGGCGTCCAGGTCCACATCCTCAGCCCCTACTGGAACGAACACGCCCCTCTCTTCGACGTCGGGCCCGATCGGGACGAGCTCGACTTCGACCTCCAGTCCGACGAGGCGCGCGACGCCAACGTCCTCACCATCCAGGTCCAGTACTGGTTCGAGCTGAAGATCCCCTTCGTCGACTGGGTGATCTGGCATGCGTGGGTCGCATCACTCGGCGGGCTCTCGGCGTCGGCGGTCTACTCGTCCTTCCGTGACCAGGAGATCCACCGCGGCAGCGACTACCACACGGTCCGTGAGTCGTCGGTGCGCGCGATGCTCGCCGCCGGCCTCTCGGGGAGCGACCGGAGCCGGCGCGCCTACTTCATCCCGATCGTCGTCCACCACTCGATGCGGATGCAGTCCAACTTCTTCTCGCGGTTCATCCGCGGCTGCTCGTGCGCCGAGGGGCGAGGCTGCTCCTCCGAGTGCAGGGCCTGGTAGGGATCCATGCTCGCACGCATTCGACGGCTCAGCCGGGAGGAGGATGGGCAGGCGCTCGTCCTCGCAGCCCTCCTCCTCTTCGCCATCGCCGTCGCCGTACTCGGGACCGCGAACCTGGGTCACGCGGTCCACGAGCGAATCCAGCTCCAGAACGCCGCGGACAACGCCGCCTACAGCCTGGCTGCCCACGAGGCGCGGGCGTTCAACTTCTACGCGTACACGAACCGCGCGCAGATCTCCCAATACGTCACCATCATGCAGCTCCTCTCGGTCGACTCGATGGTGCTCGGGGTGCTCACCGCGCTCGGTGCCCTCTCGGCGGTGCTGAAGACGGTGGGAGACATCTGCGCCGACTGGAAACGCGAGGTCTGTCTCGCGATCCCGGTGATCGGCGACGTGCTCGCCGGCGTGAGCATGGCCGCAGAACAGATCGAGAAGGTCGTCCGCGCCGCCGGCAAGCTGTTCACGCTCTTCGACGCCTTCGTGGGGAGCGTGGCAGTGCCGCTGCTGGTCGGCGCGAACCTCTTCCTCTTCGCCAACCAGGCCACCTTCCACGCCTCCGTCCTCGCGACGCTGGCGGACGACGGCGCGCTGCGCATCGCCCGGGCGACGTCGCCGCACGCCGAGCTCTGGCTGGCCGGGGCGCTCCAGTCGATCGGCAACGGAGCCCGCTTCGCCGGCGCCCACCTCTCGGAGGCCGCGCGCCTGGGCGGCACCGGGGGCTCGCCCCACACCGGCCTCGCGGACGGCACGGAAGGGCGGAAGAACTACGCGCGCCGCGGCATGTCCGAGCTGATCCACGCCACCCGCAGCAGCGGCTGGGTCTACGACCGCTCCTTCCCGGGCATGGGCGCGCTGGGCCGCGTCACGGGCGCCGAGTATCTCGACACGCTCGCGGACCTCGTCCCGGGCTTCGAGATCCGAGGGCATACGCGGCTCCACTCGGAGGCGGCGCCCCGCCCGACCTCGTCCTCGATGAAGGATTACTACCGGCAGATGGAGTCCACCGGGCAGTACACGGCCCGCTATCCGACCGGGAGCTCGATCGGCGCAAACTTCTACCTCAACGGCAAGGGCCTGGCCGCCGACCTCATGGACGCCCTCGGGTTAGGGATGCAGCACATGGCCTCGGTCACGTCGACCGGCACGCAGAGCGGCGGCGGCTGGGCGTGCACCTGGGACCTCGAGAATCCCTACGTCGAGTTCCCGCTGATCGTCCTCACGATCTACGGCCCCCGCTTCACCTGCGACGTGAACAAGGGCAAGCACCCGTGGTGGGGAATCACGCCGTACATGGCGTTCGACCCGAGCGGCGCCGGGTGCGAGCACCACGCGAGCGAGCACTGCCAGCCCGACGTGTGGGTGGCGCTGAAGCTGCCGCAGTCCCGGGTGAACCTCGCCCCGGGCGGAAGGAGCGCCGCCGTCGACGTGGAGGTGGGCGTGCCGGGCGGAACCGCCCGGGCGTCCAACGCGAGCGGGGACGAAGGCGGCATGAAGGCCGTCTCCCGAGCGCTGGCCTACTACCACCGCCCCGGTAACTGGCAGGAGCAGCCCAACTTCTTCAACCCCTTCTGGCGCGCCAAGCTCGCGCCGGTCGAGTCCGGTCTCGATCGGCTCGCGCACGACGCCGGAGTCCGGGACCTCCGCGGCCTCGTGCCGGAGGGGCTCGTCTCCAAGGGCCTCACGCACTGACCTCGGGAGCGGACGTGATGGCTCGTTCGATCGAACAGTTCTGGCCGAGGGGCGGCGGACGCCGCCACGGACTTCCCGCGTCGCGCTGGCGCTCTTGGGGGACGCTCGACGGCGAGGCCGGGAGCAGCGTGGTCGAGCTGGCGCTGATCGCGCCGATCCTGCTCGCCATGCTCCTCTGGGGCACCTACCACGCCGAGCTTTGGGTCGCGCGCATCAAGCAGCAGGAGGTGACGCGCTTTCTCGCGTGGGAGCTCACGTCCCATCCGCTCTCGGACCTCGAGCGCGGCCGACACGCGGAGAGCTTCGAGAGAGCCAAGACGGCCGCGGTCTCGGAGACGCGCCGGCGCTACGCGAACCTGGCCGGGCAGAGCCACGACGAGCGTCCCCGCGGCGTCCTCGCCGTGGCGTCGCTGCCGGAAGACGCGCTCTCCCTCGAGCCCGTGGGGGTCGACGCGTCCCGCTCGCTCGAGCGCCCCGACGGTGCGCCGGGCGGCCTCTTCGATCAGGTCGCGAGCTTCCTCGGCCGCACGCAGCGGCCGGTGCTCCAGCGCTTCGGGCTGAACCTCGATCACGCCGGCGCTTCGGTGGCGGTGAAGCTCACCGTCCGCAACCGGCTCATGCCCCGCAGCCTCCTCGGCGTCCCCCTCTTCCCCGAGGCCCTCGAGACCCTTCACCTCGAGGAGTCGATAATGACGCTAGAAGTGGACACGTGGAACCTCCCGGACGGCGGCGACGTCGACCTGACGGGGACCGTGGACGGCAGGCCCTCCGCCTTCCTGAAGCAGGTCGATCGCATCGCGCTCCTCGGGCTGGGCGACGAGCTCCAGCAGCGTGCAGGCGGCGCGAGGAAGGTCCTCGACTGGTTTCCGATCCGGCCCGGCGCCCAGCTCGTGAGCCAGGGCTACGGAGGCGGCGCCACGGGCCGCAACCGCTCCTGCAGCGCAAACGAGCTCGCGGCGTCGGGCAAGTGGAAGAACGGCGGCGCCACCCAGGTCGACCGGATGTCGCCGGTGAAGTGCTTCGACACCCTCCCCATCGACGCGGACAAGCTCGGCGCGGGCTACCGGGGCGACCCTTCGTTCCGAATCCTCGAGGGCCGCCGCAATCACTACATGGGCTGCCGCGTCGCCGGCGGCCCCAGCGCGGAGTGCGATCCATGAACACCTCCCGAACCTGCTCCGCGCCGCTTCGCCGTCTCGCGTTCGCCTTGCTGGCGCTGGCGGGAGCGAGCGCGGCTGTTTTCGCAGCACAGGGTGCAACTCCCGCCGTCGCCGCCGCAGTGCCGGAGGACCGCGACGCGGGGATCTTCCCGGCCTATCCCGGCGCGAGCCTCGTCTCGCTGAGCGGCGAGATCCTCGTCGACGGCCGCCTCGTCTCGTCGTCGATCTTCCGCACCAAAGCGTCGCCTGGTGACGTCCTCGCCTACTACCGCCGCCACTTCGAGGCCGAGCCGGTGAATCTCGCAGAGAACGCGCAGCCGGATGGGGGAGCGCTCTCGATCCTCGACGTCCGCCGGAGCCGCCACCTGCTGATCTCTGCCCGCCGCGGCCAGGACGGCGAGACGGAGGTGATCCGCGGTTGGTCGCCCTTGGGACGCGCGCCCCGCGAGTCGGAGCCGCCTCCGCTCCCTCCCCTCCCCGAGCACCTGATCCTCGTCTCCCGCGTGGACGATCGGCTCGGCGACGAGGCCGTCTCGACGTCGAGCTGGGCCACGCCCGTCGGCGCCGGCGAGCTGCAGCGGGAGCTCGTCGAGCGCCTGCGGAGCGAGGGCTGGAGCGGCGGCGACGTGCCTCTGTCGGACGTCGGGAGCGACGATCGACTCACGAGCCGAGGGCTCTCGATGCATCGGGACGAGTGGCAGCTCACCGCGACGGCCACGCAGGAGAAGGGCGGGCCGACCTTTCTCACCGTCCGGGTCGAGAGAAACACCCGGTGAAATCGGATAGGATGACGCTCTACCCAGCGAGGAGCGGTCCACATGGCACGGGGAAGGCCAAGGCTTTCGCTCCTGGTCGCAGTCCTCCTCTTCGGGACGGCAGCCGCTCCTGCGAAGACCAGCGAGCCTCCGGGGACGGTCCAGCTCGGGAGCCTCGCGCCCGTCCTCCCCTGGGCGCGGGTGACGCGGAGCCAACCCGGCGCCTGGGCCGAGTACGCCCTCCTCCTCGGCGGATACCCGATCGCTCCCTACATCCGGTTCACCATCGTCGGACCAGACGTGAGAGCCGGATCGCGCGGAACCTGGGTGGAGATCTGGATCTCGCAGCGGCCCGGCAGCGCCACCCAGGCGTACAAGCTCTTCGTCTCGAGTGAGCCTGCGACCCCCGGGCGCCTCCTCGAGGCGAAGGTGCGGCTCCTGGGTGGACCGGTGCGGGACCTCCCGCCGAGCGAGATTCCCGGGCTCGTCCCCGGCGCAGGCGGATCAGCCGCTGCAACCGGCCGCGCCATCGAGCCCCGCCTGCTCGAGGAGACCACCACGGTGCAGACGCCGGCCGGCTCCTTCGTCTCGCGCCTCGCCCTCCTCGACGCCAACGCGAAGCTCCCGTCCCGCGCGTGGTTCGCCGACGCTGTCCCCCTCTTCGGCCTCGTCCGGCTCGAGCTCGCGAAGGAGATCGGCCTCGAGCTCCACGCCTTCGGGAGCGGCGGAGCGAGCGTCATGGACGAGGATCCACCTCCCAGCGTCGAAGCAGCGCCCTACTAGGCGGAGCCCGGAGTGGTGATACACTGCCCACCACTCAACGGGTGGCGGGTGGGATGAGGCTGGCTGGTCCCTGGCAGGCAGTCGTGGTGGCCGCGGCGATGGCGTGCGGCCTGATGCTGGCCGATTCCGCCCGCGCGGACGAGGAGCCGACCGATCGGGTCTCGGACGAGATCCTGTCGCCCGGCGAAGCGTGGGCGGAGCCCGGCTTCCGGATCCAGCTCATCGTGGGCAGCGAGACGCTATCGGGATTGAATGGAGTCCCGAGCGGCGGCGGCTTGAGCCTCACGGCCGAGCCCGGGGTGCGACTGGACCGCTGGTGGTCTCTCTCCGCGACCCTCCACTACACGGTCCTCTCGGGCGAGGCCGAAGGGCTTCGCTGGAGCGGCACTGCCGACCTCGGATTCCACCCGTGGTCCGGGCTCTTCGTGGCGGCGGGCCTGGGCTACGGCGGCATGATCGTCAACCGGGACTGCACCGGCACCGGCCTGGCGGCGTCGGCCAAGGCCGGCTGGCTCTTCCCGCTCGGGAGCCTCTTCGCCACGGGGCCGGTGGTCCAGACGGATCTGCAGTGGACGAGATGCACTTCCGATGAGTCGAGTGATCGGACCTCGAGGGCCTTGACGCCCGAAGGCCCGATGCCGCCCCCGCCGGGCGGCCGCGGATTCGTGGATGTGTCGGCCCCGTCCACCTGGCGTCACCGCTCCGTCTACGTCGCGTGGTCGTTCGCATGGCGCTGATCGCGAAGGTCCTCCTTCCCCTGTCGTTGTTGCTGGCTCCGGGGATCGCCGCGCCCGCCGATGCCGCCCCCGACGCTGGCTTGGTGGCGGCATCGTCCGAGCCGCCGGCCGATGCCGTCGACGCGGACGGGACGGTCGATGCTGGCACAGGGCTGACGCCAGGTGAGCCCGAGCTCGTCCCGCCCGTACCGATCGGCTCGCTCCACGTGCCCTTGCCCCTGGGGTCGCCGCCGCCGACCGAGACGGTCACGGTCCAGGTGCTCCTGCGCATCGACGCGACGGGTACGGTCCTCAACGTCGACCTCGTGGAAGGGGCCGGCGAGCCCTGGGACCAGGCCGTGCTGAACGCCGCCGCCGGCTTCCGCTTCGAGCCCGCGCGCTGGGGCGGAACGCCGATCCCGGTCGAGATCCCCTTCGTCCAGCGCTTCGAGCCGCCGCCTCCGCCCGAAGAGGAGGACCAGGAGCTCCCCGCCGTCCTCGAGGGCTCGATCCTGGAAAAGGGAACGAGGAAGCCGGTTCCCCACGCCGAGGTGATCGTGGAACAGGAGGGCCGCACCCTCCGGGCGGAATCGGGGAACGACGGGACGTTCTCGCTCCGTGCGCCAGCGGGGCCCTGCCGGGTCGAGGTCGCGGTGCCCGGCTACAACCGCTTCGTGGTGAGAGAGCGGCTCTCGGAGGGCGAGCGCGTCGCGGTCCGATACCTCGTGGAGCGCCGCAGCTACGATCCCTACGAGACGATCGTGATCGGGAAGGCCGAGCGGGCGGAGGTCTCGAGGACCACGTTGCGCGACCGCGAGCTCACCCGGGTCCCCGGGACCTTCGGCGACCCCTTCCGGGTGGTCGGCGCGATGCCGGGCGTCGGGCAGGTGTTCTCGCTCCTGAGCTACCCGATCGTGCGCGGCTCGAACCCCGGCACCACCGGGATCCTCCTGGACGGCGTCCGCGTTCCGCAGCTCTACCACTACCTGGCGGGTCCGGGCGTGATCCACCCGTCATTCATCGACCGCGTGGACTTCTACCCGGGGAGCTTCCCCGTCGAGTACGGCGGCTACACCGGCGGCATCGTCGACGGGATCACGCGGCGGGCGCGGCCGGACGAGCGCATCGTCGACGCAGGCTTCGACCTCACGAACACCTCCGTCCTGCTCCGCCAGCCGACCTTCGGCGATACGACCGCCACCGTGGCGGGGCGCTACGGCTACCCCGGCCTCCTCCTGAGCGCGTTCAGCCAAGACTCCTACGCGAGCTACTGGGACTACCAGACGCGCCTGGACGGCGCCGCCGGCAGGGGCAAGTGGACCGCCTTCGCGTTCGGCTCCTACGACGAGGCGGGGAACGTGATGGACGGGGTCAAGCAGGCCAACCTGCGCTCCCAGTTCCACCGCCTCGACCTCCGCTTCCGCCAGGGCGACGATGACACCTACGGGAGCTACGCGATCTCGTTCGGGATCGACGACCTCCTGGCCGGAAAGAACGCCGGCTCGATCCGGACCCTGAGCGCCGAACCCCGCATCCGCTGGCAATTCGCGGCCGCAGAGGGTTTCGCCGTGAGGTTCGGACTGGACGGCGCCTTCCGGCAGACGGAGCTCCCCACGCTCTCACCCGATCAACAGGGAAGCGCGCTCGACCGGATCGACCCGTCGATCGCCTCGGTCGGCGGCCTGGTCGAGACGCCCTGGCGGCTCACCGACTCCCTCTCCGTGATCCCCGGCGCACGGGTGGACCTCTACGACACGAAGTCCGCGTCGAAGGCCTCGTTCGATCCGCGCCTGCTCTGGCGGTGGCGCGTCGGCGAGTGGCCCGACGAAGCGACGATGACGCTGAAGGGCGGCGTCGGGTACTACCACCAGCCGCCGCGCTTCTTCATCCCGATCCCCGGCCTCGACGAGCTCGCCTTGGACCTCGGCCTCCCCGCGAGTGTCCAGAGCAGCCTCGGCACCGAAGTGGAGCTCGCCACCGGCTACCTCTTCGACGTGACGACCTACTTCAACTGGATGGATCCCATCGTCCTCGAGCCGAACTTCGACTCGAGCCAGACGACACCCGAGGGCGATCCGACGAACGGGCTCGACAACCTCCTCACGAATCGAAAAGGGCGCTCGTACGGCGTGGAGCTCATGCTCCGCAAGATGGATCGCGGAAACCTCTTCGGCTGGATCGCGTACACGCTCTCGCGGAGCGAGCGCCTCTCGTCCCGTGGCTGGGAAGCCTTCGACTTCGACAGGCCCCACATGCTCCACGTGGTCGCCGGCCTGCGCCTCCCACGAAACTGGGAGCTCGGCGGGCGGATGCAGCTCCAGAGCGGGCGCCCGGTTCGTGCGGGAGACGGCTCTCTCACGGGCCGCACCGACCCGTTCACCCGCTTCGACATCCGGATCGACAAGCGCGCCGTCTACAACTCGTGGATGCTCGACTTCTACATCGACGTGATCAACGTGGCGATCTCGCCCGAGGCGGTCGACGAGAGCTCGGAGGGCAAGATCCGCTACATGCTCCCGACCGTCGGCTTCCGGGCCGTGCTGTAGGCGCTGCCGAGCTCGTCTCTCACCGAGACGGGAATCTCGACCACCACTTCAGATGGGCAGCCGGACCACGAAGGTCGCGCCGGGGAGCGGGCCATCGCCGAGCTCGAGACTTCCACCGCTCCGCTCGGCCAGCATGCGGGATAGCGGGAGCCCCAGCCCAACGCCCTGGGGTCTACCGGTCACGAAGGCATCGAAAATCGACAGGCCGAGGTCGGGATCGATTCCGCTGCCGCTGTCGCTCACCCGGAGCGCAAGTTCACTGCCTTCCACGAGGGCGGTGAGCCGCACCCTGCCGCCGGCGCCTGCTGCCTCGACCGCGTTCTCGAGGAGGTTGACGAGGATCTGCCGGAGGTGACCGGGATCGCCGTGTACGACGTGGAGCGACGGCTCGAGTTGGACCTCGACCACGAGGTCCGGCGGCGTCGCGACCGAGCTTCGGGCGGACTCCAGCACGGCGGGCAGATCGACTGCCTCGCGCTTCGGAGGCCTGCTTCTCGCGAGCTCGAGGAGATCGTCGATGATGCGCGCGGCGATCCGCACTTGGCCCTGGATCCGGTCGAGGTGTTCCTCGCAGCCCGCAACGGCGCGTGATCTCTGGAGCCTCGAGCGCAGGAGGTGCGCCGAGGAGTCGATCACGCCGAGCGGATTGCGCAGCTCGTGGGCGATGGAGGCCATGAGCTCGCCCAGGAAGGCGAGCTCCGCCGTTCGATGACCGCGGTCGGACATCAGTCGCGGAGCTGCTCGAGGTAGCGCCTGGCGAGCTCGACGAAGTCGGCCTCGGTGACGATTCCGACCAGGGCGCCTTCGGCGTCGACGACGGGTAGGCATCCGAGCTTGCGGTCGAGGACGATCGAGCAGGCTACGAGAGCAGGCTCGTCCGGGCCGATAGTCGTCACTTCGCGCTTCATCACCTCGCGGGCGGGGATCGACTTCTTGATCGAGGCGTCCTCCGCGCGGGAGAGGCCCGCGAGGGAGGAGACGCTGGCCTGGAGGATGTCCCGGTGGCTGATGAGGCCCACCAGCCTGCCATTCTCGACCACGGGGAGGTGCCGGATCCGGCCGAGGCGCATCACGTCGTCGGCGAGGAGGAGGTTCTCTCCTGCCTCGAGGGTCACGACGTCGCGGGTCATCAGGTCTCGAACCTTCATCAGCGGGCTCTCCTGGGAAATGGGTCCCGAGTGTATATCGCCACGGGCCGTCGGATGCACCGGAGAGGCTACCGGCGACACGACGGCCCGGCACGGTTCCATCGAAAGGCGGCAAGAGAAAGCCCCCGCCGCCCGGAGAGGGCGCTGCGGGGGCTCCAATCACTCCGCCGGCGACTGGGCGCCGGCGGGCGATTCCGATTCGGCGCGGCCTACCGCACCGAGAAGAGGCTGGCCTTGGCGGGAGCCGCCGTGGCCGAGCCACAGACGCCGCCGGAGAAGGCGCCATCGGCGGCGTGCTGGACCACCATCGAGTGGAACGCGCCGCCGACGGCGTCGTCCACGCTGACGACCAGCTCACCGTTGCAGTCGAGGGTCCACGCGTTGGCGACGTGGAGGACCGAGAGGTTGCCGAAGGTACCCGGCTTCGCCTCCTGGCCGTCGACGAAGAGGCCCGTCGGACGGAGCTCTGCGACCTGCTCGGTGCCGGCGCCGCAGCGCATCACGACGCCCGCGTTCACCGCGCCGAGCTCGGGCTTGCCCTTGACCGCAGGAGCAACCTTCACCTGGACCTCGTGGGCACCCAGGGTGCCCGCCGAGTAAACGGCCGCCTTCTGGAGCTTCACCGCGGACGCGCCGAACGAGGCGAACGAAGCGCCGTAGGCGGTGCAGGAGTCCGAGGCCGGCTCGGCGATCTCGAGCGCGAGCTCCGTGGGAAGGGCGTTGAAGTCCTTCACCGAAGCGGTGACGGTCACCGGACCGTCCGCTGCCGCCTGATCCGCGGAAGCGAAGACCCACGCCAGGCCCTCGGCGTCGGTGATCGCCTGGCCGTCGGTGAGGGTCACCGGGCCATCGGCGGCGAACTCGACGAGCTTGCCGGCGACGGCGTCGCCGTTCTCGTCGACGAGACGAACGACCATCGCCGAGCCGAACTCGCTGCCCGCTCCGGCGACCTCGCCGTCACCCGCCACCGCCATGAGCGCGCCGTCCATGCCGGCCGGCGGGGTGGCCCGTGCCACGAACGCCCGCTCGGGGAGACCGGTAGTGGATGCGACGAGAACGTGACCCCAGCCGACGGTGGTTCCCAGCGTCCAGCCGGTCGATGCAGTGCCGTCAGGGCCGGTCGCCACCGAAGCCGCGCCGGCCGTGCCACCGCCGGCGTCGATCCGGAAGCTCACCAGCCTGCCCTCGATCGCGTTGTTGTCGGCGTCCATCACCTTCAGCACTACCGGGAGGGGGAGGTCCGTACCGGCTTCCGCCTCCTGGAAGTTGCCCGAGACCATGGTGAACTGGGTCGCAGTGCCCGGATTCGCGATCGCATTGAACACCACGAACGGCGTCCCAGAGGCGAATCGGACCGAGTTGGTGGTGCCGCCTGCGACTCTGCCCAACCTGAACGTGGCACTGGCGAGGCCGTTGTCGTCGGTCCTGAACGGATTCACATTCGGGGTGACCGTTCCGTTTCCGGTAACCGTGTACGTGATCGTCGCTCCCGGCACGGGATTGGAATTGGCGTCCACGGCCCGAATTACCAAGGGCGCGCCGAGCTGCGTTCCAACGATAGCGGCCTGGTTGTTCCCGGACACGGGCTCGAGGGTCGCGACGCCGCCGGCCCTGCCGGTGGCGTAGAAGGTGACGGGCGGCGTGAGCGTGCCAAACGTCGCCGTGGCGGAGTTGTTTTTGTCTTGGCTTGGCGGCGCCGCCACGGTCCCAAGCGTCCAGTCCGCCGTGGCCTTGCCGAAGTTCGCTCCAGCCGTGGTCGACGAGAGACCCGTCGAAACCAGGCTCCCGCCGCCAGTGACGACGGCGAAGGTCACCGGCTGTCCGCCCACCGGGTTTCCATACTGGTCCTTGAGGATCACGGAGATCGGGTTCGAAAGCTTCGGCCCCCCCGCGGTTCCGGTCTGGTTGTTCCCGGCATCGTAAGCGATGTCAGTGACCGGACCTGCGACCGCGGTGGCGTCGAAGACGGCGGTGGACGTTATGCCGGTGACAGCCGCCTTGGCCTTCTTGGCGCCTGCGGTGGTCGCGAGGGTGTAGGTCGTCGAAGCGCAGCCATTCCCGTTGGTCATCGAGCTGGTGAACGACCCTCCGTCCGCAACGGTGTTCGGCGTAAAGTTCACCGCCTGGTTCTCGATCGGGTTGTCGTTCGTATCGGTCACCTGGACCTGGAGCCTGAGGGGAGCGCCCGTAGTGGTGAGGGCAGTCCCCACGGTGCCGGACTGATTGTTGCCGGACGGGACACAAACGTTGGTGCCCGTCGGGATGACGATCTTGGCCGGGTTTCCCGGAGTCACGTTCACGTAGTACCGGCTCGGCCCGTTGAGAGCCGGCGTACCCGTCGTGCGGACGGCGGTGAAGACATTCTGCCCCACCTTCCTCGAGAGCGTCATCGAGGAGACGGTCGCGTCACCGGTGGCATTCGTGGTAATCGCAGTCGTGGTGAGGGCAGCGAACGAATCCGGCGCGCTCTCCACTGCGAAGGTGATCTGAAATCCGCTGACCGGATTGTTGTGCTGGTCGGTGACCTTCACGGAGAGCCGCTGGGCGGCCGCCACGGCGGCCGTTCCCGAAGCCACGTTCGTCCCCGTAGTTGTAACTCCTTCAGTCAGGACTCCCGGCCCCTGGCCGAACCGAATCGTCGTGGGCGTGTCGGCGTTGGCCGTTGCCGTGAACGTGACCGGTGTAGGCGAGCCCTGCTGGCCGCTCCAGGCCGTAGCGGACACCGTCTGGGCGCCGGCACCGGTTCCAAGGACCAGGAGCACGGAGGCGATGCCGTTATCGCCGGCGGCCACGGTAACGGGCCCGGGCACGGGGGTACCTGTCTCGCCGACGATGAGCTGGCCGCCACCGGTGGCGACCGCAAAGGTTACGTCGGCGCCCGGAACCAGATTGCCCTTCTTGTCCCGGACGCGAAGGCCGAAGGCCGTGCCGAGCGGTTTGCCGACGATCCCCGTCTGCGGAGTGCCGGTGGCGAGCTGAGACTGGCCTCGGTCGGGCGCACCGGGCTTGAAGGTCACGGTAACGGGGGGGAGGGTCGTGCCCTGGACCACCGCCTTGATCGTCTTCGTCTCGGCCTTGTCCGAGCGGAGTTTGAACGTCACGAGCCCCATGGCGTTGGACTCGGAGGAGGTCTCGCTCCAGAAGTTCGCTCCGCCGGTGGCGCTGATCGCGACGGTCTCGCCCAACACGGGGTTCTGGTTGGCGTCGATCACGGTCACCAGGAACTCAATCTCCTCCACACCGTCGGCGGTGGGGTGGGTCTGGAGGTCCAGGTCGTCGTAGTCGAGGGCCACTACGGTCGAGGTTCCGCCCGCCGCGCCCGCGACGAAGCGCACGCTCGCGGTGAGCTCGAGGGCACCGCCACCTACGTCGGCCTTGATCGTCGCCAGTCCGGCGACGGTGGAGCTGACCCAAGCCTCGGCGCGGCCGATGGCGTCCGTCCGGAGGGTGTTTCCAGGCGCGAAAGTGACGCCCTCGCTCTCGGTGCTGAGCACCACGGGCGCGTTCGGGAGTTCGTTGCCCTTGCCGTCGACGACGCGGATCGAGAGCTTCGAGGTCGAGACGCCGTCGGCCACGACGAGCGCGCTGCCCGCGGTCATCCTCGACGAGCCGCCCACCGGGTCCGAGCCGGTCACGGCGAAGGGAACGCTCTCGGCGCCCTCGAAGCCCGGCGCGGAGACGACGAGCGTATATCCGGAGGCGCTCTTACCGATCGAGAGCGCGCTGAACGTCGCGACACCGTTCGTAGCAAGTACGGACACCGTGCCATCGAGCTTCGCGGCGGTGGGGTTGGAGAGGAGCCGAGCCTGGATGGACGGCGTAGGACCGGAGAAATCCTGAACAGCGTTTCCCGCTCCGTCCAGGACCTCCACCTTGAAGTTCAACGACTCCCCGGCGGCGACCGACGAAGGCTGGGTCTGGAATCTAAGGCGGGAGGGCACGCCGGTGGTGATCCTGAACTCTTCGCTCGTCGCCGTCTCCAGGCCGGAGGCCGTGGCAATGAGGCGGTAGCCGCCCTCACTAGCCCGGTTGGGCGTGTCGATGACGACGTCATCGAAGGACGCCACGCCTGCCTCGGCCGCCCGCGTACGCGAGAGCGATCCATCGGAAAGCGCGAGCGTCACGTCGGTGTTCGCATCCAGGATCCGGTTTCCGTGGAGGTCCTGGACCTCGACGCGAACCGCCGGACGGAGCGCGCGGCCGGCCTGGCCGTCGCCCGGGGGAGCGACGAACTCGAGTCGCGCGGCGGCCCCGGGAACGAAGTCCACCATGATGCGCCCGCTGTCTCCGAGCGGAACCTGGCCGACCTTGACCGTGATGATGCGCCGGCCGGCGACGACGGACGAGATCCGGGCGCTGGCGTTTCCGTTCGCGTCGGTGATGTCCGACGATAGGGTGACGACGTCCTGCTCGAGGGACGAGGTGACGAGGATCGAGCGGTTGGTGGCCGCCGTCCCCGCCCTGTCCTTGGCCGAGATCGTCAGGACGACCTCGTCGATGCCGTCGGCGACGACACCGCTCTCCGGATCGGCGACGATCGTGGAGCGGACGGGATCGACCTCGCCCTCGGGCGCAGGCTTTTTGATGTCCGTCGTTTCCTTCGAGCAGCCCGCCATGACGAACATCAGCAGGCCGATGAAGAGGACCGTGCGCTTCATGTGAACCCCACTTCCGGCGTCGCCGCGCCAGTTACTGCAAGAACCGGTTGAACTCGCTCGATCTCCACCCTGCATAGCGAGGCGACGTGCTCTCTGTGCACGGCGAAGATCGACCCAAAAATTCTCGTAGCGGAGGAGCCTAGCACCGATTCCGGAGCGCGCATATACCCCCGAACGAATCCCGAAGCATGCGTGTCCGAAAGAAACGGCAGAGATGAAAACATGCAAAATAATGTTTTCAGCTCAACAGACTGGGACCCCCTAGAGCCACCGGGAGGGGTGCCGTTCTCCGGAAGAAGCCGGTTCGTTGGCCGGAGTGGCGGAGCGGCCGACCCACGATCCCGAAGGTTCGCGGTCGGAAGGAGCTTCAGGGACGCGCGAGCCCGGTAGGACCGACGGCCTCCTCGGTCGAGAGACGTCGCCGGCCGCCCGAGGGCTCGGCCCGGACCGGACAGTCACCCAGGTCGCAGCTGGCGCAGACCCGCGAATGGCAGGGATCGAGGTGCAGCGCCAGCTCGCCCCGGAAGCTAGCCCGCGAGGCCATCCAGCGCTCCAGCGACACCACCGCCTCGTGGGCCTGCCGCACCGTCCAGTGCGAGGGGACGAAGACGTGGGCGTCCACGTGGACGAGGTCGCCCGACCGGATCGCCCTCAGGCGGTGCACGTTGGTGATCCCTTGCACCGGCGCCTCGTTAAAGGCCCCGACGAGGCGCTCGAGGAGCTCGGGATCCTCCCGATCGAGGAGGGCGTTCGCCGCGTCCCGGACCAGGCGGAACCCGGTGCGGGCGAGGAGCAGGCCCATCGCCAGGGCCACGAGCGGATCGAGCCAGGCGATCCCGGTGAACATGACCAGGCCGAGGCCGACCACGACGCCGGCGGTGGTCCAGACGTCCGAGAGGATGTGCTCGCCGTCGGCGATCAGCGTGACGGAGCCGGTCTGTCGCCCCTCCCGGCGGACCCACCAGCCGAGGACGAGGTTGAGGACGCCCGCCCCCACCGCGATGGTGAGGCCGTGATCGACCTCGTGGACCGAGGGGCCCTCGAGGAGGCTCCCGACGGCGGAGTAAAAGATCATCGCGGCGGCGAAGAAGATCAGGCCGCCCTCGAACGCCGCCGACAGGAACTCGATCTTCCCGTGGCCGTAGGGGTGGTCCCGGTCGGCCGGCATCGCGGCGAAGCGGATCGAGAAGATGGCGAAGCCCGCGGCCACCACGTTCACGATCGACTCGAGGCCGTCCGAGAGCAGGGCCGTCGAGCCGGTGAGCTGCCAGCCGGCCATCTTCGCGACGAAGACGATCAGGCCGCCGGCGAGGGAGACCCAGCTCGCCAGCCTGCGGCGGGCTTCGTTATCGGGCGCTGGCGCGGCGGCGACGGCGGACTCCGTCGGTGCGAGGGGCGGGCTCATCGGTCTGATTCTATAGTCGAGATCGGCCGGCGGGGCACTGCCGTCGCGGGAGCAGTCTCCTAATGGGCGACGGGGACCACGACGGGATCGAGCCGATTCTGGCGCAGCTCCACCTCGGAGCTCTCGTCGAACGAGATGCCTCCGCCGCTCTCGCGGACCGAGGTGAGGCGGACCTCGACCCCTGCGGAGCCCACGATCGCGACGCCGGCATCGGCCGCGCCGCGGATCCGGCACGCCTCGACCAGCACGTTGCCTGAGCCCAGGATGGCGATGCCGTGGGCGCCGGCGACCGGAGGCGCGTCCGCGGTCCACGAAGCGCGAACCCGCCGCAACCTGGCGCTGTCCACCTGGAGCAAGCGGATCGCGTCACCCGCCGTGTTGCGCAGCTCCAGGTTCTCGACGGTGAAGTCGTCGCCGGTCACGTCCAGGCCAGGGGCATCCGCCACCTGCCCGGAGAAGTCGAGGATTGCCCGGCTGCCCGAGGAGCGCAACGTGATCCCCGGCACGCTCAGTGAGAGGCCGTCGGTGAAGCGGTAGACCCCCGGGTCGAAGCAGATCACGCTGCCCGACGCAGCCTCCAGGAGGGCGGACTGAACGGAGACCTGGTCGTCCTGGCCCGGCTCGAGGTGGATGGAGCAGGGATCGCCGGGCAGATCGTCACCACCGCTGCCGGCGCCGCACGCGGCCAGGATCAGGCAGGACAGCAGGGCTGGGAGGTAGGCTCGGTTCATCGCGACCACCCCAGGAACGTTAGCAGGAAGCCAGGACGAGTAGGAAGGATTCCTCCGATCCGGGGGCCCCGGGGGGGCGGCGTGGAGCTCCCCCGCCTTCGGCTGCGCTACCGCGGCGTTCCCGTGCGGGCGGGGTTTCCGCGATAGGTCACCCATCCCTTGGGCGCGAGCTCCCGATCCTCGACCTCATAGACGTTGATGATCTGCCTGCAGGATTCGAGGACCGCCCAGCGGCCCCCGTGCAGGGACGTCGCGCCGAGGTAGCTGCCTCCCGCCGGCAGCTCGCAGGCGAAGACCTCGGCACCCTCCTCGGGCTCGATCTCGCGGAGCTGGAATTTGGCTTCACAGCCGACTCCCGCTCCCTCCACGGTATCGGCGAAGAGGAGAGAGCCCTTCTTGGTGAGGACGGGCTCGGACCGCCACCAGCTCTCGGCCCCGTTCACGCCGATGCCCCAGACCGGCTCCTCCTCGCCGGTGGCGAAGCGGATCAGGCTGGGGAGCTCCCACAACGAGCAGAGGTCCTTCTGCTCGGCTCCACAGGGCTCCACCGGGAGACCGAAGAAGTAGCCCCGCTTGCCGGTGAAGATCGGCGAGGGAGAGTAGAGCGGCACCGTGGCCTTGAGCCTGGGCAACGCGCTGCCGTCGTCCAGCTTCCTCCACTCCGAGGTCCCCTGGAAGAGGAGGTCGCCGCTCACGGCGAGGGGCGGGTTGAAAGAGGTCGACTGGCGCCAGCGCTCGCCTCCCGTCGCGCCAAGGGAGACCAGCGCGGCCAGGTCGGCCGAGCTCTTATGGTCGCGCTGGGTGCTGAAGTAGATCCGCCCGGCGTCGTCGCCGACGAGCCCGGAGAAGGTACCTTCGAACGACCGCACCCAGAGTACGTTGCCGGAGAGATCGATCCCGACCGCCCAGCCGCCGTCGTGGCTTCCGCCGCTGGCCCACCCGTCCACGAGGGCGTAGATCATCGACCCCTGGGCGGACACCTCTGCCACGGTTACCGATCCCCCGGCGGGAACGGGGACTTTGCCCGCGAGGTCGAGTTTCCACGCCAGCTTGACGGTGCGAGAATCGTAGGCTTCGATCCAGCCCGGCTTCAGCGTGGACACGATCCGTCCTGCCGCGAGGAGCAGCGCGCGGGTTCCCGTCGGCTTCGACCCGCGCGAGAGGGTCGTCCCCGCCGACATCGGCTCCTTGCCCAACAAAAATCCTGATCTCGAGGAGCCCCTGGCGAGGAAGCAGGTATCCCCGCACTCCGCCCAATAGAGGTCTCCGTCGGCGTTGGTGGTGCCGTCGAAGTGGATCCGGGCGCCGGCCCCGGCGGAGAACGTCACCTTGGTCTTGAGGACCGTTGGGCGGTCCTGCACGCACGCTCCCCGGTCGCAGTAGCCCTTCGCGAGGCAGGGCGTCGTCTCGCCACATTCAGTCCGGTCTTTGGAGCGCTCTTCCGTGCAGAGCCCCTGACGACAGACGTGCGTGTGGCTGCAATCCGAGGGGCCACAGACCTTGCTTTCGTTCGCGGGTTTGAGAACGCACCCGACCTCGGGATCGCATTCGCTCGCCGTGCAGAAATCTGTGGACACCTGGCAGGATTTGGCTTGCACCACACAGCCCACGGTCGGATCGCAGAAGGCCGTCGTGCACGCATTCGTCTCGCCGCATTCGCGGGCGGTGCCGACACAGCTCCCCTCGTGGCATTGCCCGCCCACGAGGCAGGCGTCGCCGCAAGCCGAGCCTTCGGGACGATCGATCTCCACGCACCCCAGGGCGGGGTCGAAGTGGATCGAGCGGCACTCGTCTCCCTCCCCGCAGTTGGGTACGGGCAAGCCCTGGCCCAGGAGGCGGACCTCCGACGGCTTCGCGGGGGACGAGATCCGGAGGCCGAGGTCGTAGCTCCCCGGCTCGGAGGGCGCGAAGGTGATCTCGATGTCGCGGATTTCGCCAGCCCTCAGGTCGACCCAGTCGGGTCCGAAGAACGGAGCCGGGATCTCGAGAGACACCTGGGTCGGCGCCCGCCCCACGTTGCGGATCCGCAGGGTCCTCGACGAGGGGTGGCCGACGAAGGAATCCGGGAAGACGAGCTCGTCCGGTTCGACCCGAACGTCGGCCTCGGTTTTGACGATGACCGGATCGGCGCAGGCGCCGAGGAGCGCCGCGGCGAGGACGAGCCATGTGCACGGGAGCCTGGTCAGGGACAGACCGCGGCTCGACGACTCGGAGTGTAGGACGCTCATCGCTGGGGCCTCCCGTCGCCGGCGAGGCTGCCGCGCGTCGTGACCCAACCGCTGCTGGCGGTGTCGCCAAACGGAAGCAGAAGCTGGTGGACGGTGAACCAATTCCCATCCCGAGACGGCTGGGAAGCGACCGTCCAACGGCCCCCTCGAAGTGAGGTGGAGCCGAGGTAGAGGTAGGTGCCTCCGGGACCGTCCGGGCGCTCCGGGAGGCGGCAATCCCGGAGCGAGTGCCCTTCGGCGTCGATCTCCATCACGCGGGTGAGGAGCTCGCCGCCGGACTCGTCGGAGATCCGTGCGGCGAAGAGCGCGCTCTGCGAATCGGTGAGCAGCGGGTCGGTCCGATAGACCGGCTCCGCGAACGGCACGGTCGAGGAGGTGACCTCCCCGATCCAGGTCTTGAAGGCCGTTACCCGCAGACCCTCTACGTCACGGCTGAAGCGGTACCCATTGTTCTGGCCCACCACGAATGCCAGGGTCGGACCTTCCCCGTCGACCGGCGGCAGCTCGTATGCCAGGTCGCCATCCAGATCGAGGACGCGGGCCGAGGTCCCGAAGACGTGGTCGAGGACCGTGGCCAGCGGCGCTTCCGTGTCGGAATCGGCGCCGATGGTGAAGCGATCGGAGCCGTCCGGGCCCACCGAGAGGAGCTGGAGGGATCCCTCGTCCCCGCCGAGGGCGAAGTGCACGTCGCCAAAACGGTCGACGACGAGATCCCTCGGCGGCGAGGCGCCTTCGAAGGTCCGGATCCACTTCACCGATCCATCCGAAGCGGCGATGTTGACCAGCGCCCCGGCGCGCCGGCCATCCTCGGTTGCTCCGGCAACGCCAGACATCGAGAACCAAACGTAGAATCCCTCCTCACCGCTCGCCAGCGCGTCGGCGCGTACCGAGCAGGGACAGCCGGAGCCCAGCGCTTCCTCGAGCTCGGCCCAGAGGCTCCCGGCCCAGGCCAGAGCGCCGTTCGACGCCGAATACGCGTAGACGCTATCGCCAGCGGCGACGACCACCCGGTTGCCGGCCAGAACCATCTGGTTGGGCTTCGGCAGCGTCAGATCCCGGAGCGGGAAGCGCGGGTGTTCCGGGAAGCGGGGGGTTGCCTGGTCGCCGTCGACCGAGACCAGCTCGCAGCTGGAGGGATCGCATTCGAGCCAATAGACGGCGCCCTGGTCGTCCGAGATCCCGGGGAAGACGAGGTTCGACCGCGACTGCACATTGTGTCGCCAGAGCACCTCGAGGTTCTTGCCCATCTTCGCCTTGCAGACGTTGTCGTGGCACGTGCCTCTTCCGCACTTGGTCGTGCAATCGGTGTTCTCGGGGGTGGGGACATCGACGCACTCCCCCAAGAGGCAGATCGACGAGGTAACGCAGTCGGAAGGGCCACAGGGGTCGCCGTCGGTGGCGTCGACGATCGTGCAGCCCAGGGTGGCATCGCACAACCCCCTCTTGCACGGATCGGGGCTCGACGGGCAGTCGCCGCTCTTGTCGATCTGGATGCAGCCGACCGCCGCAACGCACTCGTCCTTAACGCACTTGTCGTGGGAGTTGCACACGACGGCTTCGCCCACGCAGGCCCCGCTCCGGCAGATCTCCCGGGTCATGCACGCATTTCCGCTGGAGCATTCGGTGCCGTCCCGATCGACACTCTCCGTGCACTCACCGGTCTCCTCGTCGAAGACCACCGAGCGGCAGACCCCGGACGGGAAGCACGACGGAGAGCCCTCCGCCTTCCCGGAGAGGTCGATGTTGGTGACCTTGCCGGAATGTAGCATTCGCATCGACTGTCGGTGCTGACCAGGCGTCTGCGGCGTGTAGCGGATCCGGACGTGCAGATCCCGCCCTCCGCCGACCGTGGCCTCCGCGGGGTCCGCCGAAAAGGGCGGCGTGACCTCGAGGTTCATGTGGAGCGGGACCTTGCCGGAGTTGCTCACTACCAGCTCGCGATCGGACGAAAATCCCACGAACGTGCGGGGAAACTCGATCTGCTCCGGAGAGACGTAGAGGCTTCCCTGGGGGGTTTTGAGGGCCGGCGACCCGCAAGCCGCAGCCAGTGACAGCGCAGCTACGGACAGCAATAGAGACGAATACCGTACCATTCCCCTCCAACAGCGCTCTCCGGTACAAACGGCGAGCCGCTTCGAATAGAGTACCAAGTGTCGCCTCGTCCGCTGCGAACCGCAAGGCTGGCGTTCTTGGAGCCACGGAGGACTATATGTCGAGCATCCGCCCCAGGGATCTCCTCGTTCCGCTTCCGCTGCTCGTGGCGCTCCTGGCCTGCGGAAGCGACCCTCGCCCCACTTGTGACGTGGTGCCGAGGCAGGACGGGACGCGGCTCCTGATCTGCTCGGACGGGACGAGCACCGTGCTCCCGAAGCTGCCGACCGAGAAGCCCGGCTGCACCGTCGTCGGGGAGGCGAAGCTCTTCGGGCGGTCGAACCACGCGGCGATCACGGTGACCCTGGCCGACACGGCTTCCGGGGCGAAGGTCGAAGCGCGGCCGAGCCAGGACGGCACCTATGTGTTCCCGGCGTTGACCAGCGGCGTCTACGACCTGACCTTCGAGGCGCCCGGCTACAACTCCGAGAAACTAGGCCAGCTCGTGGTCGCGCCGGGCGCATTCCGCGTCGATCCGGTGGAGCTCCGGATGGGTAAGAAGCTCACCGACAGCCCCGCTGCGCGACTCGTTCCGTCGCCCGACTACGACGCCTTCGTCGCGATGGGGGAGAGCGATCCCGGACCGGCGACGCTATGGGAGGAGGACGGCTGGTGGTCCAAGCCCCTGGGCGGGGACGTGGCACGGCTCTCGTTCTCTCCGAGCGGGCGGCGGCTGACCTTCCTCAACGACTCGCGCGGCGCCAACGGCCCCGGAACGCTCTACCACTACGACCGCGACGCCGGGGCCCTGTCCAAGGTCGACACACTCGTTCGCGAGTGGATCCTCGCCCGAGACGAGGCTTCCATCGTGGCGCTGCAGGAGGGGAGTCGTCTCCTCTACTGGACGACCAACATGAGGGAGGATGCGCTCGTGATCTCGGAGGGCGTTCTGGGATGGTGGGCGGATCCGGAGCTGCGGACCGTTGTCTTTCGAATCGGGACCGGGGAGCTGATCGTCTGGGACCTGGCTGCAGGAGGAGGCGCGACGATCGGTAGCGGGAGCGGACCGATCACGTTCTCGCCCGATGGGCGCTCTTTCGTCTTCACTGCCCTCGACAGGGCGATGCTCTGGGACGGAGCGCGGAACGAGGTCGTGCCTCTGGCCGCCCCTACGGCCAACGGCGCGATTTTCAGCCCGAACGGGAATTGGGTCCTGCTCAGGAAGCCGGGCCTCGATCAGGTCCTCTTCGACCTCGAGAGTGGCCGGCAAGACCTCCTCCGGTCGGTGTTCTGGGCGCACTTCAGCTCCAGCAGCGACGCGCTCTTCTACGTCGCCCCGAATGATTCGGGCGCGGTGGTCCTCACGCGGTGGAGCCTGCCAGACCTCCGGTCCGAGTCCATCGAGGGCATCGAACGTATGCCGCCCCCGCGCGTCGTTCCTGCCCCCGGCGGCGAGGCGTTGCTCTTTCGCACGAACGTTTCGATCACCTGGGTTCCTGGCACCGGCAGCGATTTTGTCGGCACCCTGATGGGCTGGCGCCGTGACCGCGGCTTCGAAGAGCTCGCGCGCGACGTGGGCTCCACCTGGACGCCCAGCCCCGACGGCGCATTCGTGTCCTTCGTGCAGGGTAGCGTCCGGGTGGTGAAGGAGCTCGAGAGCGGCGACTCCTGGAGCGTCGGCGAGGTACTTCTGCCCAACGCTCCCGCAGAGTGGGATCCGAGCTCGACGGTCCTGCGCTTCGGATCGGGAGATATCCCCCTCACGCACTGGGCGTGGGATACGGAGCGGAAGGAGGCTGTTTCCCTGGGAGACCAGGTCGATTCCTCCAACTGCCGCTTCGCCGGAGACGGATCGCTCGCATGCCTCGCCCGCCGCTCCTCCAACGGCGGCGGGTCCGAGATCGTCCGATGGGACCGGCCGTCGAACCGGGTCCGCGTCCTCACCGACGGGATCTGGGAGCTCGACGGGAGCGGCCAGGGCTCGCGCCTGGGACTCTTGTCCCGACCGCGCATTGAGACGAAGGACGGCCTCCTGCTCGTCTTCGACCCCCAGCTCCCCGAGCCGGTCGCAGTCGACGACGAGGTGGAGCTCATGCTCTCGACGGCGCGCTGGCTCGCCTACTCGATCGGCGACGACACCTCCGAACGACCAGGACTCTACGTCACCGACTTCCCGACCACCCCCGTGACCAGGTGAACCCGATGAGATGCGCCATCGCAGCTCTTTTCCTCACCGGACTGCTCTTCAGCTGCTCGAAGAACGACGCGAGCCCGTGCACCGTCACCGAAAACCACGACGGGACGAGCACCTTCCACTGCGGAGGCAAGGATTTCACCTTGCCCGGAGGGGGTTCGAAGGCGGATTGCACCTATCTCGAGGCGCCCGACGGCTCCTTTACGATCACGTGCGAGAACGGGATTACCGCTCACTTCGATCCGCAGGGACGGCCGATCTTCCCGGGGAAGGGCGCGATCACCGGCAGCGCCTTGCTCTACGGCATGCAGGAGCA
Source organism: Vulgatibacter incomptus (assembly GCF_001263175.1). Lineage (GTDB taxonomy): Bacteria > Myxococcota > Myxococcia > Myxococcales > Vulgatibacteraceae > Vulgatibacter > Vulgatibacter incomptus. Next base: position 4,303,898 of record NZ_CP012332.1, on the reverse strand, counting down.
CGAGGGGATCCTGGTCCGCCTCGTGGGAACCGACGCTTCGGTCACGACCGACGTTGGCGGCACGTGGATTTTCGCCGGCGTCCCTGCGGGAACGTACACCCTGACCTTCGAGGCGCCCGGCCGGGTCCCGGAGGAGCGCAGGAACGTCACCGTGGTGAACGGCGTCTTCCGGATGGATCCCGTGGTCCTCAAGCACGGGAAGAAGATCGGTCCCTCCTTTCCGATGCGTGAGGTGGGCGAGTCGCCCACCTCCGAGACCTTGTACGATCTGGAGGATTCGTTCGCTCTCATCCCCCACCGGCTGCGGATCTGGGACGTCTCGAAGCGCCAGCCGACGGACCTGAGCGCCACCGCGCTGTTTCCCTCCTACAGCGACGACGGTCGGCTGCTGGTCTTTCTGGAAGACCGCTCCTCTCTCGGGAGGGTCACGATCTGGGACGTCGAGGCACGGCGGAGCGACGTGGTCTTCTCCGGGGCCACCGGCGCGCAGTTCATGCCGGGCAGCCATTCCGTGCTGATTCGGACCGAGGATTCGCTCTTCGTGTGGGCGGAAGGCGGCGAGCTCCTCTCCCTCGGCGCTTGGAAGTCGAGGTTCGTCGACTGGGACCGCTGGCCGCCAGAGCAGCCGGGGTTGGTCCTGCCGTCGCCTGACGGCGGAATCGTCGCCTTCCAGCGCCCCTCCGGCGCTCTGGTTGTCTGGACGGAGGCGACGCGGTCGGCGGAAGTGGTAGGCGGCGCCGACGGGGACCTGTTGTCGGCCCAGTGGTCGCCGGATGGGGCGTACCTCTCGTTCACGACTCTCGACCAGGCCGTGCGCCAGACGGTGAGCTTGTGGGACCGGAGCGCCGGGTCGACGAAAGTCCTCGCGACCAGCGACAGTTTTATGGGGCCCTTCGGCCTACTCTTTGCTCCCGACAGCTCCAGCGCCGCGTTCCGGACGTTCGTAGGCGAATCGGCCCTTTCGCTCTGGAGGCGGTCGACGGGCGACGTCGTCCGCGTTCTACAGGGCGATGCGGAGTGGTTCGAATTCATGGAGGGAGGCTCGTCCCTCCTCGTCCAGGAAACATTCCGTGCGGCGCTCTCCGTGTATCGAGTGGGCACGGGCGCCCGCGAGCCCCTCGGGAGCATGTTCTTTGGAGTCCATCCGAGCCCGGACGGCGGAAGCGTGGTCGTCGAGCTCGGCGATGGGCTGGAGGTGATCCGGCTCTCGGACCTCAGCAAGACGACACTCAACGGAATGAACCCCCAATGGGGCTCTGACGGCAAGTGGTTGGGGTTCCTCCAGCCGGCGGAGACGAACGGCCCGTTCCTCAAAGCGTTCGAGATATCGACCGGGCGCGAGCTCCGGGTCGCAGGGAACATCACCTCGTTCAGCGTCCACGAAGCCGGCCTCTTCTTCCTCGCGGTGAAGGACGGCCAGAAACCGGACAGATTCTGCATCGCCGATTACATGAGGAATCTGACGCCCTGCCCTGGCAGGGTCGGGAGCGGCACCCCTCTCAGCGCTCTCAGCGCCCCCAGCGTGTCGGGAAAGAACGTCTTCTTCCTCGGTTGCGGGGACGACGGAGTCTGCGGCCGCTTGAAGAAGGTCGACCTCGTCCACGGCGACTTCGACGCGATCCCCATCGACCACGATGTGTCGGATTTCCGGCTCTACAACGGCTTCCTCACCTACACGATCTTCTCGGAATCCGACGAATCGGACGGCGTCTACCTCGTGACCGCTGTCGAGTAACCGCACCGGCCCCGCTCCAACCCGGCAGGGCGGCCCAGCCGCCATGCCGCCTGCCCGGGTAGACCTTCCTTGGCGGCTCCCGTCCTCGTCCGACGGTGCGAATTGTCGGACTCACCCGGCCGCGTTTGGTCGAGGAGATGGGCGCCGAGTCTGCGCCCGGGGGTTGCGAGCATGAAGCGTCTGTTCCTGGCCGCGGGTGCGGTCATCGCACTGTTGGCCGCAAGCGGCTGCAGTACGAAGTTCGAGTGTGACAAGATGTGTGAAGAGGGCGGCAAGTGCCCGACGCCGGCCTCCTCGTCGGCGCAGATCAGCGCCTGCCAGGATCGCTGCGACACCATCGGCAACCAGAGCGATACCAACGCGGACGCGATCAACGACTGCCGGTCCTGCCTCCGTGATACGTCGAACAGCTGCGCCGCGACCTTCGTGAACGGCTCGTTCACGCAGGGCTCCTGCAACGCCCGCTGCAGCGTCGCCCAGCCGGCCCTCGATCTCCTCACGGTGGCGCCTGGGACGGGCGGCACCGGAGGGTTCGGCGGTACCGGTGGCCACGGCGGCACCGGAGGCACGGGCGGCACCGGCGGGCAGGGCGGCACCAACTAGAATCCGGCAGAAAGCGCAGGACCCCGATGGCCCGCGGCTCCAACGCCGCGGGCCTTTTCGCGGTTCAGGCCACGGCCACCGGCTCGGCGCCCTTGCGGGAGGGGCGCCGCAGACGCGTCCAGACGAGCGGCGAGAGCGCGAGCAGCACCTGGGCCGAGAGGCCGAAGGCGTCGGGGAAGATCCCCAGCAGGTCGACAGAGAAGAGCGGCAGCGGCCGCACGGGCAGCGCGCCCACGGCCTGCATCGCGTGGATCCCCTTGCCCAGGAGCACGACAGCGGTGGCGAAGAGCAGCACCGTCGAGGCGCGGAAGAGGGGCTTCATCGGGAGCTTGTAGCCCACGCGCTGCACCAGCAGCACCAGCACGAGCAGGGTGGCGAGGCCTGCCGCCGAGCCCCAGGCCACGCCGGAGGGCGAGTCCACCGAGAGGCCCTGAAGGAAGAGGACCACCTCGACGCACTCCCGGAAGACCGCGGTGAAGGCGATGGCGAAGAGGCCGAGGGCGCTTCCCCGTCCGACCGCGCCCTCCATCTTCTCGCGGATCTCCTTCATGTACTCCGCGACGTGGGAACGGGCGTTCAGCCAGGCGGTGTGGTAGAGCAGCATCCCCACCGCGACCAGCGCCGCGATCCCTTCGACCCACTCGGGGTTGAAGCCGGAGAGAAGCTTTCGACCGAAGAGGAAGGTCACCACGCCGATCCCCAGCGCCGATGCCCACCCGGCGTGGACGACGCGGGCGTGGGTGGTCTGCTTCATGCGCTTGAGCACCGCGAGCAGCGCCGCCACCACGATCATCGCCTCGAAGCCCTCGCGCACGATCACGAGGAGCGCGCCCCAGAACGCCACCGAGGCCGAGGCCGGGACGGTGGCCCTCTCGGCCCTCTCGAGGAGGGCGAAGAGCGCCTCCGCCTGGGGGCCGAGGTCGGTCTTTCCCTGGTCCAGGTCGAAGCGCATCCCAAGGAAGACCGCCTCGATCTCCCGGACGAGGCCGGCGTCGCGCGAGCCGATCATGAGCTCGACGGGCTCCACGCCGCCGAGGTAGGCGTCGAGGAGCTTGCGGCGGGCGGCCGCCGCGTCACCCGAGGCCGCGAGGCGCACCGCCTCCTTCACGCCGGTCTCGGCGGCGAGGAGGGACTGGGCCGGGTCGATCCGCGGCAGCTCCGAGCGGAGGCAGCCGACGGCGTCGTCTCCGTAGGCCGCGGCGAGGGCGTCGTCGGAGGAGGTCGCCAGCTCCTTGACCGACACCCGCGTGGGGTTTCCCGCGCAGCGCGGATGGCGGAGGGAGTGCACGAAGAAGGCGAGGGACCAGCGGTCGTTCTCGTCCAGCGAGGGGAAGCCGGGCATCGCGGTCCCGGTCACGCCGAAGCTGATGGTGTTGAACGCCTTGTAGGGAGAGAGCGGCCCCATCACCTCCGGATCGTGGAAGCTCGCCGGAGGCGGGTTCATCGTGGCCGCGACGGGGGTGTCGCCCCTGCCTTCGGCGCCGTGGCAGGCGGCGCAGCTCTCGGCGAAGAGCGCCCTCCCCCGCTCCAGGTCGGGCGGATGGCGGGGGCTGCGGACGAGCCCGCCGAGCCGGACCAGCTCCTCGATCAGCGCCTGGCAGCCCTCGCGGACCTCCTCCGGCGCCTCGCCCCGGTCCACCCGCTCCTTCAGGGTCTCGAGCTTCGCTACCGCGGGCTCCGCGGACGCTCCCAGGTCCCTGGCGCCAGCGAGCGCCTCGGCGATGAAGGAGCGCTGCTCGGCCAGCTCGAAATCCGAACGGGACTCGACGGCCAGGGGGTAATCGGCCTCCAGGTACTGGAGGATGCCGATCAGGCGGTGCCAGTCCTCCTCGCGCGGCGCGGCGGTGGAAATGGCGGGTGCGAGGAAGACCAGCAGCAGCGGGACGATCGCGAGCGTTCTCACGGGCCGCGTTCTAACACCGGCCCGCCCGCACTTCAATTTTGAGAATCACAATCAACTTCGCGGACTTGGAGGCCTTCACAACGGGTCAAATGCCAATTGATTGACAGTCGACTTGTTCCTGGCAGGATCCGTAGGCCTGCCACGCACATGGGCCCCGGGGGGCGGCCCGAGCGCGGCTCGGCGACCACGTCGTCCATCCCCGCCAATGGAGCTCAGCCGTGAGAAAACTCGCCCCTGCCCCCACTTCCCGCTCCGATCGCACGCCCCGCCTCCGCGCCCGCCGGATCGCCGTGGACATGGCCTCGCTCGGGGAAGTGACCGCGACGCTGGAGCACACGAGCCTTGGCGAGATCACCGCGCGCGTCCGGGACCTATCCCTCCATGGCCTGGCGATCGAGCTGCCGATCGACGCCGGCTCGACCCTCTTTCCTGGCGACCGGCTCGAGACCCTGGAGGTCCGCGCGGACGAGCGTAGCCTCTTTCGCGGGAGCGGCACGGTCCGACGTCTCGGCGAGTCGGACGAAGGAATCGTGGTCGGGATCGAGCTCGAGGGCGACGGCCTCGACCTGGCCGAGCTCCACCGTCGGGGCGCGCGGCGCAGCTTCGACCAGCGGCTCCAGGCGTTGGGTCAGGCCCGCGCGCGCAACGCGAGCGTCGGGAGCGCGTTCAAGGCATGGGCGGCGGACCTCCTCAGCGGCCTCGAGGTGCTCCGCGACTTCCTCGGTCGGGAGGAAGAGGCGCTGTTGGCCGAGGACGATTTCACTCGTCGTGAAGTCGAGGCGCAGATCCTCGACGCGATCCACCCGTGGATCGTGAAGGAGATGGTGGCGGCGCGCACCACGCTGAACGAGCTCGTCGGCGGGTTCTCGGACGAGGAGCATCAGCTCCATCGCGCCTACCTCAAGCGCCACGTCGCCCCGCTCTTCGCCGAATCGCCCTTCATGAGGCGCGCGCTGGAGAAGCCTCTCGGCTACGCGGGCGACTACGAGATGATGAACATGCTCTATCGCGATCACCGCGAGGGGAGCACGCTCTTTGGCAAGGCGCTCAACCTCTACTCCACCAACGAAGAAGCGGCGATCGCGAACATCAACCGCATCGAGTTCCTGGGAGCGATGATCCGCGAGCGGATCGAGCGGGCGGATCGCGACCGCATCCGGATCGCCAGCATCGGCTGCGGGCCCGCTAGGGAGATCGCGGCGCTCCTCAACAAGAGCCCGGAGCTCGGCGCCCGCCTCGATGTCGCGCTGGTGGATCAGGAGGATCGCTCGATCGCCTACTGCGAGAAGACGCTGGCGCCCCTGGCCCGCGCGACCAACGCCCGCGTCCAGGTGATCCGCGAGTCGGTCCGGAGGCTCCTCACCGCCCAGGCTCTCGGAGAGGCGTTAGGAGAGAGGGAGCTCATCTACAGCGCCGGCCTCTTCGATTACTTGAACGAGCGCACCTCCCGCGCCTTGATCTCGATCCTCTACGGCGCCCTCGCGGACGGTGGCCGCCTCGCGGTCGGCAACGTCGCCCATCACAACCCATCCCGCTGGACGATGGAGTATTTCTCCGAGTGGTTCCTGATCCACCGCACGCCCGAGGAGCTCCTGCGGCTGGCGGAGGGCCTCTCGCCGGCACCGCGGCAGGTCCGTGTGGACGCCGAGCCGAGCGGCGTAAACCTCTTCCTCTTCGTCGAGAGATGAAGATTCGCTCGAAAGAGCGTGTTCGAACGGTGGGCGCAGCTTGAGTCGGACGACGACGATTTCGGAGTTTCGCGCCCACCTCGCCGAGCGGAACCTCGTTGCTGCCAGGCTCGCCGCGCTCCTCGTCGCGGTCTTGATGCCGGCGGGCGTGGTCCTCGACTGGCTCACGAACCCCGAGCTGGTCCAGCCCTTCTTCACCCTTCGCGTCGCGGCGGCTGCCGGCTCGCTCGTGGTGCTCGGCCTCACCTACGTCGTCCGCGACGAGCGAGTCACCTTTCCGCTGGGGCTGCTCCCCGCGCTGATCGGCTCGCTCGCGATTGCGGCCATGATCGGCCGCCTCGAAGGCTTCTCGTCGCCCTACTACGCGGGCCTCAACCTCTGCATCCTGGGCATGGGGATCGTCTTCGTCTGGCGCATCCTCCAGACGACCCTCGCCTGCCTTGCGATCACCTCGTTCTGGCTGGTCCCCGCCCTCGCGTCCGGTTCCTCGGTCTGGGAGGACCCCGCATTCTTCAACAACCTCTATTTCCTCCTGCTCACCTCGGTGATCGCGGTCGCCTCGAATGAAGTCAGGTACCGCCAGGTGCGCCGCGAGCACGAGGCACGCACGAGCCTGGCCCGCACGTCCGCGCAGCTCGAGGAGGCCCTCTCGCAGCTCAAGGAGCTCGACAGGACCAAGACCGAGTTCTTCACCAACATCTCCCACGAGCTGCGGACGCCCCTCACCCTGATCCTCACTCCCGTGGAGGATCGCCTGGCCCGAGACGGGCTCTCGGCCGATGAGCGCTCGTTCTTCGACGTGGTCCGCCGGAACGCCTACCGGCTGCTTCGGCTCATCGACGATCTCCTCGATCTCTCGCGCATCGACGCAGGCCGGCTGCGGCTCCGGGTGGCGCCCGTCGACCTCCGCCTCCTCGCGGAACACTCCCTCGCGGCGTTCCGTCCCGCGGCGGAGAGCCGCGACATCGAGCTGGAGCTGACGACCGCCCAGGTCGAGAACACCTTCGGCGACGCCCACCGACTCGAGATCGTCCTCACCAACCTCCTGGGGAACGCGCTGAAGTTCACCCCGGACGGCGGCCGGATCCGACTGGAGGTCAGCTCTTCCGACACCGAGGCGACCGTGAGCGTCACCGACTCCGGCCCGGGGATCCCCGAGGCGGATCGGGAGCGGATCTTCGAGCGCTTCTTCCGATCCGAGTCCGGCGGGAACCATCGCGTCCAGGGCGGCGCCGGGATCGGCCTCTCGCTGGCCCGTCAGCTCGTGGAGCTCCACGGCGGCCGGCTCGAGATCTCCGGCGGTTCCGGCGAGGGGACCACTTTCACGATGACCCTCCTCCTCGGCAGGGAGCACTTCCGTCCCGAGGTGGTCGAGCGGAGGCAGGTCGCGGTCGACGTCGCCGACGGGCGTCGCGCGGGCGACATGCAGCTACCGCCCGGTTCCGAGCCGACGCTCCCGGAGGCGGGCCCTGCGCCGGAAGCCGCTCCGATTCGGCTGGAGGACGGCCGCCGCCCGAGGCTCGTGCTCGTCGAGGACAACGACGAGATCCGCGAGATGGTCCAGCGGATCCTCGCGCCTTCGTTTGACGTGGAGGTCGCGAACGACGGCGTGGCGGGCCTCGAGCTCGTGCGCTCGAGCCGGCCGGACCTCGTGATCTCGGACGTGATGATGCCGCGGCTCACGGGCACGGCGCTCTGCGCGTCCCTCAAGGCGGACCCTGCGCTCCAGAACATCCCGGTGATCCTCCTCACCGCCCGCAGCGGCTCGGAAGCGGTCCTCGAGGGCTACGCCCACGGCGCGGACGACTTCGTGACGAAGCCGATCCATCCGCGTGTGCTGATCGCCCGGGTGCGGGCGCAGCTCCGCCTCCGCTCCCTGGGGCTCACCCTCGCCGCCCAGGCGAAGCTCGCCGCAGTGGGTACGCTCGCGGCGGGGATCGGCCACGAGGTGCGCAACCCCGTGAACGCCGTGGTGAACGGCGCTCGTGCCCTCCTGGAGCGCCAGAACCTCGAGCCCTCGACGAGGCGCGTGCTGGAGGTGATCGAGGAGGCCGGGAGCCGGATCGACGCGATCAGCGCCGCGCTCCTTGACCACTCCCATCCGGGCGAGCAGGATCGACCTCGTCCCTGCGACCTTCGATCCGGTCTCGACGCAACCGTCCGCCTCCTCGAGCATCGGCTCAACGGGATCGAAGTCCACCGTCGCTACGAGTCGAGCCGACCGGTGATCGCCTCGGCGGGAGAGTTGAACCAGGTGTTCTTGAACCTGATCGACAACGCGCTTCGCTCGACGGCACGGAACGTATGGGTCCACGTCGCCGACGCCGGCGCGAACGTTCGAGTCGTGGTAGAGGACGACGGCCCCGGGATCCCGGCCGGGGTCGCAGAGCGGATCTTCGATCCCTTCTTCACCACCCGGGAGCCTGGAATCGGCACGGGCTTGGGCCTGTACCTCTCGAGGAAGATCACCACGCGCTACGGCGGGGATCTCCGATACGAGGGGCGGCCGGGCGGCGGTGCCCGCTTCCATGTCGAGCTCCCGGCGGAGGAGGCAGAATGAGCGCCCCGATTCTCTACGTCGACGACGACCAGGCGAACCTGGTGATCTTCGAGTCGGCGCTCGAGGGCGTCCTGCCGATCCTCACCGCGAACAGCGGCCCGGCGGCCCTCGAGATCCTGCGCAGCCGCGAGATCTCCGTCCTCCTCACGGATCAGCGGATGCCCGGAATGTCCGGCGTCGACCTGGCGGAGATCGCCAAGGTCGAGTTCCCCGAGACGATCCGGATGATGATCACCGCCTACTCGGATCTGAACGCGGCGATCGAGGCGATCAACCGGGGGCAGATCCACCTCTATCTGCGCAAGCCCTGGGACACGCGCGAGCTCCGGCTCTCGCTCCAGCTCGCGCGCGAGCGCTATCTGGTCGGCCGCAAGGTGGTCGAGATGGAGACGCGGCTCGCGGCGACGGAGCGCCTCTACTCGCTCGGCGTGATCTCCGCCGGGATCGCACACGAGATCCGCAACCCCCTGGGCGCCATGGACGCCAACCTCCACTTCGTCCGCCAGGCCGTGGGCGACGTCCAGTCGAAGCTCGAGGGCATCGACGCGCGCCTGACCAAGAAGCTGACGGACGTGGACGAGGCGCTGGCGGACTGCACGCGCTCCATCGAGGCGATCATCGAGATCATGCGTTCGATGGAGCTCGGCGCGAATGCGAGCGACGAGGGCCTCGTCGACCTCGAGGAGGTCGTGGGGCTCGCCGTTCGCTCCCTGCGCGGGCGCGTGCAGCGGGTGGCACGGCTCGAGCTGGATCTCGCGCGGCTGCAGCCGATTCGGGGCTCTCGCACCAAGCTGGGCCAGGTGGTCCTCAACCTCGTGATCAACGCGGTGGAGGCCATGGATCCGGCGCTCCGCGCAACGAACCAGGTGAAGATCCTCCAGTACGCCCGAGACGACGCCTACCGGCTCGTGGTCGAGGACAACGGCCCGGGGATGCCCAAGGACGTGCTGGCGCGGGTCTTCGATCCCTTCTTCACCACCAAGCCGAGCGGCGGCACCGGCCTGGGCCTCGCGATCTCCCGTCAGATCGTCGAAGAGCTCGGCGGCAGCATCGACGCGACGAGCGAGGTGGGCGTCGGAACGCGCTTCGTCGTATCGCTGCCGATCCCCGAATAATCACACGCGGTCGTTCCGCTGACTACGGATCGTTCCCTGCACCGGCTCGCATGGCGGCATCCCATTGTGCTTTACGCATGTCATGGTGCTTCCTGCTGTTGTACCGAAGGCTCACCGTGAGGTCGTCAGAGCCATCGCCCAAGCATTTCAGCTCGATGGCTGTCTTCGGGAAGATCCATTCCATCGTGTAATTGGTCTGCAAGCGCGCTAGAAGCGCATCGAGATGCTCCTTCGACTCTGGACTCTCGCTCGGCTTGCCAGATATCTCGTCGATCTGGTTCTTTACTCGGGCGCATCGGCGTGCAGGATGCCCTTCCTCGTGCCCAAAAAAGAGGATGACCACCCCCTCGAGCCTGCCGTCGACGAACTCGAACCCGACCTTTACCGTAGTTCCTCCTACGTCTACGCGGGTGGCGAGAAGGTCATCGAACGGTTCAGCCGACGCCGGGTACAGTGCCTTGATGTCTGCCTTCGTCATGCCCCAGCGAGCGTTCTGGAATCCCTCTAGAACGCTCGCCGCCTCGGAAGGAGCATCCGCGCTTCTGGTGCTGACGTCGTCTGGAGGGGCGGCGATCGCCGCTTGGGCCGCAAAGGCCACGACGGCTCCGACGACAGTGTGAACCAAGCTCATTCAGTTCCCCATCCATTACGACGGGCAACCTATTCAAGGCTGCGGACGTCTTTCTCTCTCGGCATCATAGGTCTCCCTGGCCTTCTCGCTCGCCGCCGTGTAGTCCGAGAAGTGTCTCCTCACAATCGCCAGCTCGCCGTCAGTCAGACGCAAGGACCTCGGGGTTGGAGGGGGCTCGTTGGCCGCCTTGCCCCTGATGGCCCTGGAGGCGAATATCATCTTGAGCTGCATAAAGGTGTGACGGTTCTTGGTGAAACCATGCTTCCTATAGAACTCCACCATCGCAGCGGGATCTTTTGTGCTGCTGACCTCGACGAATTCTGGCATTATGGCGATGTATCGAACCACCTCCTCTTCTTTCATTGGAGGCTCTTTTTCGATGTCATCAGTCGTTACGGTCCTAAGGGCTTCGCTCTCTGGATCGAGCTCAGCACGGGAACAAGACACCAAACAGATGCCGAAAAGAGCAAGGGCGATGATCCCTGCTGTTCCTCGGTTTCTCATAGTGCTTTCGTGAGTGCCATCCATCGCCATGCGGTCGCCCCCCCGGGTCTCAGGACCAGGCTCGCAGTACCCCATGCGGGCGTGCGGGCGTCAATATGAGGAGGGAACCCCTGCCGCAGAGCAGTCCGGCATGAGACATGCCGTCGGGCGCGCCGCTAGGCCAGAGCGGAATCGGGGCCGGCGTCGAGCAGGGCCAAGAGTCCGAAGATCGGGACGTCGCCGCGCAGCGGGTTGTCCGCCGTCGTCGCCTCGAGCTCGGCGAGGGTGGTCTCGAGGAGAAAGGCGTCGAGGAGCAATCCGAGCTCGTCGCGGTCCTTCGGGACGAAGGCGGCGTCGCCGACCGTCTCCAGATAGCTGCCGACGAAGGCGGCGGACACCCAGGTCCACCACGCCACCGCCCATGGGGCCGCCGTACCGTGGTCCTCGGGGCGGACCAGCGCAGGGTCGAATAGCACCGTGCTCGCCACGCGCTGGAAGGATCGCACCATCGTCGCCACGTCCCGGAGCGGGGAGCGCTTGCGCCGTCGCTCGGGGAGCGGCCTCGCCTTGTCGCCCTCGAAGTCCACGATCACGTAGTCCTTTCCCGTGAACAGGAACCGCGCGAGCTCGAGGCGCCCGTGGTGGCGCATCCGGAGGGCTTCGAGCTTCCGATCGAGGAGGGGGCGGAAGCGCTCGTAGAGCTGCAGCGATCGCTGAAGGATTTCCTGGGCGGCAGGCTGGAACTCCGTGGAGATCCGCGGCAACGAAATCCGCAGCCTGCGAAGCGCCTTCCCCGTGACGTTGCGCATGGTCTGGTAGGTCGAGCGCTGATCCATCGCGGAGTAGGGCTCGAGGGCGAAGACCGGGTCCTCCGGCTTGCCCATCAGGGCGAGGTGGAGCTCGCCCGCGCGGCGGCCCAGCTTCCGGGCCACCTCGAGGTAGGTGCCGATCCGCTCCGCCACGCCGGCGGGCGGCTCGAGCCGCGCGAGGCGCGCCAGCGAGGGAGACGGCGCCGGGATCGGGGGCAGGCCCCGCGTCTCCGTGAGCACGCGCTCGAAGAACCGGCCGAGCTCTTCGCGGGCCTGGCTCATCGCGTCTCCTTCGTGCGCGACGTATTCGAAGAGGGTGGCGACGGTCCGCCGCTCGGCTCGCCGGGGCTCGAGCTCGAGGGCGCCCACGAGGAGCGGCGTCGGGCCGGACGCGAGGTGACGGCCCAGCTCGAGCTCGGGGTTCATGCCCTCCCCCTGCCGGCGGTAGACCTTGAGCAGGAGACGATCGCCGAAGGAGACCGCGGTGTTCGACGGATCCCCCGGGACGATGCGCGGCTCGAGGGCCGCGAGCTCTTCCTCGAACGGCATGGCCATGGTGCCGACCAGGTCGGCCGTACGTCCCCGCGCCCTCACCCGGGCCACGATCGCGCGCACCATCGCCGAGCACGAGGCGGGATGCGAGAGCGCGTCGTACAGCACGCCGTAGGACGGTCCTTCGCTGTGGAGGTGGGCGATGATCGACTGCGGCGCCCGCGCCTGGAGCTCTCCGGCCCTCTCCTCCCCTTCGTGGGCCAGGGCCAGCAGGTACCACTCGGGCTCGGTCTCGGCGTAGCGAGCCTCCACCAGCACGATCGCCATGGCCTCGCCGGGGAGCGTCACCGCCTCCAGGATCGAGAGGGAGTGGATCGCGCGGCGACCGCCCTCGAACCACCTCCTCCCGCGGAGCCACTCGGTCAGCACGTCTTCCAGGCGGAGGCGCGCATCCCCCTCGAGGACGCTCTCCCAGCCTCGAGCGACCTCGAGGATCGGCGGCTGGTAGGCGTGTGCTCGCGCGTCGAGGGCGGCCTCGATGGGCCACTTGAGCTGGAACCAGTAGAAGCCGTGTCCACTCACGGTGAGGAGGTACGGCAGCTCGCCGATGGGGGGGAACTCGGTACGGCCGAAGAGCTCCAGCGGGAACATCCCCTGGTACTTCGAGAGGTCGAGCTCGACGTACTGGACGAAGCGGGAGAGGTTCGCGACCACGAGGAGGATCTCGGAGCCGACCTTGCGGACGAAGGCGAGCACCCTCGGGTTGTCCGGGCTCAGGAACTCGATGGAGCCCCAGCCGAACGAGCGGAAGCGCTTGCGCAGCGCGATCAGCCTCTTGGTCCACCAGAGCAGCGAGTTGGGGTTGTCCTGCTGCGCCTCCACGTTCACCGACTCGAAGTGGTACTCGGGGTCGACGATCACCGGGAGGATCAGCCGCTGCGGGTTGCATCGCGAGAAGCCGGCGTTCCGGTCGGCGCTCCACTGCATTGGGGTCCGGACGCCGTTGCGGTCGCCCAGATAGATGTTGTCGCCCATGCCGATCTCGTCGCCGTAGTAGATCACCGGGGTCCCCGGCAGCGAGAAGAGCAGCGAGTTCATGAGCTCGATCACGCGGCGGTTGTTGCCAACCAGCGGCGCGAGCCTGCGCCGGATCCCGAGGTTGATGCGCGCCGCGGGATCGCTGGCGTACGCGCCGTACATGTAGTCCCGCTCCTCGTCGGTCACCATCTCCAGGGTGAGCTCGTCGTGGTTGCGCAGGAACACCGCCCACTGCGACGTCTCCGGGATCGCCGGCGTCTGGGCGTGGATGTCGATGATCGGGAAGCGGTCCTCCTGGTGAATCGACATGAAGATCCGCGGCATCATCGGAAAGTGAAAGTTCATGTGACACTGATCGCCCGCACCGAAGTAGGCGGCAGCGTCCTCGGGCCACTGGTTCGCCTCTGCCAGCAGCATCCGATCCTCGTACTTGGAGTCGACGTGGGCACGCAGCTTGCGGATGAACGCGTGGGTCTCGGGCAAATTCTCGCAGTTGGTCCCTTCACGCTCGTAGAGGTACGGGACGGCGTCGAGGCGAAGGCCGTCGACGCCCAGGTCGAGCCAGAAGTCCACGGCCCCCATGACGGCCTCGTGGACCGCCGGGTTGTCGAAGTTGAGATCGGGCTGGTGCGAGTAGAAGCGGTGCCAGAAATAGGCCTTCGCCACCGGATCCCAGGACCAGTTCGAGTGCTCGAAGTCCTTGAAGATGATCCGGGCCTCGCGGTAGCGGTCGGCGGTCTCGCTCCACACGTAGAAGTCCCGGTGCTCGCTGCCCGGCGGCGCGCGTCGCGCGCGCTGGAACCACGGATGCGCGTCGGAGGTGTGGTTGAGGACGATCTCGGTGATCACCCGCAGGCCGCGGGAATGGGCCTCGTCGAGGAACTCCTCGAAGTCGTCCAGGCTCCCCACCTCCGGATCGACGTCGAAGTAATCGGCGATGTCGTAGCCGTCGTCCCTGCCAGGCGAAGGGTAGAAAGGGAGCAGCCAGATCGCCGTGACGCCCAGGTCCTGGATGTAGCCCAGCTTCGACGTCAGGCCCTTGAGATCGCCCACCCCGTCGTCGTTGCTGTCGCAGAAGGAGCGGACCCGGAGCTCGTAGAGGAGCGCCTCCTTGTACCAGTGGGGATCCTTGGGAATCGCCGACGGCGCGGCCTTGCGCATCGTCATCTCCCCTCGACCGGGATGCCGGCTGCGGGAGCCCCCGCGTCACGCCCGTAGGTATGCACGAGGCGGTGGAGCCGGTAGGCGAGAGCAGTGTCGAGATCCGCCTCGCGGACCCGCCACTCCCAGTTGCCGTCCAGCGTGCCGGGGCGATTCATCCTCGCCTCGGAGCCCAACCCGAGCACGTCCTGGAGGGGGACGATCGCCACGTTCGCCACGGACGCGAGCACCGCGCGGATCATCGCCCAGTGGACCTCCCCCGCCCCTTCCAGGCCGAGGTAGTCCAGCGCCCTCGCCCGCTCCCGGGCGACCTCGTCGGGGGTCCTCGTGCCGTGGGGGCCGCCGGGATCCTCGAACCAGCCCACCGTGGTGTCGTTGTCGTGGGTGCCGGTATAGACCACCGCGTTGCGCGGATAGGCGTGGGGCAGGAAGTCGGGCGCCTGGGGATCGGTGCCGAAGGCGAACTGCAGGAGCCGGATCCCCGGAAGGCCGAGCTCGTCGCGCAGCGCCTTCACCGCCGGCGTGACGGCGCCCAGGTCCTCGGCGATCATCGGGAGCTCTCCGAGCGCCTCCCTCGCCGTCCGGAAGAGCCCGATCCCGGGGCCCTCCCTCCAGCGGCCGTTCTCGGCGGTGGGATCGCCTGCCGGGATCTCCCAGGCCCGGACGAAGCCGATGAAGTGGTCGAGGCGGATCGCGTCGAAGCGGCGCTGCATCTGGCGCAGGCGATCGATCCACCAGGCGTAGCCCGTGTCCCGAAGGCGGTCCCAGCGGTAGAGCGGGTTTCCCCAGAGCTGTCCGGTGCGGCTGAAGTAGTCGGGAGGCACGCCCGCCACCACCGTGGGCATGCCTCGCTCGTCGAGGAAGAAGAGCTCCCGATGCGCCCAGACGTCGGCGCTGTCGTGGGAGACGAAGATCGGCAGGTCGCCGATGAGGCCGATGCCGAGCGCGGCGCAGTGTTCGCGGAGCTGGTGCCACTGCTGCTCGAAGATCCACTGCTCCCAGCGGCGGCGTTCGAGCTCCTCGGCGAGCTCGCGCCTCGCGTCCTCGAGCGCAGGTGGATCCCGATCGCGCAGGCGCGGACTCCACTCCACCCACGAGCGGCCGCCGTGGGCGTCCTTGAGCGCGGAGTAGAGGGCGAAGTCCTCCAGCCAAGGGCGCTCCGCCTCGCAGAAGAGGCGAAAGGAAGGCGCGTCGCTCCCCTTGCGGGCGGCGAAGGCGTCGCCCAGCTTCCGGCGGCGCCAGGCGCTCGCCAGGCCGTAATCCACGCGCCCGGACGGGAGGGAGGGGCTCGGGACCTCGTCGATCCCCAGCTCGTCCAGGCCGATGAGCAGCGGGTTCCCGGCGAAGGCGGAGAGCGCGCTGTAGGGCGAGTTTCCGTAGCCGAGCGGCCCAAGGGGCAGGACCTGCCACCACCGCTGGCCGGCCTCGGCGAGCCATTCGGCGAAGCGATGACCGCCCTGCCCCAGGTCGCCGCAGCCGTGCGGGCCGGGCAGCGAGGTGGGGTGGAGCAGGATGCCGCTCGCCCTCTCGCCCAGCGTCGGAGGTCGCGGCGACGCCTTTCGCGGAGGCGGGATCACCTGCGAAAGATGGATCGGAGGGGGCGCTTTGACCGCTACGGGCCGGAAGCGGGCGGCCGCGCGGTGGTCCGTGTCAGACGGCCCCGCTCGCTTCGCGCTTCGGCCCGTAGCGGAGGACGTGGACCTTCTCGAGGGTCACGAGCCCCTCGGGCATCATCTCGTCGAGGATCGGCACGAGGTGGGAGCGGATCCGCTCCTCGGTGTCGACCACTTCGACGAGCACGGGGAGGTCCTCCGAGAGGCGGAGGAGCTGTGCGGTGTGCAGCACGCTCCGCGCGCCGAAGCCGGCGACGCCGTGGAAGACGCTGGCGCCGGCGAAGCCCTCCTTCCGGAGCCTCTCGAGGAGGGCGGTGGCGAGGGGCTGGTGGTGCCAGAGGTCCGACTCGCCGACGAAGATCCGGGCGAGCAGCTGGTCTCCCTCGATAACGCGCATCGGCACTTCCTCCGTTTTCAAGCGTCCATGCTCAGGCGCCGCTCACCGCCCTGCCGACCATCAAGCCGAGGATGCCCGCGCCGAGGCATGCGACCACCGTTACGGCCAAATTTAGGAACGCGAGCCCGAACGCCCCGGAACGGAAGAGCTCCAACGTCTCGAAGTTGAAGGTCGAGTAGGTGGTGAGGCCGCCCATCACGCCGGTGGTGAGGAAGATGCGCAGGGTCGAGGGCGCGCCGATCCCGCCCAGGCCCGCGTGGACGATCAGGCCGATCAGGAACGAGCCCAGCAGGTTCACCAGCAGTGTGCCGAAGGGGAACGACGGGCCGAGGATCCGGAGGGCAGCCGCCGAGAGCAGGTATCGAGCACCCCCACCGAGGGCGCTTCCCAGGCAGACCAACCAGAACCGTTCCATGCGGGCGATTCTCGGGCGTGGGCTCGGTACCGTCCAGCGGCAAACGGAAGCGGCCGCAGGGCGCTCAGGCCGGCGGCGAGCCGTCGAGGAGCGCGACGCCGATCAGGTAGGCCCAGTTGAGGGCGAACGCGAGGGGGATGCCGAAGCGGACCATCCAGCGCCCGGACGGCCCCGACGCGCGGAACCTGGGCAGGGGCAGGCCCGGCAAGAGCCAGGTCGCCGCGATCCAGAGGGATGCCGCCGCCCAGCCCCAGAAGAGCATCGCGCCGAAGGGCGAGACGGAGAGCGCCCCGGCGAGGTCGAGGTGCGCGCCGCGGACGAAGGCCCGCGTGAAGCCGCAGGTGCCACAGGGGAGGCCCGTCCAATCCAGGAAATGGCAGCGCGGAAACAGCGAGTGGAAGAGCGGCACGTGCGGCAGGGCTAGCGAGGCCGCGAGCGCCACGAGCCCCAAGGCGGCGAGGCCGTCCGCCCCGCGGAAGCCCGGCGAACGCTTTCCCCACTCGATCGAGAACATGCCTCTCTATACCGCGCCGTTGCCGGAACGCGCTCCTCTGCACAGCCTTTGCGCATGGCGGCCTGCCATGCGAGCGGGCCCTCGAAAGCGGGGACGTTCGAGATGAGGATCGAGCTGGCGGCCATGCTGGCGATCGCGGCCCTCGGGCTGCCGGGGATCTCGGGGGGCGCGGCGACCTCCGGCAACGCGGTCGGTCTGGCGAAGAAGGATCCCGCTCCACCCCACACGGGCGCCGAGGGCGAGACGCCGTCCCTCGCGCCGCTGGTCGATCGGGTCCGCCCCACCGTGGTGGGCGTGACGACGATCTCCAAGGGCAAGGGCCCGTCTCCCGAGATCGAGGAGTTCTGGCGGCGATTCTTCGGCCGCAACGCGCCGAAAGAGCGAGGCAAGCAGATCGGCCTGGGCTCCGGCGTCATCATCGATCCCTCCGGGATCATCCTCACCAACAACCACGTGGTCGCCGGGGCGCAGAAGGTGCTGGTGCGGACCTCCGACGATCAGGAGCACCAGGCCACGGTGGTCGGCACGGATCCGGACACCGACGTCGCCGTGATCAAGATCACCGAGGTCAAGGGCCCGCTCCAGGCGGCGACCTTGGGTGACTCCGACGCGATCCGGGTCGGCGACTACGTGGTCGCTATCGGAAATCCCTTCGGCCTCGAGCTCACGGTGACCAGCGGGATCATCTCCGCCAAGGCGCGGGTGATCGGCGCCACACCCTTCGACGACTTCCTGCAGACCGACGCCGCGATCAACCCCGGCAACTCCGGCGGTCCGCTCTTCGACCTCTCCGGGCGGGTGATCGGCATCAACACCGCGATCGTCGCCACCGGACAGGGCATCGGCTTCGCCGTGCCGATCGACCTGATCAAGGCGCTGCTGCCCCAGCTCGAGAAGACGGGCCGGGTGGTCCGCGGCTTCCTGGGCGTGGGGGTCCAGGACCTCACGCCGGAGCTGGCCCGCGCCCTCGGAGTGAAGGCCGAGAAAGGCGCCCTCGTCTCCTCGGTGGACAAGAACGGCCCCGCCGCAAACGTCCTCCACCCGGGCGACGTGATCACGACCGCGGAGGGCAAGCCCGTGACGAACGCCGCGGAGCTCTCCCGCCAGGTCTCGCAGCTCAAGCCGGGCGCCGTGGTGACGCTCGGGGTCCTCCGAGAAGGCAAGCAACAGACGGTGAAGGTGAAGCTCGGCGAGCGGCCGTCGAAGGAGGGGAAGGAGAAGGAGCAGCCGCCCGAGCTGAAACCCGAGCAGGGGCCGGTGGGCCTGTCCATCTCGCCCGTGCCCAAGGAGCTCGCCGATCAGATGGGGATCGACGGTGGGGCGCTGGTGGTCGACGTCGAGCCGGGCTCGCGAGCCGCCGAGGCCGGCCTGCGGCAGGGCGACGTGATCGTCGAGGCGAACCGGAAGCCGGTGAAGGCGCCGAAGGATCTGATCGACGTCGCCAAGAAGAACCCGAAGCAGCCCCTGGCGCTCCGGGTTCGCCGCGGCGAGGCGGCGATCTACCTGGTGATCCCTACCGAGTAGAGAGACACATCACGAAGAGTGCTCGCCGCCGTGAGCGTGATGCCCACGGCGTGCAAGGCTCTTCAGGGTTCGGCCAGCGCGCCGAGGATCGCCGCCCCGTAGAGCTCCAGGCGCTTCGCGCCCAGCCACTTCACCGTCGCGAGGGCCTCGAGGTCGCCGGGCGGATCGCTCGCGAGGCGCTCGACCACCGGCGTGGGGAGCACCACGGAGGGCACCACGCCGCGGGCCGTGGCGGCTTCGCTGCGCCAGGCCTTCAGCCGCTCTTCCCTGCCCCGGCGCAGCGGATCCCGCTTCTTCTCCGGAGCGGCGAGGCGGGGCAGCTTGCCCGCTTTCGCGTCCTCGACCATGCGTCCGATCTCGGCGAGGAGCTCGTCGCCCGCCGGACGGATGAAGGAGCCCTTCACGCCCGGGATCCGGGAGAGGTCCTTCACGTTCCGGGGCTTGCGCAGGGCGATCTCGCCGATGGCCGCGTTGGCGAGGACCCGGCCCACGGGGACGTCCCGTGCGCTCGCCTCACGGTGGCGCAGCCTGTCGGCAGCCGCCGCGATGGCGAGGCCGAGGTCGTCGCGGGCGGGGCCCGGGAGCTTCGGCGTCGGAGGCGTCTCGGGGACCGATCCCTCCGCACAGAGCCGCTCGAACTCGAGCTGCAGCTCTTCGAGGATCCCCTTCTCCCGCGCTTCGGCCTCGAGCTGCGCCGCGAGGGGGAGGAGGTAGCGCACGTCGCCCGCCACGTATTCGCGCAGCTCGCGCGGCACGGGCCTCTCGCCGAAGTTCGCGGTCTGGTGCTCCTTGGAGAGGCGGACGCCGAAGCGCTCCTCCACCAGATCGCCCAGCCCGATCTTCGGCAGGCCGAGATACATCGCGGCGCGCTGCGTATCGAAGAGGTTGCGGATCCCCAGGCCCACGGAGGCCAGCACCCGCAGATCGCCCTGGGCGTCGTGGAAGATCTTCCGGATGGACGGATCCAGGAATGGCCCGGATAGCGAAGATGGCTCGACGCCCGGGGCCAGGGTGTCGACCACGAAGATCTCGTCTTCGGTGGCGAGCTGGACGAAGCAGAGGCGCGCCCGATAGGCGTGCATCGCGTTCGTCTCGAGATCGACCCCGAGCAAAGAGGTCTTGCCGAGGCTGGACGCGAGGCGCCTCAGCCCCGATTCGTCGAGGACGTCGTGTTCCTGATGGTGGCTCACGTGTTTGAAACGCCTGGAGACGGGCGTCTCAGTCCTTCTTCGCCAGAATGGCGGCCAGCTCGCCGCGCTCGTGGAGGTCGCCGAGGATGTCGCAACCGCCCACGAACTCCCCGTCGATGAAGATCTGCGGGATCGTCGGCCAGCTCGAGTATTCCTTGATGCCCTGGCGGATCTCGGGATCCTTGAGGACGTCGACCGCGCCGACGTCGGTCGCGCCGGCCTTCCGCAGCGTCTCTACCGCAGACGCGGAGAAGCCGCACATCGGCATCATGGGCGAGCCCTTCATGAAGAGGACCACCTTGTGGCCCTTCACCAGCTCGTCGATTCGCTTCTTGAGTTCTTCGTTCATTTCTTTCCGGCTCCTGCCCGCTCGCTCCACTGCTCGGGCGTGAAGGTCTTGAGCGCCAGGGCGTGGAGCGCTCCGCTGACGAGCTCGTCGCGAAGCGGCGCATAGACCATCTGGTGCTGCTGCACCATCGACCTGCCCACGAAGGCGTCCGAAATCACGGTCGCCTGGAAGTGGTCCCCGGTCCCGGTGGTATCGACCACCTCCACCGTGGCTCCAGGAAGGGCCTCGGCAATCCGCCTCTCGATGTCTTTCGGGTCGAGCATGACGGCCCTTGTAGCCCCGGCGAGGCCATCCGGCAACGCCGACCGCCCGCCTGCCTCGAAAACCCGTGGATTTCCGGTCGGATCGGCCCTTCCGCGGAGTGGCCGGAACCTCCAGATTCGCGGCATAAGGGGTACTTCGACCGGGTTTTGATGGTGACTGCTTGGAGACTCGAACGTGATCGTGTTAGGAAGCGCCGCCTTCGGGTGGTGCCTTCGAGACCTCTCGACGCAGGATTGACCCGCGACCGGAGCCGATCTGCGCTTCGGCAGCCCGTTTGACGACGGAAGGAAAAACGACCGTGGCCTCTTCGAAGATCGACCAGATCCGCAACATCGGGATCTCCGCCCACATCGACTCGGGCAAGACGACCCTCTCCGAGCGCATCCTCTTCTACACGGGGAAGGTGCACGCGATCCACGACGTGCGTGGCAAGGACGGCGTCGGCGCGAAGATGGACTCGATGGACCTCGAGCGCGAGAAGGGCATCACCATCCAGTCCGCCGCGACCTACTGCGAGTGGAAGGGATTCAACATCAACCTGATCGACACCCCGGGCCACGTCGACTTCACCATCGAGGTGGAGCGGGCCCTGCGCGTGCTCGACGGCGCGGTCCTCGTGCTCTGCTCGGTGGCCGGCGTGCAGTCGCAGTCGATCACGGTCGATCGCCAGATGAAGCGGTACCGGGTTCCCCGCCTCGCGTTCGTCAACAAGATGGACCGCGCTGGCGCCAACCCCTTCCGCGTCATCCAGCAGCTCCGCGAGAAGCTCAACCACAACGCCGTCGCGATGACGGTGCCCATCGGCGCCGAGGATCGCTTCCAGGGCGTCGTCGAGCTCATCGGTGAGAAGGCCTATTACTTCGACGGCGACAACGGCGAGAACATCCGCGAGGAGGCCATCCCGGCCGACCTCGTCGAGCTCGCCGCCGAGAAGCGCCAGGAGCTCGTCGAGCACCTCGCCGACGTCGACGACGTGGTCGCCGAGAAGTTCCTCGCCGACGAGACGCCGACCGTCGAGGAGCTGCGGGGCGCCGTGCGCCGCGCGACCCTCGCCCTCAAGCTCACCCCCGTGTTCATGGGCTCCGCCTACAAGAACAAGGGCGTCCAGATCCTGCTCGACGGCGTGCTGAGCTACCTGCCTGCCCCGACGGACATCGTCAACGAGGGCCACGACCAGAAGAAGGCCGAGGAGAAGGTCGTCCTCGAGGACGATCCTGCCAAGCCCTTCGTCGGCCTCGCGTTCAAGCTCGAGGACGGCCGCTACGGACAGCTCACCTACATGCGTATCTACCAGGGTACGGTGCGCAAGGGTGACACCATCTACAACATGTCCGCCGGCGAGAAGAAGGTGAAGGTCCCCCGCCTGGTGCGCATGCACTCCGACGAGATGAACGACATCGAGCAGGCTTCGGCCGGCGACATCGTGGCCCTCTTCGGCATCGAGTGCGCCTCCGGCGACACGTTCACCGACGGCGAAGTGAAGTACACGATGACGTCGATGCACGTGCCGGAGCCGGTGATCAAGCTGGCGATCGCACCCAAGGACAAGGGGGCCACGGCCAACTTCTCCAAGGCGCTCAACCGCTTCAACAAGGAGGACCCCACCTTCCGCGTGACCCGCGACGAGGAGTCGGCGCAGACGATCATCGCCGGCATGGGCGAGCTCCACCTCGACATCTACGTCGAGCGCATGAAGCGCGAGTACAACTGCGACGTCATCGTCGGTAAGCCGCAGGTGGCCTACCGAGAGGCGATCTCCCAGCGGGCCGACTTCTCGTACACCCACAAGAAGCAGACGGGTGGCTCGGGTCAGTTCGCGAAGGTGATCGGCTACATCGAGCCGCTGCCCGCCGACGCGGTGGTCCACTACGAGTTCGTCGATGACATCGTCGGCGGCTCCATCCCCCGCGAGTTCATCCCGGCCTGCGACAAGGGCTTCAAGGAGGCCGTCGAGAAGGGCTCCCTCATCGGCTTCCCGGTGGTGGGCACCCGCGTGGTGATCAACGACGGTGGCTTCCACGCCGTCGACTCGTCGGAAATGGCGTTCAAGACCGCCTCGATCCAGGCCTTCCGTGAGGGCTACGCCAAGGCGGCGCCGCAGATCCTCGAGCCGATCATGAAGGTCGAGGTCCAGACGCCGGAGGAGTTCCAGGGCGCCGTCATCGGCGGCCTCAACCAGCGCCGCGGCGTGATCAGCGGCACGGCCACCAACGAGGGCTTCGCCACCATCGACTGCGAGGTGCCGCTCTCCGAGATGTTCGGCTACTCCACCGACCTGCGCTCCGCCACCCAGGGCAAGGCCGAGTTCACCATGGAGTTCGCGCGCTATTCCCCGGTTCCTCGCATGGAGCAGGAGAAGCTGATCGCGCAGTACAAGGAGAAGAAGGCGGCCGAGCAGAAGTAAGCCGCGTCTTCCTCTGAGGCGGAGCCGCAGGCGAAGCAAAAAAAAGAGCGCCCTCGCGCGAAGCGCGAGCTGAAGAAGTCGGGCCCGCGTCCGCGGGTCCGATTTCTTCAATCGCTCTGCTGGGGGCCGGGATCCAAGGATGCCGGCCCCTTCTTTCATTTTCGACTTCGAGAAGGAGGCCTAGAGATGGCCCATATCCAGGTCACCGGCGTCACCAAGGCGTACGGCACCAAGAAGCTCTTCGAGGACGTCAACGTCGCCTTTTCGGACGGGAAGCGATACGGCCTCACCGGTCCCAACGGCGCCGGCAAGTCCACGTTCATGAAGATCCTGGCCGGCTTCCTCGATCCGGACACCGGCAACATCTCGCGGCCGAAGAAGACCCACGTCCTCGAGCAGGATCAGTTCGCGTACGAGGACGTGCGCGTCCTCGACGTCGTCCTCATGGGCAACAAGTCCCTGTGGAAGGCGATGCGGGAGAAGGACCAGCTCCTCACCCTCGAGAACATCGGCGACGAGGAGGGCGTGCGCCTGGGCGAGCTCGAGATGGTCATCGCGGAGGAGGACGGCTACACCGCCGAGTCCGACGCGGGCGATCTCCTCTCCGGCCTCGGGATCCCGGCGGAGGATCACGAGAAGCTGATGCGCGAGGTCGAGGGCGGCTTCAAGCTCCGGGTGCTGCTCGCCAAGGCGATCTTCGGCAAGCCCGACGCCCTCCTCCTCGACGAGCCCACGAACAACCTCGACCTCGACTCGATCCACTGGCTCGAGAAGTTCATGGAGGGCTACGAGGGCGTGCTGATCACGATCTCCCACGATCGGCATTTCCTGAACGAGGTCTGCACCCACATCGCGGACATCGACTACAACACGATCATCACCTACACCGGCGGCTACGACGACATGGTCATAGCCAAGAGCCAGGTGCGCAACCGGGTCGAGTCCGAGAACGCCGAGAAGCAGAAGAAGATCAGCCAGCTCCAGGACTTCGTCGCCCGCTTCGCCGCCGGCACCCGCGCCTCCCAGGTGCAGAGCCGCAAGAAGCAGATCGAGAAGCTCCAGCTCTCCGATCTCAAGCGCTCCAACATCGAGCGTCCCTTCATCAAGCTCGAGCAGAAGCGCCCGTCCGGCAAGCAGACCCTCACCATCGAGGGCCTCACCAAGCGCTGGCCCGACAAGACGGTCTGCAACGGCTTCGAGTCGCTGATTCTCCGCGGCGAGAAGATCGCGATCATCGGCAAGAACGGCGTCGGCAAGACCACGCTCTGCAAGATGCTCGCTGGCGAGCTCGAGCCGGACGCCGGCACGGTCAAGTGGGGCCACGAGGCCACCGTGGGCTACCTCGCCCAGGACCACCGCGAGTCGATCCCCGACGGCACCACCGCCGCCCAGTGGCTCCACTCCTTCGACGAGAAGGCCACCAACGAAGAGACCCGCGGCCTGCTCGGGCGCATGCTCTTCAAGGGCGACGAGGGCATGAAGCCCACCAACGCCCTCTCCGGTGGCGAGGCCGTGCGCCTCATCTTCGCGAAGCTGATGCTCACCAAGGACAACGTCCTCGTGCTGGACGAGCCCACCAACCACCTCGACCTCGAGTCGATCGTGGCCCTGGGAGACGCCCTCGAGCGCTACGAAGGCACCTGCTTCGTGGTCTCCCACGACCGGGAGCTCGTCAGCGGCTTCGCCACCCGCATCTGGGCCTTCACCGACGAGGGCCTGATCGACTTCAAGGGGACCTACGAGGAGTTCCTCGCGAAGCACGGGAACCAGCAGTCGCAGGGGAAGCGGAAGTAGCACCGCGTCCCCCGGATGCACCCATGCCGCCGGTCCGGCCCACGCCGACCGGCGGCTTTTTCATGCCCTGAATCGAAGACGGCCGTCGCGCATCCGAGGGACCGGCGGCACGAGCCGCAGCAGCCCGACGCGGCGCCCGCTCCTCGCGCCGTGGCTCGCGCCCGCCGTGGAGATCGCTACGTTGCCGATTGGAAAGGACACACCGCAATGTTGACGCTGTTTGGAATGCCTGGCGCGTGCTCGCTCGCCCCCCACATCGCCCTCGAGGAGGCCGGGATTCCGTTCCAGTACTCGATGATCCGCAAGAGCCACCCCGAGGATCGCGAGAACCTGCTGAAGCTGAACCCCATGGGCCAGGTCCCCACCCTGCTCTTCGACGACGGCACGGTGCTCACCCAGAATTCCGCGATCCTCTCTTGGATCGCCGAGCAGGTGCCCGGCAAGAAGCTCCTCCCCCCGCCCGGCACAATCGAGCACGCCCGCGCCCAGGAGTGGCTCTCCTTCCTCGGCACCACCATCCATCCTGCCTACGGGCCGATCTTCAGCCCGGCCAAGTACGTCTCCAGCGAGGCGAACTTCGACGACGTGAAGCAGGTGACCAAGGCGAAGCTCGAGCGCGGCTTCGAGATCGTCGAGAGCCGCCTGGGCGACGGCCCCTGGGCCCTGGGCGAGACCTTCTCCGTGGTCGACCCTTACCTCTACGTCTTCTTCTCCTGGATCGGCGTCCCCGGCATCGATGCCGCGAAGTACCCCAAGATCCAGCGCCACGCCGAGGCGCTGCGCGCCCGCGAGTCCGCGAAGCGCGCCTTCGCCACCGAGAAGATCCGCTAGAGACACCGTGTGCCCCGTCCAGCGACGGGGCATACGATCATTCGCCGACGTGGAGCTGGGCGCCTTCGAGGGCGCCCAGCTTTTCCCGCTTGGTGCGCGGGAAGAAGAGGCCCACGGCGAAGGCCAGCGTAGCCAGACCCGCGATCGCCCAGAAGTTCACGCGCAGCGCGGACGCGAGCGCGGCCGAGAGCGTGCGCAGCAGCTCGGGGTCGAGGCCGGCTCCGTGCTCGGGGCCGACGAGCTGGCCGGCGGCGCCAGCGGGAATCGAGGGATCCGCGGCGAGGGTCGCGGTGACGATCCCGCCGAGAGCTCCGACGGCGAGCGCGCCACCGATCGTGCGGAAGAACATGGTGCTCGCCGTTGCGACCCCGCGCTGCTTCCAGTCCACGCTCGTCTGCACGGCGAGGAGGAGCGCGGTGTTGGCGAAGCCCATCCCGGCGCCCATCACGAACATCAGGAGCTGGATCAGGTGGAGGTTCACGCCCGGGGCGAGGAGGATCGCGGTACCGATCCCGCCCACGGCCATGAGGGCGAGGCCGATCCGGATCAGCGGATGGAAGCCCACCTTGGGCACGAGCCTGCCGCCGATGGTGCTCGCGATGGGCCAGCCGATCACCATCGGCGTGATCGCGCTGCCGGCGTCGGTGGCCGAGCCGCCGAGAATCGCCTGGACGAAGAGCGGCACGTAGGTGACCGCGGCGAGCATGGTGCCGCCGAGGAGCGTCCCGGCCACGCTCGAGAGCGCGATCACCTTCTCGGAGAAGAGGCCGAGCGGGAGCACGGGCTCCCTGACCTTGCGCTCCACCACGGCGAAGAGCGCGAGGAAGATCGCCGCGGCCGCGAAGGGCCAGAGGCCCATGCCTGCGCCGCTCGCGCCGAAGAGGAGGCAGAGCACCCCGCCGGTGAGGAGGCCGGCGCCCACGAAGTCGAGCTGGTGCGGCTTCTTCTCCACGTCCTCGTGGAGGAAGAGCCAGACGAGCGCGATGGAGACGATCCCGAAGGGGATGTTGAGGAAGAAGATCCAGTGCCAGGAGAGGAAGTGGACGATCCAGCCGCCGAGGAGGGGGCCGATGAGGCCTGCGAATCCCCAGACCGCGCCGGTGAAGCCCTGGACCTTCGCGCGCTCCTCCAGGGTGTACATGTCGCCGATCACCGTGATCACGACGGGCTGCATCGCGCCGGCGCCGATCCCCTGGAAGGCGCGGAAGAGCACGAGCTGGAGCATGGTCTGCGCCAGCCCGCTCAGGCCGGAGCCCAGGAGGAAGACCGCGCTGCCGATGAGGAGCACGGGCTTTCGTCCATAGAGGTCGGCGAGCTTGCCGAAGATCGGCACCGTGACCGTGGAGGTCAGCAGGTAGGCCGTGAAGACCCACGAGTAGAGCTGGATGCCGCCCAGGTCGCCGACGACGGTGGGCATGGCCGTGGAGACGACGGTCATCTCCAGGGCGGCCATGAAGAGGGAGAGGAGGAGCGCGGCGAGGGTGAGGGGGCGGTGGGTCTTCTTGCTGGAGCTCACTTGGACGGAACCCTTCAATTTCGAAGCCGGGCATATAGCGGGGGCCCGAGGCATTCGCCAGCCCCGCCATTCGGGTCGGGGCGCTCCCCATCCGTTCTCCTCGTGCTTCGCTCCGGTGGCTACGATCGAAGCACATGCGCCAGAGATTCGATGCATACCGCTTCGACCTGGATCTCGACGAGCCGAGGCTCCTCGCCGAGACCGGCTATCTGGCCCAGGCCCGGGCGGAGGCGGAGGCCCTCGCCCTCGCCGCGCCTCATGATCCGGCGCGGCTGGGCCTTCGCGGCCAGCTCGAGCACCGGATGGGCTCGATCAGCGCGGCGATCGAGACGTTCCGCCGCCTGCACGACGGCTCGCCCCACAACCACGAGGCGCTGCTCCGGCTCGCCGTGATGCGCGAAGAGGAGGCGCGGGAGAGGCCTTCCGGCGCGGACCAGCCCTGGGTGCGGCGGGCCTTGCGCCTCCTCGGACAGCGGCAACAGGGCGCCGCGCTCGCCGCGTGTGCAGAAGGCCAGGCGCTCGCCCGATCGGTGAGGGATCTCGAGCAGCAGAAGCTCCTCGCGGTCCTGGCGGCGCATGTCCTCGAGCAGGCCGGCAGGCGCTCGGAGGCTGCGGGCGTGCTCGAGCGGCTCGGAAGCGAGCCGGCCTTCGCCCACGACCCCGACCGCCTCGCCGTCCTCGCCCGGATCTACGAGCAGGCGGGAGAGCACGGAAAGGCCGAGCGCGTGCTCGCCTTCCTCGCCTCGGGCGCCAAGCTCTCGGCGTTCCCACGGCTGGTGGCGGCGCGCCGCGCCCTGGGCGACGAGCCCGGCGCTCTCGAGGCACAGCAGGACTTCGAGCGAGCCTTTCGACAGCGGATGCAACGCCTCGAGCCCGAGGGCCGGCTCGAGGCCGCCGTCGACCGCTACGTCTCCGCTCGCCGCCTGGGCCGCCTCGACCTGCCCGAGGTCGCAGGACTCGAGCCGGGACCGGAGCGGGGGATCGCACGCCTCGTCGGCGGTGATCCGGCGAGCGCCCTCCCGGACCTCGGGCAGGCGGCGACGGGCTGGCGCGCGGCCGCCCTCCTCGCAGGCGGGCGATCCGACGAAGCGCTTGCGAGCGCGGAAGCCGCCGTGCTCGAACGAAGCGAGCCCGACGAGCCCCTCGCCCACCTTCTTGCCGATTGCCTCGAGGCCGATCCGTCCCGCCGCATGGATGGGCGGGCGATCGAGCTCGCGAGGGAGGCTATGAGGCGTGCCCTCGAGTCGGCCCCCGCCAGCCCGCGCTCGCTGCGTCGCCTGGCGATCCTGGAGGAGCACGGCGGCGACCAGGCCCTCGCGGAGCGCCTGCGCACCCGGGCCCTCGCCGCGAACGACCACCCGTGGCCGCCGCCGGGCGTGGTCCGCGCGGCGGCGATCTACGCGCTCCCGGGCAAGGCCAAGGGCATCGTCCATGACGTGATCGCGCGCCGCAGGCCCGCCACCGGCGATCGCCGTGGCCGCCTCGACGACGAGTCCATCCACGGCGAGCTGGGCCCGGGCGTGCTCGACCAGCTCCGGCGAACCTTCGCGTCGGTGAGGGAGACCCTCGCCGCGCGCTTCCCCGAGCGGGTGTCGTCGTTCGACGACTGGTCGTATGGCGTCCACCTCACCAAGGAGGACGAGCCCTCCGGCGGTCCGTCGCTAGGCTTGCCGGTGGCGATGGCCTTCGCCTCGGTGCTGCTCGACGTGCGGATCCCGCCGTACTACGTGTTCACCGGCGCCCTCTCCTACGACGGGGCGGGACAGCTCGCGGTGCGGCAGGTGGGGGAGGTCGGCCTCAAGCTGAAGGGCACGCTCCACGCCGGCGCCCGCTTCCTCGTGCTACCGCTCGGGCAGGAGGAGGAGGCCGCAGCCAGCGGAGACGTGCCGCCCCGGATCGCAGCCGGGGCGATCCGAGGCGTGGGCACTCTCGACGAGGCGCTCGCGCTGGTCCTCGAGCGCCCCGTCGTCGCAGCGATCTAGAAGACCGCTGCAGACGCACCCGCTCGCTATGCGTGCGGGGGAGAAACCGGGCTCTGGACCATGGGGCCCATCGACCAGGCGGGCTGCATCGGCATGCCGGAGTACGGCATCGGCATCATCGGGGACATGCCCATGCCCATCATCGGGCTGCCCATCATGGGGCTCATCATGTGGCCCATGTGCGACCCGCCGATCAGCGGGTTGATCATGGGGATCGGGCTCTCCATGCCCGAGTGCATCAGGCCGTAGCCGTAGGAGAACATCGGCGACGGGCGATAGCCGTAGAGGCTGGGGTGGATCATCGGCGAGTAGCCGATCCCGCTCATCGGGATCCCGCCCACGCCCGAGTGGATCAGGCCGGTCTGATGGCTGGGATAGAAGGGCATCATGTGGGACATGTACGGGGACACGTAGGGAACGAACATTTCTCTCTCCGCGCCGAGTAAATGCGGCGGCGGCCAGCCCCTCGGCACGGGCGTAGACCACCATCCTGGAGCGAGCGAGATCCCGCTTGCTCTAAAAGTGTCGACCTGATCCACCCTGGGTGCGCGATCGAGCGCACGGAGGGCGGCGGCCGTGAGGTGGACTGCGTCCACCAGCGCTTGCAGTCGCGCCCTTTCGCTGAAATCCATGTTCGAGGACCTCTGCCTACCGGACGGGGATCGTGCGGGCAGTCGCCTCACCGGGCTTTCGCGAGAGCCGCACGCGGAGCACACCGCTGCGGAGCTCCGCGTCGATCGGCTCCGCGGAGGTCCCGCGGGGGAGAAGGATCCGCCGCTCGAAGCCGCCCAGGAGCCGCTCGAGGGCGGCGGGCCGCGCTCCCTCGGGATGTAGCGCTCTCGCTGGCCGCTCAGGCGGAGCTCACCGTCCACCAGCTTCACGTCCAGCGTCGAGGCGTCGATCCCCGGCAGGTCCACCACGATCACCACCTCGTCCGCCGACTCCCAGCAGTCGACCGGCGGGATCATCGGCGGCAGCATGTTGCCTGGGCCGGCCTGGCGCTCGAGGAGCGCGGCGAGCTGCTCGAGCGCCGCCTCCGCGGCCTTTCGCGGATCCCGCTCCGGCGGGATCGGGGCGATCGGCTGGTTGATCCGGGGGAGATCCCTCCCGGTGATCGACCGGTAGATCCGCGCGACGTCCGAGATCGCTGAGTCGATGTGAATCGATCCGTTCGTATGCGGCTGCATGCGGTATCCCCCGTGCTGCAACGGCGCGCTGCGCTGGTCGGCTCGCTCGCTTCGAGTGGCGTAGGGATAGCAAGGTCCCCCGGATCGCGAGAATCCCTTGGGAGGGCCGCCCCTCACGAGTCGCGGCCGGGTGTTTGCTCCCTGCCAGGAGGCTCGACTCGGGGGTTGCGATCGGGCGAATGGCCGTGCGCGGACTTCGAGGTTAGACTCGGCCGTTGTTTGGTAAGGGCTACGAAGGAGCAGCAACGTGCAGGCGAGTCGGTTTCAGGCAAGGGTCGAGGTCCGGCAGGGCGCGAACGATTTCGCGACCCTCTCGGTGCTGGGTTTCACCGCGGTCGGGCTCACCCTCGCCCTCGCTTTCGCGGTGCTCGGGAACCACGACTCCCTCTCCACCGCAGAGTCGATCGCCCTGGCGGGCAAGGTCATGGTGGGCTGCCTCACCCTCGCCAGCGTCGTCCTCGTCGCCGTGCTCGTGAAGCCCCGCCCCTACTCCGCCCTCGCCACCGCGACGGAAGGCGGGCTCGTGCTCGAGAGGGAGGGCTCGACGAAGCGCGTCCGGATGCGCGGGTTCCGGCGGGTCCAGGTGATCCGCGACGACGGCGCCTTCCGGGTGGAGCTGGAGAAGCCCGCTTCGATCGTCAAGCTCACCCTGACCGATGGACACGAGGCCGAGCGCCTGGCCGGCGCCCTCCTGGGCCAGGAGCGGGTCCCCGCCGCCACGGCGCGGGTCCGGATGCGCGCGGGCTACTGGCTCTTCCTCATGACCTGCTGGATCTGGGTGCTCGCGCTCTCCGCCCTCTGCGTTTTCCCGATCTCCCTGGGGCTCGGCGCGCTGCTGACCGCGATCACGGTGCCGGCCGGCGTTTGGATCACGCTCAAGGCGACGCCCGCCGACATCCTCGTCTCCGAGGCCGGCGTCGCGATCCTCCATCCGCTGGGGTCGCGGCGGATCGACGCGGGCTCGCTCTCGGACGCGGCGGTGGTGGACGACAACAGCGCCAGGATCGTGCTCGCCGATGGCGAGCGCCTCCGGCTGCCCGAGCTCGCGGACCATCCGCTCGACCGCGGCGTGAGCACCGCGAACCCGCCCGCCGAGCGGCTCGTCGCGAGCGTGAGGGAGATCCTCGTCCGGCGCCAGCCTTCGCACGCCTAGCCGGCCGACCGAGCCCCGCGCGGGAAAGCGTGCGGGGCCGGCGCGCTCCGGATTGCGTCAGCGTGCGCGGGGGAGCGTCTCGGCGAAGCGGACGGCGCGCCCCTGGGGCTCGGCGAGCTGGCCTTCGAGCATCGCCACGTGGCCGCGGATCAGGGTGGCGATCGGCCAGCCCCGGACCTTCTTGCCGTCGAAGGGCGTCCAGCCGCAGCGGCTCGCGATCCACGAGTCCGTGATCGTCCGCTCGGCCTGCAGATCCACCAACGTGAGGTCCGCGTCGTAGCCCACCGCCAGGCGGCCCTTCCCTGCGATCCCGAAGACCCGGGCCGGGCCCGCCGAGGTGAGATCCACGAGGCGCTCGAGGGAGAGGCGGCCCTCGTTCACGTGGTCCAGCATCACGGGCAGGAGCGTCTGCACGCCGGGCATCCCCGACGGAGACGCCGGGTACGGCTTCGCCTTCTCCTCCCGCGTGTGCGGCGCGTGGTCCGAGCCGATCACGTCCACCACGCCGGCCCGGAGCGCCATCCACAGCGCCTCCTGGTGCCGCCCGCTGCGGATCGGCGGGTTCATCTGGGCGAGGGTCCCGAGGGTCTCGTAGCAGACGGGAGCACGCAGCGTGAGATGCTGCGGGGTCACCTCCACCGTGGCGAGATCCCGGCTCGCAGCGAGGATCTGCAGCTCCTCTGCCGTGGTCACGTGAAGCACGTGCACCCGCCGGCCCGCTGCCCGCGCGAGACGCAGGAGCCGGTCCGTCGCCCGGAAGGCGGTCTGCTCGTCGCGCCACTCGGGATGGGCGCGGGGATCCGCTGCCTCGTCCGCGAGGTGCTTGCGCTCCCGGAGGCGCTCCTCGTCCTCGCAGTGCACCGCCACCCTCCGGCTGCCGCTCGCGAGGATCCGGGCGAGGGATTCGTCGTCCTCCACCAGGAGGTCGCCCGTGGAGGAGCCCATGAAGATCTTCACGCCCGCGCAGCCGGGGAGCCGCTCGAGCTCGCCGAGCTCCTCCGTGTTGTCCCGGCCCGCCCCCACATAGAAGGCGAAGTCGCAGAACGCGCGGCCGGTGGCGCGCGAGATCTTGTCCGCCAGCAGCTCGGCGGTGGTCGTCGCGGGGCGCGTATTCGGCATCTCGAAGATCGCCGTCACGCCGCCGAGCGCCGCGGCCGCCGTGCCCGTGGCGAGGTCCTCCTTGTGCTCCAGGCCCGGCTCGCGGAAGTGCACCTGCGAGTCGATCACGCCGGGCAGCACGTGGAGGCCGCGGGCGTCCAGCTCGTCGCCGGCCTCGGCCTGGGCCAGGTCGCCGATCGCGGCGATCCGTCCGCCGCGGATCCCGACGTCCGCGACGCCGATCCCGTTCTGGTTGACCACGGTGCCACCGCGGAGGAGGAGGTCGAAGGTCGTGCTCATGTGTTCCTGGAGGGCGAAGAAGTCGGGACGTGTGGTAGTCCGTCCGCCGGAACGCAGCAACCCCGAAAGGGCGAGGTGGCGATGGTTGCGGAGATCAGTGTCGAGGAGCTCGAGAGCAGGCTCAGGGAAGGCCTGCCCACGCACCTCGTCGACGTGCGCCAGCCGTGGGAGAACGAGCTCGCCGCGTTGCCCGGGAGCCAGCTCCTCCCGCTCGGCGAGCTCGTCGGGCGTGCCGACGAGGTCGAGGCCCCTGCGGGCGCCCTCGTGGTGGTCTACTGCCACCACGGCGTGCGCAGCCTCACGGGCGTCGCGATCCTCCAGCGGGCGGGGCTGGCCGACGTCGTCTCGCTCGAGGGCGGCATCGACGCCTGGTCGCTCCGGATCGACGCCGACGTCCCTCGGTATTAGCCGACTGCCATTTTGTCGAAGACCCGGTACCGCCGCCCGAAGGCCGAGTACGCCAGGGCTACGACCACCATCCCCGCCGCCATCAGGCTCCAGAGGACGAGGTGATCGCTGCGGAGGTGGTCGAAGGCCACGCCGCCGACGAGCGGGCCGAGCGAGACGCCCAGCGATTGCATCAGGCCGAAGAGGCCGAAGGCGCGGCCGAGGCGCTCCGGATCTCCGAGCGTCGCCGCCGTGTCCGATAGCGCCGGCGCGAAGACCACCTCGCCCAAGGTGAGCACCGACATCCCGATCGCCAGCCCGCCGAAGCCGGAGGACGCGCCGAAGATCACGTAGCCCACCGCGTAGAGCACGGCACCGAGGACCAGCGCCCGGCGCATGCCCCAGGGCTTCGCCAGGGCCACCGCCGGCACCTGGAAGAGCACCACGAAGAGGCCGTTCACCGTGTAGAGCAGGCCCACGTCCGCCTTCGAGAGGCCAAGCTCCGCGCTCGAGAACACCGAGAGCGTCGAGAAGATCTGGACCGTCATCACCGAGCCGACGAGGACGAGCACGAGGTAGAGCGCGAAGACGCGGTTCTCCCGGAGCGCAGCGCGGAGCTGAGCCAGGTGGTCGAGGAGACCTACCTTGCCTGCTCCGGTCCCCTTGGCGTGCGGGTCGGTTTTTTGCGCCGGCTCCGCCGTCGCCGGCGTCGAGGTCTGGCTCGAGGTCTGGCTCGTGGACGGTGCATGGTTCGGCACCGGAAGCACCGCGAAGATCGCCAGCAGCGTCGCCGGCGCCGCCACGAAAAAGAGCGTGCCGTACGAGTGCGAGGCCAGGAAGCCGCCCATCGCCGGACCGATCGCCCAGCCGACGTTCACGCCAATCCGCTGCAGCCCGTACGCATGTACGCGCGATTCCGGCCTCGTGAGCTCCGTCACCGCGGCGCTCGCCGCAGGCTCGAACTGGGCGCGGAGCATCCCGTTCGTGATCACCAGCAGGCCAATCACCCACACCGGCGCCGACTGGAGCACCGCGACGCCGAGGGCGGCCATGTTCACCGAGCGCACCGCCAGGCCCGAGATCATCACCTTGCGCCGGCCGATCCGATCCGAGGCCTCGCCTGCGATCCCCTGCCCGATCGCCGCGACCACGCCCGCCACGAGGTAGATCGCCCCGTAGACCGCGCCGCTCGTGCCCCGCTCCTCCACCAGGTGCATCGCCATGAAGGGCATCACCAGCGAGAAGCCCATCGTGTTGACGCAGCGGGCGAGGGCCAGCAGCCAGACCCGCCGATCCAGCGCCAGGAAGGGCGCCAGCATCCCGGGCTTGGCGAGCACGCGCCGGAGAATCGCCGGAGAACCTGCAGAGAGACCGGGGGAGTCCGAGGCCACCGCCGGCAATTCGGGACGCACGTCCAACCGCTTAGGGGACATCGAGAGGAACACTCCGCGGGCTTGCTCGTCGAGGATGCCTGCCAGGTGCTTCGCCCGCCCGGGCTTCGAGCCGCGCGACCTCTATAACGCCGGCCGCCCCGCGGGTCGAGTCGGGCCCCCGACACTCCGCCCACCGGGCGAAGACCGCCCTCTTCCGGCTCGTTCGGGGATATGTTCGGCCGCGATGCGATTCTTCGAAACGGTCCACGGTGTCTACTTCGACGACCTCGACGCGTACCAGGTGCTCCACAACGCGCGGTACGTGCTCCTGATCGAGCGCACGATCGGCGCGTTCTGGGAGCGCCTTTTCGGGTGGAAGGGCACCCTCGACCTGGCAGCCCACCCCGACCAGTCCCACCTCGTTCGCGCCAACCACATCAGCTACGAGCGCCCGGTCGAGGGCATTGGCGACGTCCGCGTCCGCATCTGGATCGAGAAGATCGGCGAGACCAGCCTCACCTTCGGCTTCCGCGTCCTCCCCCTCGACGAGGACCGCGACTTCGCCGTCGGCAGCCGGGTGATGGTCCGCGTCGATCCCAAGACCCGCAAGCCCGTCCCCTGGACCGACGAGCTCCGCGAGAAGGTCCTCCCCTACTCCAAGCCGCCGACGGCTTGATTCAGCGCGGGCCCCCCTAGCCAACGCCGTCCCTTTTACCATCCACTCGAGCTGGGGAAGCGAGGGCATCGACCTCACTGCCCATCCGGGACCGGAGGTGGTGGCTGGTGGTGACGCTAATGTCAGTTCATCGGCTCTCCGATCGAGTCGAACTGATCGAGTCGGTAGCGATAGAGCCTGTCCAGATGCTTGAACTTTCCGATCTCGTCGTAATCCACGGTAAAATATATGTACTCGTCGTCGACTGCGACGGTCGACATCCCGAGAGTCCGGCGACTTGGGGTGGGGAATTGGCGAATTTTCCAGTCGGAGAGCCGCAGCAGCCCGATGCTGCTCCGATCAGGCAGGGACCTGAGAATCACGAAGGCGGCGAAGTTGCCCCAAGTGGAAATGCTTAGGACAGCGTACGGTTGATCGAGTACCGGACCGTCGAGCCTCTCTCCAGTGCTTCGAGAGATCGAGAAAAACCGTGGATTCACCAGCGTGCTTTGGCACCAATCAGAGTTCGTCGGACCGTCCCCTCGAATTCCGACGACGCGCTCGGAATCAACGCCGAGCCCACAAATATCTCCTGGAAGCTCCGCAAGCGTACGGAGGTCGCCGTCTGGAGACCAGGCACGAATCCGAGAACTTCGGGGGCCTTCAAGGGAGAGCTCGGACCAGACTGCCATCCCATAGTTCGCCGCTCCAAGCACTGCGCCTGCAGAGTCGGGCACTACTACGACCGAGCTGCTCCCGGTGTCAGCCATGACCTCGAGCCCCCGGAGTCCCCCCGGGAAAAAAATACGCCTAGGGGACGTCTCGAGGTCGAACGGCACGCTCAAAGTACCGCGAACCCGATCTGAATCCCACGGCTCACGGAAATCCCAGCCCATCTGGGGGTCAAACGACACATAGAGGATGCGTCCCTGATTAAGCAGAAGGAAGGTTCCAACCATATCAAATCGAGAACTGAGCCACGCTTCAAACGGAAATTTCGGCGCATGTGGAACGAGCCGAAGAGCTCCGACCGTCACTCCATCGGGGAGCCGAACGAGTCGACGAACGTCGCACCACGAGTTGCCACGCGTCTGCGTATTATCCACTGCAACGTATACAACGGGGGCCATCGAGCCGTTTCCACGGGCGCCGAGGACAGCATCGCCCGTCGAATCAAACGCGTTCAGCGACGTCGTCGATTCACATCCGTTTCCACAGCTCTCCCACTCCAATTGAGGGAATCGCAACTTGGATGGTACGCCCTCTTGAAGGATAAAACCCTCCGTCGCGTCTTTGAGCTTCACCTCACGCCATGCGGCCGGGTCGTCGAACCACCCCACCGAACCGCTTCCCCCCTCGCCATCACTGCCGCTTCCTCCCGTACCCGAGCCTGGCTTCCCGCCCGTTCCGCCGCTGTTTCCACCGGAAGAAACCCCGCCCGTCCCACCAGAATTCTGGGAACGCTCGGGCACTCGCGAACAAGCTGCTGCGAGAATCAAAATCGCACTAGCTGCTGCCGACCACCTGATCGTTCGTCGCATAATTCACGTCCGAGGTTGTTTGGCAAAGAGGCGGCCAAAGGGCCGCCTCTTTGAGTTTCGAACTACAGTCCAGTGCAGGGTACGCTCAGCGAAAACAACTTCGGCGCCAGCGAAAGAACTTCCATTCGCACGTTCTCCACCCAGACCGGAACCAGGTCGCTTCGGCGAGGTTCATCGTAGAGAATGATCTTCTCGGCGGCGAACTTGCCCGCGAACTTGGCGCCCGCGCCCGAAGGAATGTACCGCCAAGCCTCGAGGCCACTCTCGGGGGACGAAGCGAAGAGGATCAGCGCGCCGGTCGAGTCGAGAGCGAGCGCGGTCTTCGTGTAGAGATCTTTTTGGCGCGGCACTGAGAGGAGGACTTCCTGCTTTCCGTCCGAAAGGTCATGCGCGACCAACCGAACGACCTTGCCCCCGTCCTCTTCTTGCAGGAGGTAGAGGCGGTTTCGGATTGTGTCGAGGGCAATTCCGAGGTTCTCGCCAAGGGGCTCGATTTCCCAGGTGGCGAATCCCGCGGACTGGGTCGCGAGATTGTATCGACGAAGACCGGGATCCGATCCCTTGCCCACGAGGTAGAGCACTCCCTGCAGTGCCGAGAACGCGCCTCGTTCCTCGTCAGATACTTGGACTGCACCAACGAGGCCCCAGCCCTGGTCGTACTCGGGCTCTCCGTCGAGATCCACTTGACCCGCGTTCATCCTAAGCGGAATCGGGAAAGCTGCGCCGGCTCCCTCACGCGGCACGAGGATGCCCACAGGTGCGCCGAACTTTGCGAGGATGGTTGGATCTTCTAACGAGGAGAACCACCTCCATTCGCCCGTCGCCATGAGCTCGGCGACACGAGTCGATACAGCATCGACGCCATCCAGCACATACCCGTCCACCCGAACAAGCCCCACAAACGATCCGTCGAATACCACGGGACGGATCCGATCCCGGATTCTCTCCTCCCAGGGATCCCAAATCTTCACTCGAGGATCTTCGTAGCCGAGGCAGTTCGGGAAGTCGCAAGGGCCGGCTGTCCACTGGCGCTGCGAGAAGTGATAATTTGGCGTGTCAAACATCCGCAGTACGGTCCGGAGGTTCGATTTGCCGGCGTCGCGTGCACTCGCACTGACTCCATTCACCCGCTTCACCACAGAAGCAACGACGCCGTGAGTTTGCATGAATCGGTCCCTCGAGACCGATTCAACAGGGTTATTTTGCCTCGTAACGTCCTCGTACGAATGCCACACGAACCGATAAGGCCCGAACTCTTTGGCGCGGAAGTCGAGATCGAGGCCCGACGCTGGGAATCGAACGCCGCTTCCAAGCTCCTCCATGGAGAGAGGCTTCCAGCCGCCTCCATCTTGGTCCGCTAGCGTAGCGCGGCAGGAGCGCGTGCTGACGCAATCCATCTCAGACAGGGCAACTCCATTTCGGTCAAAACACGAGCAATGTTTGAAAACGGTCGGCTGCGCGAACGATCTCGTCGTCAGCGTCTCGTTCTCGCCCAGCCAACTATGCCCATCGAACTCCTGCATGTCGATGCCATCTTCACCGCTTCCATGACTCGGCACCCAATAACGAAAAATTCTGGGATCAGACTGCGCGAAGTCGAACACCGGAACGGGATCACAAACATCGCCCAGCATCGGCTCCCCAGCATCCATTTCTACGGCCAGGTTCGCGTTGCTCTGCGTCGGGTCCCAGTCGTTCGGGCAGAGATCACAGGCATCGGGAACACCGTCTTCGTCCCGATCTTGGAGTTCACTACATCGGCCCGGGAGCGGTCGATTGTCCTTGTCGAGGCCGAACATGCACTTGCCTGCTCGAGCGTTCTCGCAGGTCGTCGAACCTGGCAAGCAGGGTAGGTAGTCAAACGCCATGCCCGGGCATCGATTGCACGCATCGCCGACAGAGCCGCCGAACGATACAGTCTGAGGCTTGTCGAATGTAACGGGACAGACGTCACAGACGTCGCCCCAGCCGTCTCCATCCTCGTCGTGCTGGTCGTGGTTGGCACAGCTCAGCTTATCAAGACCCAATTCGACACAGCGCGAGGGCGGGCAGTTGTCGCAGGCGTCGCCAATACCGTCGTTGTCCTCATCAAGCTGATCGGGGTTCTTGACCGTCGGGCAGTTGTCGAACTCATCGGGTACGCCGTCTCCGTCGCCATCTGGGATATAGCGGATGAGGTCCGCACGCTGTCCGTCGAGCTTCCCCAGGGGAGAGAAGACTTGTTTGTTGCGAGATAGGCTCTGCCAGTTCCGGTATCCGGAGGCAACCCCGATCAACACGAACTTTCCGGTCGAAAGATCCTTGAGGAAGAGCCCTCCACCGGTGTCTCCGGAATCGAAAGTCGTCCGCCCTCCCCCGTAGGGTGCCCAGATCTCGGAGTTTGCGAGGCAGGTTAGGCCTTTGCGGTCGGCCTTTCCACACTTGCGGCGCTCCGCTGAGACATCTTTTACGGTCCCGAAGCGACGCTTGTCGTCATAAACCACGCCCCCACTAGCGTTCCGGCTCGCCCCGTACCCCGCCAGGACGAAGCCGCCGGCCCTATTCGCGGAAATGAAGTCGCGGAGATCCTCGATATTGTAGGCCGGGAGTTCCTTTACAATCGAGATTGGCACATTGCGATCGAGTGTCAGCAGAGCAACATCATACCCGCCACCGTCGCGGGACGCGGGGGACTTGATGCTCCAAACCTTCCGGTCGATCTCGCGGTCGCTCTCGTAGAACCACTCGTCAGGAGCCTGAGCGAAACGGACCCTGATTCTTCCAACCCTTTCGCCGTCGGTACAGTGGCCCGCGGTGACGACGTGGCGTCGAGAGACGAGAGTCCCCGAACAGGACGTGTTTGAATCGGCGGTCTCAATCGGTGAACGCACCACGGGGTGCGTCTGTGGCACCCTCCGCCTGAGAGGTGCCGAGGAATGTGGGCTCGTAGCAAGGCAAGTCGGCTGACCATCGACGATCACCTGGAGCTCCATCGCCGGTTCCGAAATGGCGATTCGCTAGCTGTCGCCGCGGCGGCGGTTGGGTGCTCGGCGAAATCGGTCCATCGCCTCCTCCGTAAGACAGGCGGCGTGGCCCCTCGGGCCCCCACGCGGTCGGAGGCAAGGCTCTCCGTGGTCGAACGCGAGGAAGTCTCACGCGGCATCCAAGCCGGCGAGTCGTTCCGAAAGATCGCCACGAAGATCGGGCGCGCGCCGTCGACGGTATCGCGCGAGGTCCGGGCGGCTGGGGGGCGTGAGGCGTACCGGGCGCACCTCGCTGAGAAAGGGGCGCGCCAGCGAGCCCGTCGGCCCAAGCCCTTCAAGCTCGTGGAGAACGCCGGGCTTCGCCAGGCGGTAGAGGAAGGCCTGCGCCAGCGGTGGTCGCCGCAGCAAATTGCTGCGAGGCTGAAGGTCGACCACCCCAAGGCCCCCGAGCTTCGCGTGTCACACGAGACCATCTACAGCTCCCTTTTCGTGCAGGCCCGCGGGGCTCTCCGGAAGGAACTCGCCACCTGCCTTCGGACGGGACGAACCCGGCGGCACCCGGGCAAGCGCACCGATCTCAGGGGCAAGATCAGCGACATGGTGATGATCAGCGAACGGCCGGCGGAAGCCGAAGACCGCGCGGTTCCTGGGCATTGGGAAGGCGATCTGATCATAGGGAAGGACAGCAAATCGGCGATCGGTACGCTGGTCGAGCGCAAGAGCCGTTTCGTGGTGCTGTTCCCCTTGCCTAACGGGAGGACCGCGGAGGATGTCCGCAAGGCGCTCGCCGCCGAAGTTCGGCGCCTCCCAGAGTGCCTCCGGCGCTCGATCACGTGGGACCAGGGGAAGGAGATGGCTCAGCACACTCGCTTCTCCGTTGAGACGAACGTCTCCGTCTACTTCTGCGACCCGCACAGCCCCTGGCAGCGAGGCAGCAACGAAAACACCAACGGGCTACTCCGCCAGTACTTCCCCAAGGGCAAGGACCTCAGTGCGTACACCCGACGAGAACTCAATACGGTGGCAGCTCAACTAAACGGACGCCCAAGACAGACGCTCGACTGGAGGACGCCGGGTGAGGTATTCAGCACATTCGTTGCGTCGACCACTTGAGACCGCCACCCTGGAGATGGACAAGCGCGGTCGCCCCTGCGACACCCTTGGGCGTGGACAGATCTTCGGCCCTCGAAATCGGGCCATGCGTCCCGTCGTCGACGTCGACGTCGCCTCCGTAGAGAGGCTGTGTGGCCTGGCCGATCGAATCTGCGGCCGACGGCGACTCCTCGTTTGCCTGGCAAGATGCCAGAATGATCAGAAGTGACGCAGTGACGCAGTGACGCAACAACGCAGAGCAACGACTCATGACTCCCTCCATCATGGTGCGTGTGGATGCTGCGGATAGCCTGAAATTTCCTACCACCGATGCCGGCGGAGCGTCAATTCACGTTCATTGAAGCCGAATTACGACAAGTATTTGACATCTTTGGCGCGCACTATCTTGCTTTTAGTGGAAATCCCTTGAAGCCGGCAAGTCCTCGCTGGGGCCGTGGAGGGTGCGGAAGGCGCGGCCGCGCACGGTGGCGACGCCTTCGAGGTTCTGGAGAGGGCCCTCGACGAGGAGGAGCGGGCTGGTGAGGAGCAGCGTCCGGTTCGCCTGGAAGGTCTCGGGATCGATGACCGCGTTGGCGAAGCCGGTCTCGTCCTCCACGGTGACGAAGACGACGCCGTGGGCGGTGCCGGGGCGCTGGCGGACGATGACCTGGCCGGCGATGCGCAGCCAGCTCCCGTTGCGGCAGGAGAGCACGGAGCCTGCGGGGGTGACGCCGAGGGCGTCGAGCTCGCCGCGCATCCGCGAGACGAGGTGGGGTCCGACGGTGAGACCGGTGGAGGCGTAGTCGGCGAGGGTGCGCTGCAGCGAGCTGAGCTCGGGCAACGGCGAGCCTTCCGCGCGGGGCGGCGGGGCGAGGGGGCCGCCGGCGGCGAGGGCGGAGCGGACCTCCCACAGCGCCTGCCGGCGGGTGGCGCCCAGGGCGGCGAAGGCGCCGGCCTCGGCGAGGGTCTCGGCCCGGCGCGCGTCGAGGCGGGCGCGCAGGCAGACGTCGGTGACGTCGCGGAAGGGGCGCTCCCGCCGCGCGTCGGCGATCCGCTGGGCGGCGGCCTCGCCCAGGCCGATCACGCTGCGGAGGCCCAGGCGCACCTCGCGATCGCCCGTGACCTTCGCGTTCGGCTCCGACTCGACCACGCAGGGCGTGCGCACGTGGACGCCGTGGCGCTGGGCGTCCTTCACCAGGGACGCGGGCGCGTAGAAGCCCATGGGCTGGTTGTTGAGCAGGGCGGCGAGGAACACGGCCGGGTGGTGGACCTTGATCCAGAGGCTCGCGTAGACGAGGAGCGCGAAGCTCGCGGCGTGGCTCTCGGGGAAGCCGTACTCGGCGAAGGAGCGGATGCCGAGGATCACCTCGTCGCGGGCCTGGGGAGAGAAGCCCTTGCGATCCATGCCGTCGCGCAGGCGATCGACGAAGCGCTGCATCCGCTCCGTGGAGCGCTTGTGGCTCATGGCGCGGCGCAGCTCCTGGGCTTCACCGCCGGTGAAGTCGGCGGCGACCATGGCCACGCGCATGAGCTGCTCCTGAAAGAGCGGCACGCCCAGGGTGCGCTCGAGCACGGGCTCGAGGGAGGGGTGCGGATAGACCACGGCCTGGCGCCCCGCGCGCCTGGCGAGATAGGGGTTCACCATCTTCCCCACGATGGGGCCGGGGCGGATGAGGCCCACCTCCACCACCAGGTCGTAGAACCTGCGCGGCTGCATCCTGGGCAGCGTCGCCATCTGCGCGCGGCTCTCGATCTGGAAGACGCCCACGGTGTCCGCCGCGCAGGCGGCGTCGTAGACGGCGGGATCGTCGGCGGGGAGCTGGGAGAGATCGCAGGGCGTGCCGCGCGACTCGAGGATCGCCACCGCGTCCTCGAGGGCCGCCATCATCCCCAGGCCGAGGAGGTCGATCTTGATGAGCTTCATCGCCTCGACGTCGTCCTTGTCCCATTGGAGCACGGTGCGGTCGGCCATGGCCGCCGGCTCCAGGGGCACGATCTCGTCGAGCCTGCCCTTGGCGATGATCATCCCGCCAGAGTGCTGCGAGAGGTGCCGCGGCAGGGAGCGCAGCTCGCCGCAGAGCTCCACGAGGAGCCGCAGCCGCTCGTCGTCGGGGCGCAGGCCCGCCTGCGCGATCCGCGCGCCGGGATCGTCGTCCTTCTCCACGTACTCGAAGTGGGAGATGTGGCGGGCCATGCGGTCGATCTGGTCGGCGGACAGCGCCAGCACCTTGCCCACCTCGCGGACGGCGGAGCGGCCGCGGTAGGTGATCACCTCGGCGCACATGGCGGCGCCGCTGCGGCCGTAGCGCTCGTAGACGTACTGGATCACCTTCTCCCGCCGGTCGCCGGAGGGAAGGTCGAGGTCGATGTCGGGCCACTCGCCCCGCTCCTCGGACAGGAAGCGCTCGAAGAGCAGGCCCATCCCCACCGGATCGACGGCGGTGATCCCCAGCGAGTAGCAGACGGCGGAGTTGGCGGCGGAGCCGCGGCCCTGGGTGAGGATCCCGTTCTCGCGGCAGAAGCGCACCAGATCCCAGACGATGAGGAAGTAGCCGGCGAGCTTGAGCTTGCCGATGAGGGCGAGCTCGTGCTCGAGCTGGGCCCGCACCCTGCCCTCGAGCCTCTGGCCGTAGCGGCGGCGGGCGCCCTCGAAGGTGAGCTGGACCAGGAGGGACTGCTGGGTCTCGCCCGCCTCCACGGGATAGTCGGGGAACTCGTAGGGGAGCGAGTCCATGGTGAAGGCGCAGCGCTCGGCGAGGGCCACGGCGCCGTCGATGGCGTGGGGCAGATCGGCGAAGCGCCGCTCGACCTCCTCCGGGGGATGGAGGTGGCGGTCGGCGTTGTGGGCGAGGAGCGTGCCCGCCATGTGGAGCGGGACGCCCTCGCGGATGCATGTGAGAACGTCCATCACCCTTCGTTCACGGACCGTGGCGTGGCGCACGTCGCCGGTGGCGACCAGCGGCAGGCCGTGGCGCTCGGCGAGGTCGATCATCGCGCGGTTGCGCCGCTCGTCGGCCGGATCGAGGTGGCGCTGCACTTCAGAGGCGGTCCGCTCGGCGCCCAGGGTGCGCACGACGAGCTCCGCCGCCTTTGCGTCGCGGCAGGCGCCAAGGAGGGCGACGAGGCCCCCGGCGTGCTCTGCTACGTCTCCGAGGGAGACGAGGTGCGTGCCCTTGACGCTCGTCGCGTGGGAGGTGGTGAGGAGCCTGCAGAGGTTGCGGTAGCCGGCGGCGTCCTCGACGAGGAGGCGCAGGGATCCGACGCCGGACACGTCCACGTCGGCAGCGACGATGGGCCGGAGGCCGGCCTCCTTGGCCGCGGCGTGGAAGCGCGGCGCGCCGTAGAGCCCGCCGTGATCGCCGCAGGCCATGGCCGGATAGCCGAGCTCCGCCGCACGGGAGGCGAGGTCCTCCGGCTGCGAGGCGCCACGCAGGAAGGAGAAGGCGGAGCGTGCCCGCAGCTCTACGTAACGCGGTGCCATCAGTCGTAGCGCCCCACCAGCGACCATTCACCCGTGGTGAAGTCGCGCGCGAGCCGGTAGACCGCGCCGTCGGAGAGCTCCACGTCGAAGGCGTCGCGGCAGGTGGGGGTCTCGTGCCAGCCCACGTCGAGGCGCCACGGCCCCGCGCAGGTGACGACCCAGCCCGCGATCGCCCCGGCGCGAAGGGCCTGCGGGCCGCCCCTCGCCTCCCGCACCTCGGCGACGAGGGCCGGGCGGAAGAGCCGGAGCGAGCCGACGTGTCCGTCGTCCTCGCCGTAGCGCGACGGGGGCTCTGCCGCCAGCGAGACATCGCGACCAGCGCCCGCCCGGCTCCCGCCAGTCGATCGAGGCAGCTCGTCGGGAGGGGGCGGCGGGTCGAAGCGACTCATCGTGAATGAGTCGTTCACATGAGAATCGGCGAGGGCGGGCGTGCCCACGCGATCGTCGCCCACGATCGCCGCGACCTTGGCGAGGGCGGTGGCGAGCTTCTCGGGCGCCACCGTGGGCCTGCCGAAC
This sequence comes from Vulgatibacter incomptus, assembly GCF_001263175.1. Lineage (GTDB taxonomy): Bacteria > Myxococcota > Myxococcia > Myxococcales > Vulgatibacteraceae > Vulgatibacter > Vulgatibacter incomptus. The sequence continues at coordinate 4,259,141 of NZ_CP012332.1, read as the reverse complement.
AGGCGAAGCTGCTCGTGCCGGGCCGCTGCGGGCACGGCGATCACCCTCACGCCCCGCACCGCGGCGCCGGGTGGACGGCGCTCGAGGATCGAGCGGCAGAGGGCCAGGAGCGAGGGCACGTCGCGGGTGGGCGCCGCCAGCTCCACCGGGAGGATCGCCTCGCCGGACGGATCGAGGAGGAGCCGGAGCTGCACGCTGCCGCAGGCCATCGCGTGGCAGTCGAGGCGATCGACGAGGCGCTCCAGGGCGGGCCGGATCACGAAGAGGAGCCCCTCGACGGCGGCGAGCTCGAAGTCGAAGTCGGCGCCCTCCTCGAAGCGCTCGGGGGGCTGCAGGGGATGGAGGGGCTCGTCGTCGACGCCGCTGGCGAGGCGGTGGAGCCTCACGCCGGACGCGCCGAGCCTGGCGCCGATGCCGTTCGCCGGCAGCGCGGCGAGCTCGCCCGCCGTGGCAATCCCCCAGCGGGCGAGGGTCTGCGCCAGGGCCGCGTCCGCTCCCAGGGCCACGGCCGAGAGCGGCGCGAGGAAGGCCCGCTCGCCGCCGCGGGGCACCACCTCGACGCCGGCGCCGCGGACGGCGGCGATCTGCGCGAGGGTCTTGCCCGACGCCACCGACGCCCGCCCATCGAGGCCGAGCCGGGACGCCGCCGCCACCAGCGCCGAGGCCACGCCGCGATCGCCGCCGTGGAGCTTCTCCAGCCCCCGGGCGTCGATCAGGGCCACGCCGGGGCGCGCCTCCTCCACCCTGGGTGAGACGCTCGCCGCGGCGTCGAGCACCGCTGCGCGGGCGGCCTCGAAGAGCTCCGGCGGCGTCCAGCGCACCACGAGCTCGGGCGCGAGGGAGAGGGCGTCGCCCACCGAGAGCCCGGGGCGGACACCCTGGGTGTGGGCCGGGACCGAGACGCAGCGGACGCGGGCGCGAGCGCCCTCGCCTTCCGCCACCGCCACCGGGGTGCCTGCGAGGGTCGGCTCCGCCCGCAGGATCGCCTGCAGCGGAAGGTCATGGACGAAGAGGCAACCTACACGCATGGCGAATGTCTCACGAAGGTTCCAGGCCGGGCATCTCGCAGCCTCACGAGCCGCTCCAGGGCGAGGTGCGCGCCTGACCGGGCGCGGGCTCGCGAAGTCCGGCGGGAAAGAGCGAGGGCGCGCGGAAGGAGAGGAGGGCCTCGCCGAGCGGCAGGCCCAGGCGGTTGCGCTCCAGGGCGACGGTGAGGTCGAGGCCTTCGAAGGTGCGGCCGGGGCCGTTGCCCAGGAAGCGGGCCTTTCGGCGCACGGGCCTCAAGCAAGCCGACGAGACGCCGCCAGCGCCCGTGCCTCCCACCACGATCAGGCTGGCGCGGGCGCCTTCCGCGTCCCGCGCGAGGCGGAGCCACGCGGCCTGCGATACGTCGGGTTGCGCCTTGCGGCGAGGGGCGTCCTTTCGCGGAGCCCCGTAGCCGGCGTAGGGCTCGAAGCGGAGCCCACGATCCAAACCGGGGCTGCCCAAACCGGGGCTCCGCGGCGCGAGGCGAAGCGGGCCGGCGCCCCCGGCGCTCCCGGAGCCGCTGCTGCCAGCGCCCCGCTCCGCGTCTTCGCGTCCGGCTCCGGCGTCCGCCCCACCGCCCCGCTCCGCGGCGGCGCCCTGTCCAGCAGAACCCTGGGCAGAACCCTGCCCCGCTGAGCCGCCCCGCCCCGCAGCGCCGCCCCGCGCCACCTCTGCACCGCGGGCGAGGTCGAGGACGACCAGGGGAAACGCCCCGGACGAGAGCAGCACGTCCGCGGCGCGGATCGCCTCCTGATCGGTCGACGGCCTGCACCAGAGGAGGCGATCGAGCGCCACGCCCGCCTCCACCGCGCCGCGCGGATCGAAGGCGTCCGCCCGATCGATGAGGGCCGCGCTCCGGCCATCGGCGGTGAACCGCGCCAGGACGAGGAGGGCCAGGGAGGAGCCCCAGGCGCCCCGCTCCTCGACGAGCTCGACGATCCGCCCCTCGGGCAGCCCGCCGCCCAGGAGCCGATCCAACGGCTCCAGCCCCGTCGGGGTCACCGACGGGAGCCGATGGGCGAGCTCCTGCGGCGTGACCAGCGCCCGGGTACGGCGCAGGTCCTCCACGAGACGGTCGAGTTCGAGAGCGGATCGAGCCACGGATGAAGACGAGCCTCCACCGCGATCGATAGGAACATTCGTTCAGTCAGTCAAGAGCCGACACGCGGAACACTCGTTCAGACGGCCGAGCGCCTGCCCGCCCCGAATGTCCGAGCGCACGCCCGCCGGCAGGCACCCATGCCGGTGGGTATGATCCGTCGAGCGTCCGCCTGCTCGAAGGGATCCCGGCCAGGCGAGAAAGACGCTCGGAGGCAACCGAGAGAGATGAGGCTGCGTCCGCGCCTTCGCGTCCTGCGAAACCGGAGCCGGGAGTCCCCGTGGACGCTCTCGATCCTGGGAAGCCTGATCGGGCTCGTCCTCGGGTTCCTGCTGGGCGCGGAGACGGGGGCCCACATCCCCCACATCCTGATCGGAGTCGCCCTGGGGACAACGTTGGAGCAAGCGAGGACGATCTTCATCGCGATACTCGCGGTCGAGATCACCGCGCTGAGCATCGTCTTCTCCCTCTCGTTGCTCGCCGTGCAGAGCGCCGCGGCGCAGTATTCGCCGAGGCTGATCTCGTCCTACCTCCGGGATCCGGCGGGCCGCACCGTCCTGCCGACCTTCGTGACCACGTGCGTCTTCTGCGTGGTCGCCTCCGCACGGATCGGGCTCTCCGACGAGCTCGGGGTGGCTCCGCGACCCGCTCTCACGCTGGCGATCGTCCTGATCTTCGCCTCCGGCGCCGCCTTGCTGGTCGAGCTCGCCCGGACGATCCTGGTCATCCGCATCGAGTCCGTGGCCATCTGGGTCACGCGCCGGACCCGAAAGACCATTCGCGCCATGGCCCACCTCCGTGGCGAGCGTTCCGGCACCCCCGTCCCCGTCTCCGCGACGGCGACCCCCTTGCGGGCCCAGGGCTCGGGCTACGTGATGGGGGTGGACGACGAGATCCTGCTCTCCAGCGCGAAGAAGCATGGGCTTCGGGTCTGGATCGAGCGCGCGATCGGCGAGGGGATCGTCGAAGGCAGCGTGGTGGGCTGGGCCGAGCCGATCGGTCCCGGCGCCGCCGTCTCGGAAGAACGCGCCGCAGCCCTGGCCGACGCGGTGCTCCTCGACAGGTGGCGGGATCAGGACACCGACGTCTCGCTCGGCCTCCGCCAGCTCGTCGACGTCGCCGTACGAGCCCTCTCTGCCGCCGTGAACGATCCGTATTCGGCGATCGTGGCCATCGATCACCTGTCGGAGCTCCTCGTGGACCTCGCGGGGAGGAAGCTCGGCGATCGGGTTCTCCGGGACGACGACGGGAGACCGCGCGTCGTGATTCGCGAGCCGAGCTTCGGCGACTACCTCTTTCTCGCCACCGACGAGATCTCGCGATACGGCGCCGCGGAGCCCACCGTGGCGGTGCGGCTCCTGCGCATGGCCGAGGAGGCCGGAGAGGCGGCCTCATCCGACGCCGACAAGCAGAGCGCGGCGGCGATCACCGAGCGCATCCTGTACTTGTCCGAGGCGGCGACGACCGGCGGCTCCGGGCTGGAACGCGTCCGGGCGGCGACCATGGAGGCCCGCCGGAAAATCCTGGAAAAAACGACGCCCGGTCCTCGCAGCAAGCTCTGTCTTTGAAGGGACTTCAGAGTGAAGGCCCGCCGATCCCTGCCATGCTGGACCCTCGCCGCCGCGCTCTGCCTCGCGGCAGGATCCGCCGGGGCGCAGCAGGATCTCGGGCACAAGGTGCTCGGGACCCTCGGCCTACAGGCCGGGTCGGTCGCCGAGCCGGGCGTCTACGTCGCCGATCGCGTCCTCTTCTTCAGCGCAGGCCACGTCGTCGATCGCGAGGGCAACCGCCTCCCGATCGCGCTCGACCTGGACGCGTTCGCGAACGGCATCGGCGTCGGGGGAGCCGCGAAAATCGCGCCTCTCTCCACCTACGTCAGCGCGGGGTTCGGCATCCCGGTCGCCCACGTGACCATCAACTCCGATCGCCCCGAGGCGAGCATCGATCGATTCGGGCTCGGGGATCTCTTCGTGCAGCCCCTCAAGCTGGGCTGGCGCCTGCCCCGCCTCGACCTCGTGACCGGCTACGCGTTCTACGCGCCGACCGGGCGCTTCTCGAAAGGGGGGACGGGGGGCGTGGGCCGCGGCTACTGGACCCACGAGGTGAGCGCGGGCGGGACGTTCTTCTTCAATCGAGCGAGGACCTGGCACCTCTCCGCGCTCGGCAGCTACGACTTCAACCAGCGCATGGAGCGAATCGACGTCACCCGCGGCGACACCTTCCAGATCCAGGGCGGGCTGGGGACGAGCCTCTTCCGATTCCTGGAGGCGGGCGTCGCCTTCTATGCCGAGTGGCAGGTGACCGACGATCGAGGCGCCGACCTACCCGCAGCGCTGAGGGGCCTCCGCGAGAGGACCTTCGGACTGGGGCCGGAGATCGGCGCGCTCGTGGCGCCGCTGCGCAGCAAGCTCTTCGTGCGCTACGAGCACGATCTGGTCGTGCGCAGCCGCGCGGTGGGGCAGGTCTTCGTGGCGGGCCTCACCGTCGCGATCTGGAAGCCGGTCAGTGAACCACCGCCACGTTCCGCTTGGCGAGATGGACCACCCGATCGCTGACCGAGCCGATCAGGAAGCGGCCCACGGTGCCGAGGCCCCGGGCGCCGACGACGATCAGGCCGACTTCGCGCTGGTCGGCGACCTGGCAGATGGTCTCCGCTGCGGGACCGTATTCGATGACCTTCTCGACCTCCCCCGGGAAGCCGTCTGCCGCCCGATCGAGGGCCGTGCGGAGGAGGTCGAGCTCTTCGTCGGTGGGCTGCCGTCGGGCGAGACCGTAGAGGTCTCCGAAGCCGACGCTCACCATCGGGATGGGCTCGAGGACGAGGAGGACCGTGAGCTTCGCCCCCACCTGGGTCGCCAGCTCGCGGGCGAAGTCGGCGGCGCGCCGGGCCCCCTCCGAGCCGTCGATGGCCACCAGGACGTGATCGATCACGAGCGCCTCCCCAAATGCGTCCGGTGCGTGAAGGAATGGCCACGGGTACCGAACGGAGCAAGGCGCCCTACCGCCCGCCGGAGAGAGCGTTCGTCCCCTTTTCGTCACGGCCGACGGGACAAAAACCCGCGATCGTGCAAGATGCGCCAAATGCACCACTTCTTCGCCACAGCTGCCAAGGGGACCGAGGGCGCCCTCCGCGACGAGCTCAGGGCCCTTCGCCTGCCTCGCGTACGCGCCGACCGCGGCGGCGTCCACTTCGAGGGCCGCCTCGAGGACGGGATGCGCGCCTGCCTCTGGTCGCGGATCGCCATGCGGATCCTGCTCCAGCTCGGCGAGCTCGAGGCCCGCGGGACACAGGGGTTCTACGACGCGATCCGCTCGTTCCCGTGGGAGGACCACCTCTCTCTGCGCCGGACCTTCGCGATCCGCGCGACGGTGCGCGACTCGGAGCTCACCCACTCCCACTTCGTGGCGCTGAAGGCGAAGGACGCCATCGTCGATCGCCTCCGCGAGAAGCTGGGCGGCAGGCCCGACGTGGACGCCGACAGGCCCGACGTCTCCGTGGTGATCCACCTCGCCAAGGACGTGGCCCAGCTCTCGCTGGATCTGGCCGGCGCTCCGCTCCACATGCGGGGCTGGCGGGTGGAGGCGAAGGAGGCGCCGCTGCGCGAGACCCTCGCCGCGGCGATGCTCGCCCTGGGGCGCTACGATCCCGCCCTCCCCTTCCTCGATCCGATGTGCGGCTCGGGGACGCTGGCGATCGAGGCGGCCCAGATCGCGCGAAAGATCGCGCCGGGGCGCGGTCGCCACTTCGGCTTCATGCGCTGGCCGGCCTTCGGCGACGAGGAGTCCAAGGCCTTCCGCGCGCTGCAGGAGGACGCCAAGGCGGTGGCGCTCCCCAAGGCGCCGGCGCCGATCCTGGCCCGGGATCGCTTCGCGGATCCGCTGGAGGTGACCGAGCGAAACCTCCACCGGGCGGGAGTCACGGGCTCGGTGGAGCTCGAGCAGCGCGACACCCGGGACCTCGGGTCGCTCCCGCCGCGCTGCCAGATCTTCGTCAATCCGCCGTACGGCGAGAGGCTCGGCGGCAAGCGCCTCCAGCTCGAGGGTCTCTACCGCGGCTTCGGCCAGGCCTACGCGCCCCTGGAGCCGGAGCACCGCCTCGTGGTCCTCTCCGGTTCGCCGTACTTCGAGCGCGCCTTCGGAGCCAGGGTCCGTGCGCGGCACCGCCTCTTCAACGGGCCGCTGGAGGTCGACCTCCTCTCCTACGGGCCGATGCCGGCGTGACCAAGGACGCGCAGGGCTTCGACGCGGCGGTGGCCGCGGTGGTCCGCGCGATTCCTCGCGGCCAGGTGCTCTCCTACGGCCAGGTGGCGGCCCGCGCAGGAAATCCCAAGGCGGCCCGGGCGGTGGCCCGTTCGCTCGGCCGGAGCTCGGGCATCCCCTGGTGGCGCGTGGTCCGTGCGGATCGCACCCTCGCAGGAGCCGTCGCAGACCCCCAGGCCCGCCTCCTCGAGGCCGAGGGCGTCCGCATCGAAGGCCGGAGGATCGTCGCCACCGCCAGCGATCGTTAGATTCGATGCGATGCTGCGGTCCGACCAGATCCTGATCATCTTCGACGGGCGATGCGGCGCCTGCTCGGCGATCGCCGGCGGGCTTCGCCAGGTCGACTGGCGGCGCGCGATGCAGTTCCTCCCGTCGCAGACGCCTGGACTTCTCGAAGCAGCGGGCGTCTCGCAGGCGCAAGCAGACGCGTCGGTGCTCGCCGTCTCGACCTCCGGGCAGGTCTGGTTCCGCGGCGGCGCGGTGGCCGCATGCATGGACGAGCTGCTCCCGCTGGGCCTTCCCATCTTCCGCCTGCTCTACCTGGTGCCGGGGCTCCACCGGCTCGCGGACGCGCTCTACCGCTTCGCTGCGCGGCACCGCGACTGGCTGGGCGAGCGCACGCCGGCGGTCCGCGACGGGGAGGAAGTCCGCCGCGTGGATCCCGAGACGGAGTTCGAGCTGCGCCGGCGCCGGCTCGCGACGCGAATGCCGACTGCGCTGCCGTCGCACGTGACCCTGCACTGACTGGCGGTCGCCAGCGAAAGGTGTAGGATTGTCACATGCACGACGCGCGCGCTGTGACATTCCGGGGAGCAGGTGGCCCCGAGGTGCTGGAGATCTCCGCCCTCTCGGTCCGCGACCCCGGCCCGAACGAGGTCCTGGTGGAGGTGGCGGCAGCCGGCCTCAACCGGGCCGACCTGCTCCAGCGACGGGGTGTCTACCCTGCGCCGACGGGATGGCCCGCGAAGGTCCTCGGCCTCGAGTACGCAGGCACGGTGCTCAAGGCGGGCGAGCTCGCGAGAGGGATTCGTCCGGGCGATCGCGTGATGGGGATCGTCGGCGGTGGCGCGATGTCGACGCACCTGGTGGTCCACGCCCGCGAGGTGATCCCGATCCCGGAGAAGCTCAGCTTCACGGAGGCCGCGGCGATCCCCGAGGTCTTCCTCACCGCGTTCGACGCGCTCTTCGTGCAGGGCAACCTGCACTCCTTCGAGACGGTGCTCCTCCACGCGGTCGGCAGCGGCGTCGGGACCGCAGCCGTGCAGCTCTGCCGCGCCGCTGGGTGCCGGACGATCGGCACCTCGCGCTCGAAGGACAAGCTCGAGCGCGCGCTCGAGCTCGGTCTCTCGGAGGCCGTCCTCGTCAACGAGCACTTCTCCCACGAGGTGCTCGACCGGACGAACGACCGTGGCGTCGAGCTGATCCTCGACACGGTGGGCGGCGCCTACCTCACCGAGAACCTCCGCTCGCTGGCGACTCAGGGGCGCATCGTGGTGGTGGGCCTCCTCGGCGGCGCCGACGCGAAGGTCCCGCTGGGGATGCTGCTCTCCAAGCGCGCGACCCTCATCGGCACCTTGCTCCGAAGCAGGCTGCTCGAGGAGAAGGCCACCCTCGCCCAGCGCTTCATCCGCGAGGCGCTGCCGCTCTTCTCCGACGGCCGGCTGCGACCTGTGGTGGACGAGGTGCTGCCGATGGAGCGCATCGCCGACGCCCACCGCCTCCTCGAGAGCAACGCCACCTTCGGCAAGGTGGTCCTCACCTGGGGCGCCTAGACCGCCGAGGCCACCCGGTCTAGCGCCCAGTGCGCCAGCGCGTAGATGGTTTCACTCGGATTCACTCCGAGTGAAGTGGGGAAGACCGAGCCGTCCACGACGAAGAGGTTGTGGATCTCGTGGTGACGAAGCGTGGAGTCCACCACGCTCGTGGCGGGGTCGGCGCCCATCGCGCAGCCGCCCATCTGGTGGGCCGTGAAGATCGAATGGCGCAGGGCGCCCCACGGCGCGCGCTCCAGGAGCGGCAGATCCGCTTCGGAGCGCAGGGTCACGGGCTCGAGGTGGAGCGATCGCACTTCGCGCGCGCCTGCGGCGAGCTGGATCCGCGCCATCGCGAGGCAGGACGCGCGGAACGACTCCTCGAGGCGCTCGCCAACCGGATAGTCGACCCGCACCCGACCGTCGCGTCGAAGGGAGACCGTCCCGCCCTCGTCTCCGGGCAGGATGCCGTCGACGCTGAGGGCGATCAGCACGCCCACGTGCGCGAGCCGCGACAGGAAGTCCCGATGCTCGCTGCCGAAGCCGCAGAAGGCCGTCGCCGCCAGCATCGGATGCACCGGCGGCGTCTCCAGGAAGAAGCCGATCTTCCCCGGGCCGCGATCCGCGAAGTGATGGGAGCCCACCGACTGGGGCGCGCCGTAGAAGGCGTTCACCTTCTCGTCGAAGAAGGCCGCCATCGCCACCACCGGATGGAGGAAGGTGCGCTTCCCCACCCGGCCGTTGCGGTTCAGGCCGGAGCGGAGGAGGAGCGCCGGGCCGTTGATGGCGCCGCCGCTCGAGACCGCCACCTTCGGCCGGATCACGATCCTTCTCCCGGTGGGCTGATCCGTCCCGGGATCGAGGGCGACGCAGTGGATCGCCGTGACCTGCCCCTTCTCGACCTCCAGCCGCTCCGCCCTCGTGTTCACGTAGAGCGAGAGGCCGCGCTCGAGGGCGTCAGGGACGTAGGTGACGAGCATCGACTGCTTGGCGTCGAGGGGGCAGCCCATGCCGCAGAAGCCGGTGCTCGCGCAGCCACGGACGTTGCGACGGAGGGGCCGGGCTTCCCAGCCGAGCTTGCGGCAGCCGTCCCAGAGGACGCGGTTGTTCGCGTTCGCGCGCTCGATCGGCCACTCGTGGATCGAGAGGCGCTCCTCCACCGCGTCGAAATGGGGCCCGAGGTCGATCCCGTCCACCCCGTGGTGCTCGCGCCAGTGGTCGAGGATCGAATCCGGGGTCCGGAAGCAGGTGGTCCAGTTGATCGTGGTCGAGCCCCCCACCGCACGGCCCTGGAGGATCGTGATCGCCAGGTCCGCCGTGGCCCGCATGCCGCGCTCCTGGTAGAGCATCGGATAGGCGGTCCCCTCCTGGAGATCGAACTCACTCTTGGTGTGATGGCCGCCCTCCTCCAGCATCACGACCCGCATGCCCCGCTCGACGAGCCCCGCGGCCAGGGTGGCCCCGCCCGCCCCCGAGCCGACGATGCAGACGTCGCAGCTCACGTCGGCGTCCTTGCGGAGCTCGCCGGCGTGGACGATCTCGCCCTTCATTCGGACGCCTCCGGGATCGCCGTAGGGACCGCGATCGCGAACGACGGAGGCCCCGGGTAGCCCACCTGCGGATAGATCCTCGGCGACGCGTAATACGCCGCAGCGCAGAGGCCGTGCAGCGCCTTGTAGGCCGTGCGCCGAAGGCCGAGGGAGCTTCGGCGCCAGGCCAGGAGCGCACGATCCTGGTCGTCGGGCGAGAGGGAGGTGAACGGCTGCGGGCGGCCGTCGAGGAGCATGCCCGCCAGCCCGTTCTCCACCAGCGCCAGCAGCTGCTTCACCTCGTCGAGCACGGCCGGGTGCGAGGTCGCCAGGAGCCCGTCGATCGCCTCGGCCACCTCCAGCTCGGAAGCAGCAGGGAAGCCATCGCCCGCGGGGGAGATCCGTTCCGCAACCGCCGCGAGGATGGCGAAGCTCCTGGGATCGAGGGCGCGGAGGGGACGGCTCGGCGTTCGCGAGGCGGTACGTTGGAAGGAGAGGCCCACGCCTCCGGCGGAGAGGGCGAGCGCCCCGCCCAGCCCGTACTTCAGCACCGCGCGGCGGGTGATCGGCATGCCGGGGAGCCTACCCCGACCTCGTTCAGAAGATCACGGCCGCGTGGAGGCCGATGCCCACCCAGTCGAAGAGCGAGTCGATCGCGATGGCGTTGTAGCTCGCCTGGGCGCCCACGCTCAGGTACCGGATCCCGGTGTAGTCGAGGGCCAGGCCGGCATCGAAGGCCGGCCCGAGCTGGTGCCGATCGCCAAGGGCATGGCGCCCCAGCCCGCCGTGGACGAAGAAGCTCGGGGCCACGAGCGTCCGGCTCGCCAGGCGAAATCCGCCCACGACGCGGAAGGAGGTGTGGTCCTGGGTCGCCAGGGAGATCCGATCCGCCTTCCCGAAGCGAGCGAAGCTGGCCATCACCTCGGGTGTGAACCGGAGGGTCTTTGTGTCGAGCTGGATCCCGACCCGCGGGTCGATGCTGAAGCCGGTGGTGGAATCGTTCGCCTGGCGGAGGCCGATGACCACGTTCCCGTCCGCTCCGATCACCAGGGCGGCGGCCGGTGCGCTCCGCGGCGCTCCCAGAGCCACCAGGATCAGGAACGAGGCCAGCCAGCCGGCGGGCACCCCGACCCGTAGCACCCGGCAACGGCGCGCTCCCTCCTCCGCTGGACAAAGGCGGCTTCTGGAACGCTCCGACACGGCTCTTGCTCCTGGCGAAGCCTGCCCGCCCGGCAGGGTCGCCTCTCGGGCAGCCGGACGAATCTATGCACGGCGGCCGGTGGCGGACCTTTCTGTTAGTCTCCCGGCCCGTGAAGAAGCTCGCCCTCCTCGTGCTCTCCGCCCTGATCCTCGTCGCCGGAGGCGGAGGGACGGTCTTCGTCCTCGCCGAGCGCGCCGTCCAGACCCCCATCGCCCCAGGCGAGACGACCCTCGTGGAGGTCGCGGTCCCCCGCGGCATCTCCGGCCGTGCCCTGGGTGATCTGCTGGAAGCGCAGGGGCTGATCTCCGACCATCGCCTCTGGCGCTTCCACCTCTGGCAGCGCGGCGGCCTGGACGCCAAGGCGGGGAGGCACGCGCTCACCCGGGGCATGAGCCTCGCCGAGCTCGCCACGGCCCTGGAGGGCGCTCCCCTCTCCGAGGATCGGCCCTTTGCGACCATCGAGGGATGGCGCCTGCGGGACACCGACGCCGCGCTGGTGGCCAAGGGCTGGATCGAGCCCGGCGCCTACGTCGCCGCGGCGAAGGATCCCTCCCGCTACCGGGTCGCCTTCCCCCTGCCGAAGGGCACGCTCGAGGGCTACCTCTACCCCGAGACCTACGCGGTCGCCCCCGGCACCATCGACGTGCGCGAGCTCGTCCAGCGGCAGCTCGACACCTTCGCCGAGCGGTTCTGGATCCCGTACCGGGAGGAGATCGCCGCCAGCGGGAGGAGCCTCCACGACCTGGTGGTGATGGCTTCGCTCCTCGAGCGGGAGGAGCCGACTCCCTCGCAGCGGTCGCTGGTCGCCGGGATCCTCTGGAAGCGGATCGACCGGAACATCGCCCTCGGCGTGGACGCGACCAGCCGCTACCTCCTCCCGGAGTGGAACGACCGGAAGGCGTTCCTCGCCAAGCTGCGCGACCCCGAGGATCCCTGGAACACGCGGACCCGTACGGGCCTGCCGCCGGGCCCCATCGGCGCTCCCTCGGTCGAGTCCCTCATGGCGGCGCTGCGCCCCATCTCGAGCGAGTACCTCTACTACCTCCACGACGCCGACAAGATCCTTCGCCCGTCGCGGAATGGCGCAGAGCACGAAGCTCTCCGCCGCAAGTACAACGTCTACTGACGTCGCGTTCGGTCGAAGCCTCGCCCCGAGCGATTCGGGGCGAGACTCCGCTGAACCGGCGAGCGATCAGCTCCGCCGACGCCGCAGCGCCACGAGTCCGAGGCCGGCCGCCAGGGCGAGCAGGCTCGGATCCGCGGAGACAGCGGAGCAGTGCACGTCGCCCTTCTTCGGAGGCGTGTAGGACGGCGGCGCCTCGGCGAGCAACGTGATCGACTGCTGACCGAGGCCGCGGAGCATCCGCTCGTCGCGGGCCTCGGCGACGAAGGAGAACACGATGCGCTCCTCCCCTTCGAGCTGCGCTTTCGTGGGCGTACCGTCGATCGTTCCGTCCTCCGAGAGGTTGAGCCCCTGGGGCAGACGGCCCGAGAACACCGTCCACGTCAGCGCGCCTTGGCCGCCCGTCGCCTGGAGCTTCGCGCGGTAGGGCTGGCCCGCGATCGCCGCAGGGAGGCCCTGGGTCGACACGGTCAGTCCGTGATCGCTCTCGACGTTCACCTCGATCGGGCACTTCTGGCTCTCCGCCGGCGTAGCGCTGTCCGAGACCTCCACCGTCCACAGGTAGGACCCCACCTGGGAGGGCGCTCCCGAGAGCGCGCCCGATTCGGCGAGCGTGATCCCCGGAGGCGGCACCTCGCCCAGCGCGATCGAGGACTCCCCGATCTCGACTCCGAGCCGAGTGGTGTCGATCGTCTTCCACTTGTAGGGCTTCTTGCCGCCGGCCGCGCCGAGAACGACCCCGTCGTACGTCTCGGAGAGCCCCCGCTTCGGCAGCGAGGTCGTCGTGCAGGTCAGCTTGGCAGGCGGCGTGACCGGGAGCTCGAGCTCCTGCTCGGCCGTGCGCCCCGCTGCATCCGTCAGAAGCACCTTGAACTTGTGGCCGTCGTCGTCGATCGGCTGGCCGAGGAGGGTCCCGTCTCGGCGGAGGGCGATGCCGGACGGGAGAGTGCCGTCCAAGACGCTCCAAGCGTAGGGCGTCTTTCCGCCCACCGCGCCCAGGTCCGCGAGGTACGCCTGGCGGAACGTAGCCGCCGGCAGCTCCTTCGTGACGATCATGAGGGGGAGCCCGCTGCCGGTCACCTCGAGCTCCAGACCCTGCGACGCGGTCAGGCCGGCCGACGTGACCGACACCGTGAATCCGAACCTGCCCTCCTCGGTCGGCACCCCGCAGAGCATTGTCACGAAGGGAAGGCCCTGCTCCCGCGCTTTTGCCGGAAGGTCGTTCAGCGCCAGGCCGGGCGGGAGGCGCGAGCCAGCGGCCACGGACCACACGGAGATCCCGTTTCCTCCAACGGAGTCGAGGCGAACGCAGTAGTGCGAGCCGATCTGGGCGGGCGGGAGCGACTGGTTGAGCACGGAGAGGGTCGACGAGGCCACGAGCACCGGTGAAACGGCAGTGTTGTTCGACTTGTCCGGCTCGGCGATCTCGCCGTTCGGATCGATGATCACCCCGATGTAGTAGAGGCCCGGCGGAATGGCGTGCGGATCCGTGAGGGCCGGGAGCTGGAGTCTCTCGACGAAGTCCACCTCCGAGAACGCATCGAGCGTGAAGCGCGCGGAGTGGAGCCGCCGGCTCGAGCTGCCGAGCACGTCCGCGTTCGAGATGACCACGTCGTACTGGACGTCGATGGCGGGACCGTCTCCGAGGTTCAACGCCGTCCAGGAGAGCTCGAAGTCGGAGCCCGGCGAAATCTGCCGCGGCGGGGACAGCGCGCCGACCGCCAGATCCGGCGCCTCGGTCGCCGCTTCTGCGGTCGCCGCCGACGCCGAAATCACCGCGCCCAGCAGTACGGCCAGAAGGCCCCCGAAGAGGCGGCGCTGCACCCTGAATCCCACGGTTCCACCTTCTTCGGACATCGAGCACTCTCCAGGGAACGCCCCGATATGGCCGGGACCTAGTTTGAGGGGGATCAAAGCGTATGAAAGACGTCCTCTGCTGGATCGGGGCCTAGCCATCCGAAGGGTGAAATTCTGTAATCAAAGTAAAAACACGACGGGCCGTGCCCCCCGCTCGGGAAGGCACGGCCCGCCGCCGTACAACGCGCTGGAGTCCTACCGCCGGCGCCGGAGCGCCACGAGGCGGAGCCCGAGACCGGCAAGCGCCAGCAGGCTCGGCCCGCCGACGCCGGCGCCGCAACCGCTCGTGTTGCCGGAGGACGCGGGGGACCTGGAGGACTCGGGCAGCTCCGCGTTCAGCAGGATCGAGGTCGCTCCCAGACCGCGGCGGTTGCCCTCGTCGCGAACCTCCACCAGGAAGGCAAAGTTGCGCGCCGCCTCACCGTCGAGCTGCGACAGGGTCGGCGTCCCCGAGATCAGGCCGCTCGGCTCGAGGACGAGGCCGGCCGGGAGCCGGCTCCCCGGAAAGAGCGACCAGCGCAGCGCGCCGACCCCGCCGCTCGCGACGAGCTGGGCCCGATAGGGCGAACCCACGAACGCGTCCGCCAGCGCCTGGGTGCTCACGGTCATGCCCTGGCTCACGGGGACGTCGAAGAGGATCGCGCAGGACTCCGACGCCCGAGCATCGTCGGCGACCTTGACGGTCCAGAGGTAGAGGCCCGCCTGGGTCGGCGCGCCGGTCACCTTGCCATCGGCGGCGAGCGAGAGGCCCGGCGGCGGCGCCGCTCCGAGCGAGACGGCCACCTCGCCGACGGCCGACGCGAGGCGCTGGGTCTCACCGCTCGTCCACTTGTAGGGCTTCGTCCCTCCGGCGGCCACGAGCCGCTCATCGAGGGGCTCTCCGAGCTCGCGCGCCGGGAGGCTGCCGGTGACGCAGGTGAGCCGCGACGGGGAGGTCACGATGAGGTCCAGCGCCTGCTCCATCGCCTGCCCGCCCGCATCGACGACACGGACCGTGAGGGGGAAGAAACCGTCCTCGAGGGGCGAGCCGGCGATCACGCCGTCGGCCCGGAGCCCGAGGCCCGCAGGGAGCTTGCCGGTCGTGATCGTCCACGAATAGGGCGTGGCGCCACCGATTGCTCCGAGGAGCGTCGTGTAGGAGCGCCCGAACCCCGCGGCCGGCAGAGCGTGGGTGGAGATCGTGAGCGGAATCCCGCTCGGCACGACGTCGAGGACGAAATCACCGGACGCCGAGAGGCCCGCGGACCTCACATCGAGGGAGAAGGAGAACGTCCCCAGCGCGTACGGATGCCCGCAGAGCAGCGTCGAGAAGGGGCGCCCGGCGGCGCGCGCGCCCTGCGGCTCCTCGGCGAGAGCGAGGCCCGGGGGGAGCGTGGAGCCCGGCGTGACCGACCACGCGAAGATCCCGTCGCCGCCGACCGCCTCGAGCCTCGTGCACCAGGCGGTGCCCAGCGTCGCGGCGGGCAGGCCCGGGTTGATCACCTGGAGGCTGGTGGACCCGATGCGCACCGGGGGGGAGATGCCGGTGTTGTTGAGCTTGTCGAGCTCGTAGAGCCGGAGGTCGGGATCGATCACGACGCCGACGTAGGCGATGCCAGTGGGGACGTCGGCGGGGAGGTGAACGAGATCGATCACGTCCTCGAGGGAGAAGGCGTCCACGGAGATCGTCCCCTCGAGGAGCCGCCGGCTGGTCCCGCCGACGTAGTCGCTGCCGGAGACCACCACCGCGTAGGGCACGTCGACGCCGCCGAGGTTTCCGAGGTTCCGGGCGGTCCACTCGATCGAGAAATCCGAGCCCGGGGCGATCTGGAGCGGCGCTCGGAGGTCGGAGACCGAGAGATCCGGCGCGGGAGGACCGACCTCCATGGGGCCCGACGAGCGGAGGTTGTTCGCGCGGTCGTTGTCCGGGATCTGCTTGTCGGGATCGACCTCGGCCAGGACGTACCAGGCGCCGGGGGCGAGGTCGGCCGGGAGGCTCACCGTGGCGTTCGAAACGAAGGAAGCACCGGCCTGCAAGAGCGCGAGGCCTTCCAGTCTGCCGACCTCCCGGGACCCGGTGGAGATCGACGGCGTGGGGCTGACGAGGAAGCGAAGGGAGTATGCCTGCGACGCCAGGCCGCCCAGGTTCTGCACCTTGGCCACGACGTCGATCGACATGCCGGAGTAGGCGATCTCGGGGGCCGTCACCGAGGCGACCGCGAGGTCCGCCCCCTGGCTGAAGACGATCGCCGAGTTGGTCGGCCACTGGTCGCCGGTGCAGTTGGGCGTGCAATTGAGGCCCCGGTAGCCCTCCACCGCGCCGCTCGGGACCGGGCTCATGATGCCCACGGACGCGCTATGGCTCGAGCCGCCGGCGGCCGTGCCGTAGCGGATCTCGATGTTGCTCGAGCCCTCGCGGAGCCAGAGCTGCATATTGACGACGTTCGTCGACGACGTCCGATAGCAGCCCGATCCCCACTGGATCACGAGCTCCCGCTGCGGCGCCTGGCCGAGCACCTGCTTGGTGATGGCGCCCTGAGTGCAGTTCAGGTCGTCCCACCAGGCGGCGATCAGGCGGTTCGGCGTCGAGGTCGAGGGGATCGCCGTGTTGCTGTACGCGTTGGCGCAGTGGGACTCCCCCGACGTGCAGGAGGCCGTGGACCTGGGGCCGAAGGTGACGAGGCCGTTGGTGCCGACGCTCGCCTCCTGGTAGTCGACGTCGAAGAAACGGACCGGGAACGGGAGGCCGACGTCGGCCGAGCCGTCGTCCGTGCTCGTAGTCGTGAGCGTGGTGACCTGGCCTCCCGAGAGGGGAAGGGGCTCGTAGGTGATGGGCCGGGTCGAGACGTCGTAGGGGTTCGCCGCGATCGCCATCGCCGGTACGGCGATCAGGGCGAGGGCGAGGGCTGCGGGGACGGCATTCGTGGGCTTCCAGGTGGAAGCGACGGCAGGTCGGAACTTCTCCAAGGCGACTCCACTCCGATCGGAGCGAGGCGGCAGGGAGCGGTCCCGGCAGCCTCGCCCAGTTCACGATCGGACCGAGCGTCGCACGAGGCGAAGGTCATTTCAATGGTACACAAACCATCTCGGTCCCCACCCCGCCCGGCATGCGGGCGGGGGACCGATCGTTTCGGGACGAGTCGCGTCAGGCGGCTCGAGTCCCGCGGCGACGCAGGAAGCCGCCGATACCCAGGGCGAGCGCGAGCGCCGCGAGGCTCGGATCCGACGCGCCGGCCTGACAGCCGCTCTTCGACTCCGCGCGCGCCACCGGCGCAATCGGGGCCTCCGAGAGCAGCCGGATCGAGAGCGCGGCCAGACCCCGACGGTTCTGCTCGTCCCGGACCGACACGACAAAGGAGAACGTCCGCGAGCTCTCGCCGTCGAGCTGGTCCAGGGTCGGAGTTCCCGAGATCCGGCCGGACGAATCGAGCTCGAGGCCGACGGGGAGCCCGCGATCGAAGGCCGACCAGGTGAGGGATCCCGAGCCGCCGGTGGCCTGGAGCCAGGCCGAGTACGCCGTGCCCACCGCCGCGGTCGGGAGCGTGAGGGTCGAGACCGAGAGGTTCCGCTCGCCGCTCACGTCCATGGTCAGGACACACCTCCGGCTGCCGTGGTCGGCATCCGCGACCTCGA
This sequence comes from Vulgatibacter incomptus, assembly GCF_001263175.1. Lineage (GTDB taxonomy): Bacteria > Myxococcota > Myxococcia > Myxococcales > Vulgatibacteraceae > Vulgatibacter > Vulgatibacter incomptus. Next base: position 4,241,683 of record NZ_CP012332.1, on the reverse strand, counting down.
CGGTCCAGAGGTAGGAGCCCTCTTCCTTCGGCGCCCCGCCGACCTGGCCACCCTGGGAGAGCGTGAGACCCTTCGGCGCCTGACCGTCGAACATCTCCGACGTCGTCCCTGCGCCCGACCCGAGACGCTGAGACGAGATCGTCTTCCACGCGTAGGGCTTCTTGCCGCCGGCGGCGAGGATCGCGATGCCGTCCATGCTCTCTCCGACCTTGCGCGAAGGCAGGCCGGTGGTGGCACAGACGACGTTCGCCGGCCCGATCACAGGCAGGGTCAAGGTCTGCTCGGCCGTCCGTCCCTCGGAGTCGACCACTCGAACCGTCGGTTCGAAGCCGCCGTCCTCCATGGGCGTTCCGGTGATCCGCCCCGCGGCGTTCATCGTGAGCCCGGCGGGCAGGCCTCGCACGAGGGTCCAGGTGAAGGGGGCGGTGCCGCCGACGGCCGTGAGCCGGGTGTCGTAGGCGATCCCGAAGGCTGCAGCGGGAAGGCTCGTCTCGGCGATCTGGAGCGTCAGAGCGGAGCCGCCAACCGTGAGCTGGAGGTCGCCCGTGGCCCTGCGCCCGTAGGACTCGACCGCGAGGCGGAAGTCGAAGGTGCCGATCCCGCTGGGGGCGCCGCAGAGCAGGGTCTGAAAGGGCAGGCCCTTCGCTCGGTTCCCCTTGGGGGACTCCTCGAGTACGAGACCCGGCGGAAGCTTCGAGCCCGCCTCGAGCGACCAGACGTAGAGCCCGTCGCCACCCTTCGCCTTCAGGACCACGCAGTAGGGAGCGCCGAGAGCGGCTTCGGGGAGGACGCGCGTCTCGACGGAGAGGGCGCTCGAAGCCACCAGCACGGGCTTCGAGACCCCGGTGTTGTTGTTCCGCTCGTGCTGGAAGACTCGGGCCTCCGGATCGAAGACCACTCCGACGTAGTAGCGACCCGCCTCGACGCCCGCCGGGAGCCGGAGGGTCTCGCGCATGGGCACCTCGCTGAACATGTCGAGGTCGACCTCGCCGGCGCGGAGTACCAGGCTCGAGCTCCCGGGATTCGCGTGATCGGAGAGCACCACGATGTAGGGAGCGGCGTCGGCTTCGAGGTTGCCGATGTTCGCGGCCACCCAATCCACAGTGAACTCAGCCCCGAGCTCGATCTGCTCGGGCGCGCTGACCAGCGGAACGGTGAGATTGGCCGCGCGAACGCCCACCGAGATCGGAGCGGTCGACCGGACGCTGGAGGCGCGGCTCGACTGCGGTACCTGGCGGAAGGGATCCGCCTCGACGAGGACGTAGTAGGTGCCCTCCTGCAGGTCGACCGGGAGGCGAACCTCGAAGTCGAACGCGACGGTCTGGCCCGGCGCGGCGTCATAGGTCCCGGAGTCGACGGCCAGCTCTCGCGCCGAAGAGGTCAAGGCAGGCTCCGTGTTCACGAGCACGCGAGCGGTGAAGCCCTGCGCGGGCTTGCCACCCTGGTTCTTCACCACCGCGCTGACGGAGATCGGGAGCCCGGTGAACGTCTCGGTCGGCGCCGTGACGGACTGCACCGCGAGGCTCGGCCCGGAGCTGTAGGTCACCTTGGTGTTCGTCGGGAAGTTGGTCGGGCCGCAGGTGGGATTGCAGTTCTGGCCGCTTGCCGAAGGACCGAACGTGCCATCCGAACCGTCGAGGTTCTCGATCCCCATGGATGCGCTCCAGGAGGTCGAGCCGGACCCGGTGACGGGACCGTAGTGGACCGCGATCTCGTCGGAGCCCTCGGTCAGCCAGACCTGGGCCGTGAACACCCCGGAGCCGGCGTACCGGCGGCACGTGGTCCACTGGATGACGAAGTTCCGGCTCGGCGCGGTGCCGATCACCTGGGTCTGGATCGGTCCGCCCGCGTCCGAGCCCGAGGTGTCATTGCAGACGATCTGGTCCCACCAGACCGCGACGAAGTTGTGCGGCGTCGTCGACGTGCTCGGAATCGCGCGCTGCCCGGAGCTTCCGCTCCCCGTCGTGGGGTACTGGGTGCCGAAGGTCAACATGCCCTTCCCCAGCACGTTGGCCACGCCGTACGACTGGCCGAAGAAGCCCACCTGGAAGGGGAGCGTGATCGGGAGCTCGTTCGGCGAGTAGCTCCAGCCCTTGAACTGCGAGGATCCGTACGACGTGACCGCGGCGCCGTTCGGGAGCGGCATCGCCTGGAAGGTGTTGGGCGTCTGGATCGCCGTGTAGTAGGCCGCACTCGCAGCGCCCGGCAGGGCGACGAGAGCGAGAACGAGGAGCGCGCCGACAAACGGCTTGCCATCGACGGAGTGAGTGAAGCTCAACCGCATACTGCCCAACCCTTTCGGCTACGGCGGAACGGAGTCTCGCGACGTTAGTATGTTCAAAAACTAACGCTACCATTCGACCGGTCTCGTGGCGAGCGGATGATCGTTTTCGCCGACAGTTCCCACGGATCGCCCTGCGGAAGCGCTATGGTGCGCCGCATGGCGAACCTGATCCGATTCTTCATGGGCCCCGAGGACGAGGCGGCCTTCCTGCGCGACCTGGCTCCCCTGGAGCTGGAGCTCTACCCGCGGATCGTCCCTCCGAAATGGCAGGCTCCCAAGGTGGACGAGGCGCTCGCGGGCACCCTCGAGGAGGAGGCCTATTACCTGGGTGCGCCAGCCGCGGGGCCGATCACGGTCGACAAGGTCAAGCGAGGCCCCGACAAGGGGAAGCTGATGATCCTCGAGGTGGTCTCGCCGGTGATCTTCTTCGAGCGCTCGCTCTACGACGCCGACGAGAAGGTGCTCCGCAGCGGCCAGCTCTGGGCGGAGCTCCACGTCTCGGGCGACACCCAGCGCCGGGTCCAGAAGGCGCCGATCTTCGAACGGATCTTCAAGGGCGTGCAGGACGCGGTGTCGCGGCGGGCCCGGAAATCCCAGCCCGTCGGCTACCTGGTGCTCCCGGACGCCAGCAAACTCTACGGCCAGGGGGTGGAGCTCCGGGAGGCGGGCCGCAAGGGCGAGGTGGTGCGTCCCTTCCGGTAGCGGTCGGTTTCGATGGGCCCGCATAGGGCCGGTTCCCTTGCGGCGGCGGCGCCGGCCGTACTATGTCCTTCCCGAATCTTTCGCTGGAGGTCCGACGTGTCGAAGCTCTTCCTCGCCCTCGCCGCCGCAGCCGCTCTCGCGGTGCCTTCCCTCGCCCTCGCCTGCCCCGGCCACGCCGAAGGCCACGCGTCCTGCGATCACGCCACCTGCGACAAGGCCGCCTGCGCCGAGAAGGGCACCGAGTGCCCCCACCACCAGGCCAAGGAGGCGAAGGCCTCCTGGAAGATGATGTCGCTCGAGGAGCTGGCCGCGGTCTCGGGCAAGGCGACGATCTTCGACGTGAACAACGCCGACGTCCGCTCGAAGATGGGCGTGATCCCCGGCGCGATCCTCCTGTCCTCGGCGAGCCAGTACGACACGGCCAAGGAGCTCCCGGCGGACAAGAACGCCAAGCTCGTCTTCTACTGCGCGAACACCCGCTGCACCGCGTCGCACGTGGCGGCCGAGCGCGCCCTCGCCGCGGGCTACACCGACGTGAACGTGCTCCCTGCCGGCATCATGGGCTGGAAGGAAGCCGGCAAGAGCGTCTCCCAGCCGAAGAGCTGAGCGCTTCGAGCCGTTTTCTGAGTGAAGAGAGCCGCCCCCCTGGGCGGCTTTCTTCGTTTCAGGGGGATTCGGCCAGCCGAAGGCCGGAGGGGTACGCGCGCATCCCCGGCACGAACCAGTTGCGGAAGGTGGTGCGGGCGATCGAGGGATGCGTGAGGTGGCATCCTCCGCGGAGCACCCGGTGCTCCTCGCCGAACCAGGGCAGGCTGTAGCCGCGGTAGGCGCCGGCGGTGAAGCCCGGGTACGCGTCGAAGAAGCTCGAGGTCCACTCCCAGACGTTGCCGGCGAGGGCCCTCGCGCCGCAGGGAGAGGCCGCGTGCGCCTCACAGGGCGACGTGTCACCTATAGTCAATCCGATGTTCACACCATCAGGCGGCGCTCCCTCGCCCCACGGCCAGCGCCGCTTCGCGCCCTGCGCCCACGAGGCCGCCCGCTCCCACTCCGCCTCGGTGGGGAGCCTCGCGCCGGCGAAGCGGGCGAAGGCAGACGCCTCGTGCCAGGAGACGTGGGCCACCGGATGCGTGGGATCCACCGGGCGCTGCCCGAGGAGCGTCCGCCGCGTCCACCCGGAGGGGGATCGGCTCCAGTGGAGCGGCGCCACGGCCTTGGCCTCGTTCCGCCAGCGCCTGCCGTCGTCGTCCCAGAGGCGATCGTCGGCGTAGCCGCCGTCGTCCATGAAGGCGAGCCAGTCGGCGTTGGTCACGGGATCGCGGGCGATCCGGTAGGCGGGCAGCTCGACCGGGTGGGCCTTCGCCTCGTTGTCCCAAGCGTGGAGATCTCCCTGTGCCCCGAGGACGAAGGACCCGGCCGGGATCTCGACGAAGGCGGGTCCCGTCGGCGCCGGTGGCGTGGCCGGCATTGCGAAGCCGGCCGAATCGAGGGGAAGGCCAGCCAGGAGCCGCACCACCGCCATGGTCTCGGCGTGCTGGTGCTCGTGGCCGGCGAGGAAGCGAAAGGTGCCGTGCGCCGGAGGATCGGCATGGCGGAGGAGCTCCAGGGAGCTCTCCCGTACGCGAGCGGCGTAGGCGCGGATCGCCTCGAGAGGCGGGAGCCTTCGCCCGCGGCTCCTCTTCTCGCTCACGAAGGTGTCGTAGATCCCGTCGAGGCGCGGATCGATCGGCTCCTGCCCTCCGACATGGCGAAGGGCCCAGCGCTCCTCCTGCCAGGCGACGTGGCCCAGGTGCCACGCGAGCGGCGAGAAGGCCGGGTCGTATTGCGTCCGCGCCTCGGCGTCGGTGAGACCTTCCACGAGGCGCAAGGTCGAGCGCCGTGCCTCCTCCAGCCCCTGCTCGAGGTCGTCCATGGCGTTCCCCTCCAGAGCGTGTGAAGGCGGCTTCGCTCCGGCTCAGAGCGGCTCGTCTCGAAGCCCGTCGCCCAAGGTGGCGACGATCGTCCGGTTCGGCGCCACCGGCCGCCACCCGGCTGCCCCGTCGAGGGGCTCCGACGCGACGAGCACGTGGGGCGTCGCCGTGTCTCGGTCGTGGAGCACGTAGAGGCTCGGCGGATCGCCGCCCGTCGACGATCGCAGGGCGACCAGCGACTCGCCGTCGGCGAGGACGATCGAGAAGTGGGCCTCGCTCCCCGCCTCCACCGCCCAGGCGCTCACGTCCGCGACGGCCCGAGCGGCGGCGTCACGCATCGCCTCCGCTCCCTCGCGCGCTCCCAGCCGCTCGGCGATCAGCGCGAAGAGGTGCTCGGAGTCGCTGGTCCCCGCGATCCCCGCGTAGGTCGCGTCCGAGAGAGAGGCGCAGAGCCGGCGCTGCACCGTCTGGCGGAAGCGCGCGATGAAGCCGTTGTGGAGGAAGGCGAGCCGGCCCCTGGCGAAGGGCTGGGTGTTCGCCTGCGCGATGCTCGACGGCTCGGTCGCGCTCCGGACCGCGGCGACGACGCAGCCCGATCGGATCGCCCTACCCAGGTGGGGCAGGTTCGCGTCCGCCCAGATGGGCGAGGTGCTCGCGTAGAGGCAGGGCTCACGCTCGCCGTCCACGTAGAAGCCGGCTCCCCAGCCGTCGGCGTTCACCGTGGCGCTGCGCAGCTCGCGCGGCAGGTAGCTCTGCCGGACGAGGGAGTGGGGCCTCTCGGCGATCAATGAGCCGAGAGGCACCTGGGGGCCGAGGTAGCCGAGGAGCCTGCACATACGTCCGAGACTCTATCTCGTTCGCGGGGAGCGCGTCCGCGCGCTGGATTTTCGGCGCTGGAGGGTGGACCCGACGGGGGCGCGTCCGCTTCGGGACGCCCGGGCGCCGGCTCGCCGGCATGGGGGATGCTCCCGTTCACCGGGACACACACCGTATTTGGCGCCGTAATTCGATGCTGATAGCAAGGAAGAGAGCCGCTTCTCTCGGGGGAGGGATCATGCGCCGGATCGAGAACGACCGTGAAGCCTCGCAGCGGCTGGTGGTGGACGTCCACGTGCGCCCCGGCGAAGGTTCGACCCTCGCCGACGACGTAAGGAAAGGTCTTGGTCGGAAGCCAAAATCTCTGCCTCCCAAGCACTTCTATGACGAGAGGGGCTCGAAGCTCTTCGACCAGATCTGCGACACGCCCGAGTACTACCAGACGAGGACCGAGCAGGCGCTCCTCGAGCAGATCGCAGAGCCGCTCGTGTCGCAGGTCCATCCCACGGGGTTGGTGGAGCTCGGCAGCGGCGCCGCCCGCAAGACCCGCTGTCTTCTCGAGGCGGCAAAGTCGTCCTGCTGCTACGTGCCCTTCGACGTGAGCGAGGAGATGCTCCGCTCGAGCGCGAGTGCGCTGCAGCGCGACTATCCGTGGCTCAAGATCCACGGCGTGGTCGGCGACTACGATCGCCACCTCGACCGGATCCCGGAGCTCGGCAGGAGGCTCTTCGTCTTCCTGGGCGGGACCATCGGAAACTTCGAGGACGACGAGGCGCGGCGCTTCCTCGGCCGGATCGCGTCGATCATGGGGGCGGAGGATCGCCTCCTGATGGGGACCGATCTGGTGAAGGATCGCGCCGAGCTCGACGCCGCGTACAACGACGATCAGGGCCTGACCGCCGAGTTCAACAAGAACGTGCTGCGGGTGATCAACCGCGAGCTCGACGCCGACTTCGAGCTCGACCGCTTCGAGCACGTGGCGTTCTTCCGCGAGGAGCGAAGCCGGATCGAGATGCATCTGCGGTCGGTGGGTGCGCAGAAGGTCCGCGTGAAGCGGATCGGGCTCGAGGTCTCCTTCGAGGACGGCGAGACGATCCACACGGAGATCAGCCGCAAGTTCACGAGGTCCTCGGTGGAGCGGCTCTACGCCTCCTCGAATCTGGAGATGGAGAGCTGGCACGTGCCGGCGAACGACGCGTTCGCGCTCTCGGTCGCCCGCCGCGTGGTGTGACGTGGCGGCCTCAGTGAGCGCCCGATGCAGTCGCCGATTGCCCGCAGCGGAGCCCTAAGGGCGGAGCAACGTAAAAAAGGCGCTTCACGCGCGAAGCGCGTGCTCCAGGAATCGCTCCCGCTACTCGGGGGCGGTTCCTGGACACGCCTTGAGGCCCCGTCGTAGGTTGCCGCCGTGCGCGCGCTTTTCATTGTCACACCGCCGGGTCTCGAGGGCCCCTGTGTCCACGAGGCCCGAACGCTCGGCGCCGATGACGTCCGCGAGGTCGTCGGCGGCGTCGAGTGCCGGGGCGATCCGGCGGCGATCCTCCGCCTGAACCTCGGGCTCCGGACGGGATCGCGGATCCTCCTGCGGCTCGGAGAAGGCAGGCTGGCGGATCTCGGCGGTCTCGCCGCCTCGGTCGATTGGCGATCCTTCATGCGCCCGTCCGGCACCGTCGCGATCGAGGTCGCCGGCGGCGGATCCCGCCCGGGCGCGCTGGAGCGGCAGGTCCGCGAGGAGGTGCTGCGGCAGGTTCCGGCCGCGCGCTTCGTCTCCGCCGAGGCCGAGCAGTCCGTGCACCTGCGCCTCTCCCAGGGCACGCTCACCCTCAGCCTCGACACCACCGGCCCGCACCTCCACATGCGCGGCTATCGCCAGGAGACGGGGGCCGCGCCGCTGCGCGAGAACCTCGCGGCGGGGATCCTCCTCCTCGCCGGCTACGACGGCTCCCAGGCCCTGGTCGATCCCATGTGCGGCAGCGGGACCTTCCTGATCGAGGCGGCCACGATCGCCCTCCGCCGCGCCCCGGGTTCGCTCCGCACCTTCGCCTGCGAGGGCTGGCCGTCGACGCCGGAGGGGCTCGGTGCCCAGGTGCGGCAGGAGCTCCGGGCGCTCGAGAGGAGCGCGCCGGCGCCGATCGTCGGCAGCGATCGCAACGCGGGCGCCCTCGGGGTGGCGCGCCGGAACGCCACGCGGGCGGAGGTGTTCGACTCCATCACCCTCGGCAGAGTGGACGTCGCCGACGCCGCGCCTCCCCCGGGGCCCAGGGGGATCCTCGTGGCGAATCCGCCGTACGGTAAGCGCCTGGGCGAGGCGCGGGAGCTCGGCTCCCTCTACCGGGGCTTCGGAGAGAGGCTGCGCTCGGCCTTCGGCGGATGGACCGTGGCGATCCTCGTCGCCGATCCCGCGCTCGGCGCCGCTCTTCGGCTCCGCGAGCCGCGGGCGATCCCGCTCCGGAACGGCGGGATCCCGTGCACGCTGCTCCTCGCGGAGATCTGACGGCGACCTGGTTTCCCCACGGTCAGGTCGAAATCGACCGCGCGCCCTCCCCTGCCCCCCGGGCAGGCTGCCATGATCGCGGTGGGATGTGGCTATCATGCCGCCATGTGCCGCGTGCATCACCTGCTCCCCCTCGTCCTTCTCACCTTCGGTTGCGCTGCGACGCACCAGCCCGTCCTGGTCACCCCTCCGGACACCCACCACGAGGCGCCGCCCACGCTCATCCGGAACGTGCGCGTGTTCACGGGCCTCGAAGACGACCTCACCGAGCCGGTGGACGTGCTCCTCGCCCGCGGGCGCGTCGCGAGGGTGGCCCATCCGGGCAAACTCGTTCCCCCCGAAGGCACCGAGGTGGTCGACGCCGAGGGGCTCACGCTCATGCCCGGGCTCGTGGACATGAACGTCCGCCTGGGTGCGAGCGACGACACCCCGCCTTGGGCCGGCGCCATTCGCGACCCCAAGCTCCAGGCGGAGGCGCTCCTGTACAGCGGGATCACCACTGTGGTCGCGGTCGGGCATGACGCCGACATCGAGGCGCTGCAGAAGGAGATCGCCGACGGCCGGGTGGCCGGTCCCCGGATGTTCCGCTCCTCGCACTCGATCGTGGGCACGGCCTCGCTGGAGCCAGGCCCGTTCGGTCGCTTCTTCCGACCGCGTTCGGCGCGGATCGCCTCGACGCCGAAGGACGCCGCAAGGGCCGCGCGCCGCGACCTCGAGTACCTCCGCTCCGACTTCGTGAAGGTCGATTTCGGCGGCGAGCCCGGGCTCTCGCGAAAGGCGCTGGAGGCCGTGGTCGCCGAGGCGCGGATGTACGAGCGCTCGGTCTACGTGGACGCCCAGCGGCCCGAGGACGCGGCGGAGGCCGCCGAGGCCGGCGCGACCCTGCTGCTGCACACGCCCTGGACGAGCCGGCTCACCAACGAGCAGGCCGACGCCATCGCGCTCTCGGGAGCGCCCGTGGTCACCACCGCGCGGCTCTGGGCGGCGATGGGCGAGCGCATGTCCGGCACGCCCTCCGCGAGCCCGCTCGAGGGCGAGGTCCTCCGGACGGGCACGGGCGCTCCTGGCGCCGGTGGTGCGGCCGCCGCCGGCCCCCTCGAGGATACCAAGGAGCTCGCGTCCTCGTACGACGCGACCACCCGGGAGAACCTCGCCGTCCTGCGCGAGCTCGGCGTCCCGCTGCTCGCCGGATCCGGATCGGGGCTTCCGGGTCTCGTCCACGGCGCCGCCCTCCACCAGGAGCTCCAGGCGCTGGTCGCCCTCGGCTTTCCGCCGGCGGAGGTGCTGAAGATGGCGACCTCCTACCCCGTGCGGATCCTCGCGCCGCGGGCCGCCTTCGGCGTGATCGGGCTCGGCGCCTACGCCGACCTCCTCCTCGTGGACGGCAACCCCGTGGAGGACATCTCGGCCGTCGGGCGGATCGTCGCGGTCTGGCAGGCGGGCCGCAAGATCGACCGCCGCATCCCAGCGGCCCCCGTCGAAGCGCACTGAGGTCCCGGCCTGGCGCCGGCAGCCTCGACCGGCGTTGACGGGCACGTCGCCGCGGATAGGATGCGCGCCTCTTTGGCTGCGCCGTCCGGCGCTCTTGCAACGAGGCCCACATGGCGCACTTCGATCCCGATCAGGCGGCAGCTCCCGGCAGCGGCGTCTTCGGACTCCCCTTCACCGAAGACGAGTCGGCGGTCGTCCTCGTCCCCGTTCCCTTCGAGGCCACCACCTCCTACGGCGCGGGCGCCGCCGACGGCCCCGAAGCGATCCGCGAGGCCTCCGCGCAGGTGGACCTCTTCGACGTCGAGATCGGCAGGCCCTACGAGCCCGGCATCTTCATGCTCGACGAGGATCCGGAGATCCGCGCCTGGAACGACGAGGCGAAGGCCCTCGCCGCGCCGGTGATCGAGGCGGGCGGCGCTGGAGACGATGCCGAGCTCCAGGCGAACCTCGACCGCGTGAACGAGCGCAGCGCCCTCGTGAACGAGTGGGTGTACGAGAAGTGCGCGTCGCTCCTCGCCGCGGGCAAGATCCCCTGCGTGATCGGCGGCGACCACGCCGTGCCCTTCGGCGCGATCCGCGCGTATGCCGAGCGCTTCCCGGGGCTGGGGATCCTGCACCTCGACGCCCACGCCGATCTACGCGACGCCTACGAGGGCTTCACCTGGAGCCACGCGTCGATCTTCCACAACGTGATGGAGCGGATCCCCGGCGTGTCGAAGCTCGTCCAGGTCGGCATCCGCGACCTGGGACGCGCCGAGCACGAGTACATCCGCAACAGCGGCGGCCGCGTGGTCACACACTTCGATCAGGTGCTCTGCGACGAGCGCTTCGGCGGCGCGACCTGGAGCGCGCAGGTGTCGCGGATCGTCGCCGACCTGCCGCAGCACGTCTACCTGTCCTTCGACATCGACGGCCTCGATCCCACCCTCTGCCCGCACACCGGCACGCCGGTGCCCGGCGGCCTCTCGTTCCAGCAGGTCTGCGCGCTCGTGGCCGGCGTGGCCCGGAGCGGCCGCACCATCGTCGGCCTCGATCTCTGCGAGGTCGCCCCCGGCCCCGACGACGACCACTGGGACGGCAACGTCGGCGCCCGGCTGCTCTACAAGATGATCGGCTGGATGCTCCGCTCGCACAAGCGGATCGAGGCGCCCTGACCGTTTACGTAGTCGGTCCTGCGGGCTCCGGTGACGTGGCCGCGGCGCCCCAAGTGGCGAGGCGCTTGTCGACGAGACCGGCGCCGATCGCGTCTCCCCAGACGTTCACGCCGGTGCGGAAGCGGTCGAGGATCCAGTCGATGGCGAGGATCAGGCCGATCCCTTCCGCCGGCAGCCCGACCGCCCCCAGCACGAGCACCATCGTGACCAGGCCCGCCTCGGGGATCGCCGCGGCGCCGACGGCCGCTAGCGTCGCGGTGAAGAGCACGATCACCTGCTGGATCAGCGAGAGCTCGATCCCCAGGGACTGGGCGATGAAGATCGCCGCCACCGCCTCGTAGAGCGCGGTGCCGTTCATGTTGATCGTGGTGCCGAGAGGGATCACGAAGTCCGCCGCCCTGCGGGAGATCCCGTTGTTCTCCACGAGGCAGCGCATCGTCACCGGCATGGTCGCCGCGGACGAGCCCGTGCCCACCGCGGTGACCAGCGAGTCGGTCATCCCGGCCGCGAAACGCGTCGGGCTGCGGCCGGCGAAGATCCGCAGGATCAGCGGGAGCGTGATCACGGAGTGGATCACCAGGCCGAGCACCACCGTGCCGCCGTACCAGGCCAGGCGGGTGAGGTCGCTCCACACGGCAGCCCCGCCGCCTGCCTTGCCGATGCGATCCGCCACCAGGCCGAGAACGCCGAGGGGCGCGAGCCAGAGCACCAGGTGCACCAGCCGCAGCAGCGCTTCGTTCGCCGCCTCCAGGACGTCCACGAGCGGGCGCGAGCGCTCGGCGTCGAAGGAGAGCATCGTGCCGAAGAGCAGGCTGAAGATGATGAGGCCGAGGATGTTCCCGTCCACCGCCGCGCCGGCGAGGTTCGCGGGGAACATCCCCTGGATGAGCTCGCTCACTGCGCCGATCGTCCCCTGCCCGCTCGTGACGGCAGCCGGCAGACTCGCCGCCGCTGGCGCGATCGAGCCCCGATGGCCCGGGAGGAAGACGTTCACGAGAACGATCCCGGTGAAGACCGCGAGGAAGGTGGAGAGGATGAAGTAGGCGCCGGTGTAGCCCGCGATCCGGCCGACCTTGCGCAGGTCGCCCATCTTCGTCACGCCGGTCACGATGCTGGTCACGACGAGCGGGACGATCAGCGCCTTGAGCAGCGAGAGGAAGATCGTCCCGGGCAGGCGGACCAGGGCGACCGGGAGCGCCCACGCGGGATCGTCCCAGCGCGCGCCGGCGAGAGCGCCGATGAGCATGCCCAGCAGCGCGCCGGTCAACATCAACGCAGGCAGGAGCCAGGCGGGGACGCGGGACGCGCCCTTCGATTCGGATGAGAGCTGGTTCATTCTCCGACAGCGTAACCGGGTCGGGGGGAATGGCAAAGCGGCGGGGGCCCGACCGCTCCGAGACGGCCTCCGCGACAGCACCTGCGAGGCCACGTCACAACAAGTGAAAGCTCAACCGACTCGATGTTCAACGCGATCGCCAGGCCGACGAGCGAGCGCCCGGCCTTTCGTTTGCAGGAAGATCATCCGGCCGATAGGCTCGAGGTCTACCTCGAGCTTGGAGCAAGGCATGGGCGACGATCGCGAGCTGGATTCCATGGACGTGAAGAACCCGGAGCGCAGGAGGCTCCTCGGGCTGATGGCGGGCACGGCCATCGCTGCGCCGGTCCTCGGGCTCGGGGCCATCGCCTCCGCGGAGAAGGCCGCGCCCCCGCCGGCCGGCGCCGGGAAGAACGCTCCGCCTCCCGCGGCGGCGCCCGGCACCATGGGCCAGAAGGAGTACACGCTCCCGCCGCTCCCCTACGCCTATGAGGCCCTCGACGGCTACCTGAGCGCGGAGATCCTCCACCTCCACCACGACGTCCACCACGCGGCCTACGTGAAGGGGCTCAACACCGCCGCAGCGGGCCTGGCCGACGCGCGCAAGAAGGGCGACTTCGCCCAGATCAAGGCGCTCGAGCGGGCGATGGAGTTCAACGGGAGCGGACATGTCCTCCACTCGCTCTACTGGAACTCGATGAGCCCCCAGGGCGGCGGGCAGCCGACGGGCGTGCTCAAGACCGCCATCGAGGCCAGCTTCGGGAGCGTGGACGCCTTCCGCGGACAGTTCGCCGCCGCCGCGAAGGCCGCCGAGGCGAGCGCGTGGGGCGTCCTCGCCTACGAGCCCCTCGGCGATCGACTCGTCGTCGTCGCCGCCGAGAACCACCAGAACATGGGCTTCCAGGGCGTGCAGCCTCTCCTCTGCTGCGACGTCTGGGAACACGCCTACTACCTTCGGTACAAGGCCGACCGCGCCTCCTACGTGGATCGCTTCTTCGACGTGATCAACTGGGGCTCCGCCGAGCAGCGCCTGCGCGCCGTGCGGCCCGCCTGAAGATCGGTCACCCCGGTGCGCCCGCCCCGGCCGTCTCCGTCTCGAGCGGCGGCGCCGGGGTGATGAGCCCCTGCCGGAGGAGATAGGCGCCCAGTGTGTAGAAGTAGAGGAGCCCTCGCTGGTCGCCGAAGCGCTCGGCGAAGGAATCCGCGGCAAAGCCCTCGGCCGGCTCGCCAACGAGGCGGGCGAGGCCGCGGTTCGCGCCGACGTCGCCGGAGGGAAAGGCATCCAGCCGGCCCAGGCCGCGGAGCAGGACCAGCCACGCGGTCCAGGGGCCCACGCCGCGCAGCTCGAGGAGGCGCTCGTACACGTCTTCGGTGGGGAGCGCCTCGAGCTCGTCGAGAGAGAGCTCCCGGCTCACGATCCGCTCCGCCACCTCGATCAGCGCGCGGCCCTTGGCGTGGCTGAAACCCAGCTCCCGCATCTTCTCCACGGTGGTGCCCGCCACGGCCTCGGCCGCGGGATAGGCGTAGTAGCGGGTGCCGCGCCATTCGACTGATTCGCCGAAGTGTTCCACCAGATGGTTCGACAGCGAGAGCCCGGCCTCCAAGCTGAGCTGCTGATACGGCACCACGCGGCCGAAGCTCTCGAAGAGCGAGACGAAGCGAGTCGGGCGCATGCCGCGGAGCGCGATCACCAGGTCCCGCAGGCCCTGCACCTCGATCGCCTCGGCCTCGAAGCCGGAGGGATCGACCCCCAGGCCCAGAGTCCCGCGCGTCACGCCCACGAGACGCTTCCAGACGGCGGGCGAGGGCTCGCCGACCACCGCCCGAAGGACGAGTTCGGGGCGGTCGAGAGTGCCGCGGTTCTCCACCTCCGCGAGGATCGGCCCGTCCTCCGTCGGGTGGAGCCGCAGCCACCGCTCGTCCTCCCAGCGATCCACGAGATCCTCGGCGCGGCGCTGGAGCATCCGGACAGTCGCCTCCATGTGAAAGGGCGCCGCGACCTCCAGCCTCTCGCCTTCGACAGGGCTCACACCGATGCCTCCGCGCCGGCGTGTCGGCCGGCATCTTCGTCTTCTTCCGACGGATACGTGATTCGGTCGCCGTCCACGCGGGCGAACGACGTGAGCTCGTGCGGCAAGACCCGCTCGTCGCCCACGATGTGGAAGACCCTCGCGCCGCGAACCACCAGCGCGTCCGAGACGAGGGAGCGGTGGCATCTCCAGGGCACCGCCTCGGCGCACATGATGGCGACGCGTGCGCGGCTCGCCAGCTCGTGGAGCTCCTCGAGACCCTCCTCGAAGCCCGGGTCGAGCATGTAGTCGGCGAACCCGCGAAAGGCCAAGCTCCTCCACGCGTCATTGGGCGACTCGTCGCCGAGCCCTTTCCTGCGTCCGCCGAGAGACGCCAGGTGGATGTATCGAATCCCCATCGACGGGAGGAGCTCCTCGAGCACGTCGCGGTTGAACTGGGGGTTGTGCCGCGAGCGGGGGTAGCTGCGCACGTCCGCCAGGAGGGTAACTCCAGCGGAATCCAGGAGCTCGACGAGCTCGTCCTGCGAGCGGGTGGAGTGGCCGATCGTGTAGACCTCGAGGCCGCTCCAGTCTGTGTCGTTCGAGGGCATCCGATCCGACGATGGACACGAGGGCCGGGATGGAGCGACGATCGCCCGCTTCCACGCCGGAGAATCGCCTATGTCCCCCGCCTCGCCCGAAAGACTCCGCCTGCCAGCATCCATCCGGCGCGTACGCACGCTCGTCTTCCTGGCCGCCCTCGCCTCCTTCGTCCTCTCGGGCTGTCCGGACCGCAACGAGACGACCGAGAAGATCGGCGGCGCGCCCGGCCGCATGATGCAGAAGGCCAAGGAGGCCGCAGAGCGGGCCGGCGACAAGGCGGTCGAGCGCTTCGAGCAGCTCGGCGACGAATGACCCGGGCGGCGACGGACGATGCGTAGGAGCACGCTGTTGGCCAAGGCGCGCCGAGCCGGGATCCGGATCGGCTACCCCTGCCGCGGAGAAGGCGTCTGCGGGAGGTGCTCGGTGGAGATCCTCTCGGGTTCGGAGCGGCTGGCGCCACCGACCGACGAGGAGCGCGAGCTCCTGGAGCGCGAGCGCTGCTCGCCTCGATCCCGAATCTCCTGCCTCGCGACGATCGCCGACAAGGGCCCGGTGATCCTCGCCGTGGGCGGAGGCCGCTACACGGTCGACCTGTAGGACGGGTCGGCGACTCGATGCCCCGCATCTAGACCGCCAGGAGGTACTGGCGCGGATCGACCTTCCTCCTCCTGAGCCGCCGCTTCGGCGCGAGGACCTCCGCCTGCCGCTCCATCGACGGCGCACGGCTCTCGCGAAGCTCGAGGTGGCCGGTAGCGTCGTCGATCACCGCGACGCGCAGACGACCATCCTCCTGCCGCGCCCGCCCGAGCTCCAGCCGCAGGCGATCCTGGCGGAGCCGCACGTAGGCGCCAGCGCCGATCTCCTCCACCCGGGCGAGCCCACCCGCCGAGCGCCAGAGACGGGACGGCCCGCCATGCCCCACCACCGCGAGCGGAGCGACGAGCCGGGGGCCGTCGTCGGCGAATCGGGCGTTCTGCACGGAGAAGCTTCCGAGGACGGCGACGCCGCCTTCCAGGGTGGCGCCGGAGAGCCCGCGAAGCTCGTGCCGGAATGCGGGGTCGAGAGAGGGATCGCGCGCGCGGCGCTTCTCCCCAGCGCCGGCCAGGGTCAGGCAGCGATCGCCGCCGCTCGCGAAGCGCTCCCAGCAGGCCCGGTCGCCCTCGAGCGAGCCACCGACGAGATCGCCGAGGGAGATGATCCGATCGCAATCGGCGAGGAGCTCGAGCACCCCGCCGAGAGCGGAGAGCTCGCCGCCGACCCCAAAGAAGAATCCGTAGCGCATCGCAGCCTCCTGAACGTGCGTGACAGCTGCACGACCGTTCA
Organism: Vulgatibacter incomptus; assembly: GCF_001263175.1. Taxonomy (GTDB): domain Bacteria; phylum Myxococcota; class Myxococcia; order Myxococcales; family Vulgatibacteraceae; genus Vulgatibacter; species Vulgatibacter incomptus. Next base: position 4,225,588 of record NZ_CP012332.1, on the reverse strand, counting down.
GGAGACTAACCGAGGGGTCCGACATCGCCCCTATCGCCCCGGAGGCGACGCTTCAGCGGGGCAGGAGCCCCGCCGCCTGGTCGAGGTCGAGGCGGATCGCCTCGAGGGCCCTCCGCGCCGTGTCCAGCGACTCGGAGATCCGCCGTGCCTCCGCCCGTAGCGCGTGGAGCTCCAGATCGTCCGCACGGCGAGCCGCGAGCTCGAGCCTGCCGATGGCCGCGTCGCGATCCGCCTCGAGGCGCGCGATGGCCGCCGCCTTCTCGACCGCGAGCCTCGCCTCGGCCTCCTCCTTCGCCGCGGCGAAGGCCGCCGACACCGCCGCCGACAGGACGTTTCCGCTCGAGCCCCGCGGCGCCGGCGCGCCGTCCGGATCCTCCAGCGCCTCGAGGAGCTCGTCCCGCACCCTCGGCCTGTCGCTGCCGCGGGCCAGCTCCACCGCCACCGGGAAGCGCTGCTTGTGGAGGTAGCGCGCGGCCTGGCGCGACGGGACCTTCGAGCCCGCCGCGAGATCCTCGGCCTCGGGGAAGGCCGGCAGGAAGGTGAACGCAAATCCGAAGGTGGCCGGCCGCATCGCGTCCGAAAGCAGCCAGGAAGCGCGCCCCTCCTCGCCGTCGCGGATCCAGGCGAAGAGCGCCTCCACCAGCGGATGCCCCGTGGCGAAGTAGTCGTTCTCCTCCTCGACCACCGCCGTGTCGCGCCAGAAGCTGCCGAGGACCGCCTGGTCCTCCTCGAGCTCGAAGCCCGGGAGCGCGTCCACCGCGAGCTCGCTGCCGATCTTGAAGCTGCACTGGAAGGCGTCGACGTGCTCCTCGCAGTCGGCGTGGATCCCGACCTTGCGGGCGAGATCGATCACCGTCTCCTCGAGGCGCTCGTCGAGCTCTCGGGCCACGCGCCACAGCGACTCCTCGAGCTCCTCGCCGTCGAGGGAGTCGAGGCCGAGGCGCGCCGAGGCGCGATCCACCAGCTTCCGCACCGAGTCCTTGTCGAAGGAGCGGGCGTCGAGGAGCGGGTCGTACGCGCGGCGCACCTCTTCGCGCGCCTGCGCCACCCGCTTCGCGAGCTTCGCCTGGTACTCGTCGAGGTCCTTCGCCGTCGCCACCTGGCGGGCCACCTCGGACTCCACCCTCTCGAGCACCGGATCCAGGCCGCCGACGGTCTCGTCGAAGACCCGCACCGCGTCCGCCATTAGGTCGAAGACCTTCGCACCCACGGTGCCTTCGACTCGGAAACAGTGGATCCGCACCTCGTGGTTCTGGCCGATTCGATCGAGGCGGCCGATCCGCTGCTCGATCGCCGCGGGGCTCCACGCGAGGTCGAAGTTCACCAGGTGGTGGCAGAACTGGAAGTTGCGGCCCTCGCCGCCCACCTCGGTGGAGACGAGCACGGGCGGTCCCTCGGGATCCCGGAAGCGCGCCACCTGCCGGTCGCGCTCGAGCTGCGGGAGATCGCCGTGGTAGACGCCGGCCGCGATCCCGCCGCGGGCGAGGACGTCGCGCACGTACTCCATCGTCTCCCGCGCCTCCGCGAAGACGAGGAGCTTGGCTCCGGCCTCGTCCTTGCGGACCTTCTTCACCAGGTCGAGCAGCGCCTTCGCCTTGGCGTCCCGGGACGGCCCCTCGAGGCCCTTCGCCTGCTCCGCCAGCTCCGGCAGCTTCTGGGCGGTCAGCGCGGCGGCTGCGGCCCGAGGCGAGGAGTCGAGGCGCTTGAGGAGCGACGCGAGCGCGGCGCCGGAGGCCTTCAGCTCGCCGGCGGCCAGCTTTTCGTTCACCGCCGTGCGGAAGGCGAGCTCGTCGGCAGAGAGCTTCACGTCGTGCCGCACCAGGCGGCGGGGCGCGAGGCCGCCCACCATCGCGCGCCGGTTGCGGATCAGCCGCGACGAGATCGAATATGCCTCGGCGAGGTGGGAGACGAAGCGCTCCGACGCCCCTTCCTCGCCGTCGGCGATCGCGCTCGCCCCTTCGATGAGGGCGTCGTCCTCCGGGAGGATCTTCGTGATCGCCTTGGCCGCCCGGGCCGCCGCCTTCGGCTCCTTCGCCTTCAGCAGCTCGCGCAGCCTCTCGGATAGATCACCCTGACGCTCGAGCCGCGCCTCGAACTCCTCGAAGCTCTCCGGCGTCGCCGGATCCACGAGGGAGAGCAGCTTGAAGTGCTCGAGGGGGTCGAGCTGGAGCGGCGTCGCCGTGAGCAGGAGCAGGCCGTGGGTGTTGTCCGCCGCCGCCTCCGCGGCCTCGTACGCCTTGGGCGAGGTGAGGTGGTGGGCCTCGTCGAAGATCACGAGATCCCAGCGCCCAGCGGGATCGCCGATCGCCTCGCGGTGCTCTTCGCTCCGGGCGAGGAGCTCGAGGGAGGTGACCACCTTCGGGAACCGCCACCACGCCGGACGGGGATCCTCCTCGGCCTCCTTCGCGAGGCGCTCGCCGTCCAGGAGCGTAAACATGGAGTGAAACTTGTGATACATCTCGGCGAGCCACTGCACCGAGAGATGGGCCGGCGTGACGATGAGCACGCGCTTGGCGAGGCCCGTCTGCGCCATGGCCGCGTAGACCATGCCGGCCTCGATCGTCTTGCCCAGACCCACCTCGTCCGCGAGGACGAACCGGGGCGAACGAGCCGAGAGCACCCGCTGGACCACCGCGAGCTGGTGGGGCTTCGGCATCACGCGGCTTCCGACGAGGGCGCCAAGCGCATCGGCGCGTCGCTCGAGGTCGAGGCGCACCGCGCGATCGCGGAGGGCGAAGCTGGAGGCCTTGCCACCGCCGCCGCCGGCGAGGATCTCCAGCGCGCCGGCCTTGGGGGCCGCGGCACGAGCTCCACCTCGGAGACGACCTCCCGACGCCCGTCCGCACGCTCGATCGCGTAGCGATACAGGGGCGAGATCGAGGACTCCTGCAGCTCGATCACGAACGCGGGCTGGCCGTCCGGGAGGACGACCTCCTCGCCCGGCCCGTAGCGGAACCGGACCACGGACGGATCCTTCGCCGAGACGTGGCAGGGCGGCCCCTGCCGGCCCGAGAAGCGAACGGCAAGGAACCGGCCATCCTCGAGGACCTGGAGGATCTCTCCAATGCCCCAGGAGGGCTGGGCCCGATGCACGATCTTCATTCCAACGGAGTGCATATTTCCGCCTAACAGCCTGGCCGGGTGACGGTCAACGCTCTGTTCTTCATACGACAGTCCTTCACGAAGCCCTTCCGATTCCTCTTCCTGACGTAGCCGACGGCGGCGCAGTCTGGGGGCCTTTTCGAAGCGAAGCCTTCGATTCCTGCGGCGCGATGCCGCGGCCTGGGGAGGAACAAACGTATGGTCAATAACCGATTCATCCTTTCGACGATCGCCGCGATCACCGTCGCGTCCGCAGCCAGCGCAGCGGAGAAGCCGAAACCGGCGCCCGCTCCGGCCCCGGCCCCGGCGCCCGCGCTAGCGTCAGGCAAGGCGTCTCCTTCTGCCGAGAAGGTCGATCCCGAGCTCGTCCGCCGAGGCGCCTACCTGGTGGCCACCGGCGGCTGCAACGACTGCCACACGCCGATGAAGTTCGACGAGAAGCTCGGCATGCCCGTGCCCGACATGTCCCGCGCGCTGTCGGGCCATCCGAGCGGCGCCCCCGAGGCAACTGGGACCGTGGGCGAGCGCGACATGGCGCTGATTGGGCCGACCTTCACCAGCTTCAAGCTCCCGTTTGGAACCGTGTACTCCGCCAACATCACCTCCGACCCCAAAACCGGCATCGGCGGCTGGTCCGAGCAGATGTTCATAAGTGCGATGCGGACGGGGCGCTCGTTGGGCGCTGCCGGCAACCGCCCGATCCTTCCTCCGATGCCCTGGACGACGGTGGCTCAGTTCACCGACGAAGACCTGAAGGCAATCTTCGCCTTCCTGAAGTCCACCAAGCCCATCGTCAACGCGATCCCGGCGCCCAAGGTTCCGGACCCCGTCGTGAAGCAGCTCGCCAAGGCGAACGACGAGATCGCGAAGTCTTTTTCGAAGCCCAAGGTCACGCCTGCGGCGGCCCAGGGACGCTAGGTACCAGGCTCACGTCCAGCCGGGCGGACGGGTTGCGAGCGCGGCGACCAGCGCCTCGAGCTGATCCACGTGGACGAAGTGGCCGGCGTCCTGGAGGGTGTCGACCGGGCATCCCGCCGCCTCCATCCGCCGCAAGTCCTCGTCCGTGACGTAGGTGGAATCCGCGCCGCGGATGCAGCGGAGCCTCGGGGCGTCCTCCGCCTCCACCGCGGGCCAGAGGTCGGCCGCGTTCACCCGCTTGTGCAGCCGGTCGAGCGCGAATCGATCGAAGCGCCAGCGGTAGCCGTCGTCGGTGTGGATGAGGTTCATGAGCAGCCAGTCCGCGAGCGACGGCGAGAGGCCGGTCTCGAGGAGAGCGTTGCGCATCGAGGCCCGATCCGCAGTGACGGCCGGAGCCTCGACCAGCCTCCTCAGTACCGAGGCGCTCGAGGTCCCGGGCGCGATCGGGCCCGGCGCGATGTCCAGGAGGGCGATCGTACCGACGCTCCCCGGCTCGAGGAGGGAAGCGGCGAGACCGACCCGGCCCCCAGCGAATGCCCCACGATCTCGAGAGGACCATCGATTCCGCTCGCCCGGGCCGTGTCGAGGACGGCGCGGGCGAGGGTGGAGAGGTCCGCGCCTTCGGCGAGCGGGGGCGACGTCCCGTGGCCCGGCAGATCCGGAAGCAGGAACGAGAGCGAGGGATCCTCCGCCATCCACCGCCGCGCGAGGCCGGCGAGGTTGCGGCCGGAGCCCATGAAGCCGTGGACGAGGACGATGTTCCTGGGGCCTTCCCCCAGACGCATGGTTGCGAGCATGTGCCTTCCTTCATTGCGGCAGAGCGTGTGAAGGAATCGTCCCCGCAGCGCGGGACCGATTCCTTCATCTCGCGCTACGCGCGAGAGGCGCTCCTTTTCGTTTTGCTCGCCTCCGGCTCGCGAGAGCTTGCGAATCCTTCGCAAGCTCTCGACCCGGTACCACGTAAACGCGCGAGCTCGCGAGCGCTCGATTGCTTCCTCGTCGCGGACTTTGACCCGAGCCCGCCGGTCTGCTATCCACCCGCGATTCCTCGGGCGCCGGACCAGGCGTCGGCCTCGCATGCGCGCGTCGCTCGCATGCGGGCAATCGGTTTTTGAGCGCCGATGGCGCTCATGGAGACGAACATGGCCGTGAAGCGCGGAAACCGCAGCAAGAAGAAGCTCTCCAACCGCTCCAAGTCCAAGCGGGCGGTCCTGAAGCGCCGCCGGCGCCAGCGCAAGATCTCGCAGCGCAAGGGCATGCGCGCCCGCTAGAGCGGCACGCTGCCACTGCTGAAAGCGCGAAGGGACGCCACATGGCGTCCCTTCTTGCGTTTGGGGCTCATTTTACGGGCGCCCGGCCGGAGCCGAACGCCCGCCTGGGCGCGCTGGAAGGGCTACCGCTGCGCGGCGTTCTTCACCGCCGGGCTCCCGACCCCGAGCCGGGACTCGATGAAGCGGAACATCATCACGTCCTCCTTCACGCGATCCGAGCGGCCCTTGCCCTGGCCATGGCCGGCCTTCTGCTCGATGTGGAAGAGGACGGGCTCCGACCCTGCGGTCGCGCCCTGCAGGGCCGCCACGAACTTCGCCGTGTGGATCCAGGAGACGCGGGTGTCCGCCTTGGCGGTCAGGCCCAGGAACGCGGGATAGGACACCCCCGGAATCACCTGATGATACGGGGAGTATCCGAGCAAATAGCCGACCTGCTCCGGGCTCTCCGACGAACCGTACTCGTCCACCCAGAGCTCCGCGGGCGGGAACATCTGGAAGCGGATCATGTCGTAGAGGCCCACCTTCCCGACCGCGACCCGGAAGAGCTCCGGGGCCTGGGTCATCATCGCGCCCATGAGCAGGCCGCCGTTCGAGCCGCCCGTGATCGCGAGGCGCGCGGGGCGGGTGTAGCCGACGCGGATGAGGTGCCGCATCGCGTACTCGAAGTCGCGGAAGACCTGGTGCTTGTTCGCCAGCCGGCCCGCGTCGTGCCACGACTCGCCGAGCTCCGAGCCGCCGCGGATGTTGGCGACCGCGAAGACGCCCCTCGCTCCACCCAGTAGAGGGCCGAAGGCGAGAATCCGGGCTCGTAGGAGACGTTGAAGCCGCCGTAGCCGGTGAGGAGGGTCGGGTTCGATCCGTCGAGCTTCACGTCCTTGCGGTGGACCACGAACATCGGCACCCGGGTCCCGTCGTAGCTCGGGTACTCGACCTGCTCCACCACGACCCCGTCGATCTTCGGCGCGACGACGCTGGCGAGCTCCACGACCTTCTTGTTCGAGAGCTTCATCTCGAAGGCCGTCGCCGGCCGCACGAACGACGCGTAGGTGAAGGCCAGCCGGTCCCCGTTCGCCTCGCCCTCGAAGCTGCCGATCGAGCCGATGTCAGGGAGCGCGACGTCCTGGAGCTTCTTGCCGTCCTTCTCGTAGAGCTCCAGGTGCGCAACGGCTTTCACCAGTCGCACCATCGCCAGCTTGCCGGCGACGTACTTCATCTGATCGAGGGGCCAATCGCCCTCGGGAACGATCGTCTTCCAGGACGCGGGAGCGGAGCTCGCCGGATCCACGGAGACGAGCTTGAACCTCGGCGCCTCGTGGTTCGTGAGGAGCACGATCCGCCCGTCGATCTGCTTGGGCGAGCCGAAGAGCGCGCCGAGCTCGGCGCCGAGGACCTTGGTGAGCTTCCCGCTCGCCCGATCCATCGTCCAGAGCTCGGAGACCGACCACCCCTTTGACACCGAGAGGAAGACGGTCGCGCCGTCGTCGGTGATGTCCAGGGAGGTCCAATCCGTCTTCCCCAGCTCCTTGCCGAAGACGTAGGCGTCCTTCGAGGGCTCGTCGCCGATGCGGTGGAAGAAGGCGCGACGGTTGTATCGGTCACCCTCCGGATACCGGGTGTAATAGAAGCCCGACTCGTCCGGCAGCCACGCGATCGAGCTGTGCCGCGTGTTCGGGATCTCGTCCGCGAGCGCCTTGCCGTCGTCCACCTTCAGGAGGTGGAGCACCGACTCCTCCGAGCCGTCCCGGGACAGGCCGTAGGCGACGAGCTTGCCGGAGGGCGACGGGTAGTACCAATCGAGCGCCACCTTGCCGGAAGCGTCGAGCGCCGCGGGATCCACGAGCTTGCGCTCCTTGCTCCCGTCGCGGAGGTAGAGGACGCCCTGCTCCTGGTCGCCCGTGCGCTTCACGTAGAAGGTGCGCGCCTTCCGGATCTTGAGGCCGCTGACGCCGCCGATCCGGGAGAGCTCGTCGAGCCGCTTCGCCATCGCGGCGGCGTCGCCGCCGAGGCCGTCGAAGTACGCCGAGGTCTGGGCCTCCTGGCGGTCGATCCACTGGGCCGCGCCTTCGTCGGTCTCCAGGTGGCGGAAGGGGTCGGAGACGGCGTAGCCGTGGAGGCTCTCCGGGGCTTCGGCCATCCCGGTGGCCGGGAAGGCCAGCGCCAGGACGACGGGAAGATAGCGATTTCTCATCGGACTCCTCTCGGGTGGGCGGCAACAATTGGCGCTGCCTCGTTCATCCCCGGATGGAATGACCGCTCGGGCGCCCCCTCACCCGGGCTCTCAGACGTTTGAGCTTCGCGGATCCCTTCTGAAATCCGCAAGCGTCAGGCGTCGAATGTGTGCAAAGCGTACACACGGAGGAGGAGCCGGCGGACTCCTACCGGCGGCGCGACCGCGTGCGGGGCGTCGGCTTCGGCGCTTCCGCCGGGGCCGACTCCGGCTCGCCCATCCTCGTGACCAGGGTCTCGAGGAACGACGGCGCCTTCGCAGGCGAGGGCGCGCCGCCCAGGAAGCGCTCCCGCAGGAAGCGGACGGTGTCGTCCAGCGTCTCCATGGGATCCCGCGGCTCCCAACCGAGCTCGCCGCGGGCCAGCGAAGCGTCCAGGTACCAGTAGTGCTGAGCGATCTCCACGCTCTCCGGATCCACCGGCGCCCGCTTGTCGGCGCCGCCGAGCCGGGCGAAACCCTGGACGAGCCGTGCACCCAGCCGCGCCGCGCCGTCGGGGATCCGGGCGGTGGGCGCCCGGACGCCGCTCACCCTGGCGAGGCGGGCGAAGAACTCCCCCATGGTCCAGTTCGGGCCGCCGAGGAGGTACCGCGCCGAGGGCTTCCCGCGCTCCATCGCGAGGATCGCGCCGGCCGCCGCGTCGCGGGCGTCGACGAAGTTGATCCCGCCCGACGGGACCAGGGGGATCTCCCCCTTGAGGAAGCGGAGCACGTCGCCGGTGGACGAGAGGCGCACGTCGTCGGGGCCAAAGAGGATCGAGGGGTTGATCACCACCACCTCGGGTCCTCCGGTGGCCGCGAGCTCCAGGGCCAGCTTCTCCTGGTAGATCTTCGAGAGGTAGTACGGCCAGCGGCGCACGGTCTCGATGCGGTACGGGCTCTCCTCGGTCGAGACGTCCGGCTCCTTGGAGACCGCGACCGTTCCCGAGGTGGAGACGAGGACCACCCGCTCGACGCCAGCGGCCCGCGCCGCGAGGAGGAGCGCGCGCGTCCCTTCCACGTGCACCCGGTACATCTCCGGCGCCACGTCGGGGTCCCGCGAGACCAGGCCGGCGCAGTGGTAGACGCGCCGGACGCCCTGGAGCGCCCGCGAGAGCGTCGCCACGTCGAGGAGCGAGCCCTCGATGGTCTCGATCCCCCGCGCCCGCAGCTCCGGCGTGGCCGCCCGCGTGAGCACTCGGACCTTCTCGCCCCTTCGCGCGAGGAGCGACACCAGGTGGCCCCCGAGGAAGCCCGTGCCGCCCGTCACCAGGATCGCGTCGCTCATTCGTCGGTCTCCCGGGCCGAGCGGGCTGCCGGCTTGCGCTTCGAAGTCTTCGCCGTCGATGCCGCCGGAGTAGCGGCCTCTGCAGCCGCCTGAGGTGCGTCCCCCGCAGCGGCCGCCGCCCGCATCTTGCGAGCCTGTCGCCGCAGCTCTCGCTCCGCGAGGCCTTCCGCGTGACCCGCGTCGTGGAGCGAGGTCTCTTCCTGCTCCTTCTCGCCGCCCTTGCCGCTGCGCGCACGCAGCTTCCGGACGGCCTCCTCCGCCATCGCCGCGACCACGCGGTGCTGCTCGCTGCGCGGCAGGCCTTTCACCGCCTCGGCGATCTCCTCGTAGGAGATGAACGTCCCGATGTGCGCGGCGAGGTCACGGCCCTTCGGGAGCACCGCGCCCTTCGGCAGCACGTCGTACGTCCCCTCCAGGTAGATCGGCAGGATCCCGACCTGGTTGGTGAGCGCGAGGTAGCCGAGGGAGCCCTTGAACTCCTTCAGCGTCCCATCCGTGGCCCGGGTGCCCTCGGGGAAGATCAGCAGGTTCCTGCCCTGCCGCAGCGATCTCGAGGCGAGCTCCAGCGACTCGCGGAGCGAGCCGTGGCGGTTCATGGGGATGAGCTGCGTGAAGTTCTCGAAGTAGGTACGGCGCAGCCGGTTCGTGAAGAAGTAGTCGCGGGCGGCGAGGGCTACGAGGTTGTCGCCCTGCCCGCCCAGCGCGTGCTTCACCAGGCCCATGTCGAGGTGGCTGGCGTGGTTCGCCGCCACCAGGAAGTTCACGTGCTGCGGCACGTGGGCCCTGCCGACGATCCTCGTCTCGAAGAGGCGCTCGTAGAGGCCCTTCTGGCCGGTGCGCAGCACCGTCTTGCCGGCGGCGACCACGAAGTCCGGGAGCTCGATCGACTCGGGCGGTGCGTCCGACGCCTTCTCCTTCCTCGCCGGGGGACCAGCTCATCCAGGAGCTGGATCCCTTCCGTCCGGGCCAGGGCCACGGCGGACGAGAGGAGCGGGACGCGATCGAGCGAGGGCTGCACCGCGTCCAGGAACGCGCCGAAGAGCGTCCGCGCGGCGGACTTCACCGCCTGTGAGTCGTGCCGAGACTCTCCGGCAGAGGCGGCCGAGTTGCTCCGGGCAGGCGCGCTGCGCTTCCAGCTCGTCACCTTGCGCGCGAGCTCCGCCACCGTGGAGATCGACATCACCTCCTCGGGAGCGGGCAGGCCGACGCCGGCCGCTTCCAGCGCGGCGCCGAGCTCGGTGAACATCAGCGAGTCGAAGCCGAGATCCTGATCGAGGCGCGCCTCGGGGACCACCTTCTCCCGCGGCTGCTCGCAGACGCGCGCCACCAGGTCGTAGAGCCAGGCCTCTCCCTCGGCGGCGCCGCCCTTCTTCGCGGCCCTTCCGACGCGCTCGAGCTTCGCGAGCTGCTCCGTCACCAGCGGACGCTTCACCTTGCGGGTGGCCGTGCGGGGCAGATCCTTGTCCGTGAAGTGCAGCACCTTCACGCGCTTCCACAGCGGCAGGCGCAGGCCCACCTCACGGAAGTGCGCTTCGATCTCGGTCTTCGTGTCGGCCGGGTTCTTGCCGTCGACACGCGCCGGCACCACGAGGCAGGCGACCTTCTCCGCGCCGCCGTCGGGGAGGCCCACGATCGAGAGCTCCTTCACCAGCGGCGAGCCGGCGTAGAGCTCCTCGAGCTCGTCGGGATAGACGTTCTTCCCGTTCGAGTCGATGATCACGTCCTTCATCCGGCCCACGATCACGAGGTGGCCGTCGGCGTCGAAGCGGCCGAGGTCCCCCGTGTGGAGGAAGCCCTCCTTCAGCACCGCTCCGGTGGCGGCCGAATCGTTCCAGTAGCCCGCCATGATGCTCGGGCCCTTGGCGACGATCTCGCCGACGCCGTCCGCGTCCGGCTCCCGGATCTTGAGCTCGATGCCCGCGAGCGGCTTGCCCACGTGGCCCGCGCGGTTGTCACCGGGCGTCTGCACGGTGAGCACCGGCGACGCCTCGGTGAGGCCGTAGCCCTCGAAGATCTCGAAGCCCATCCCCTGGAAGGCGTCGTAGGTCTCGGGAGGCATCGCCGAGCCGCCGCTGATCAGGAAGCGCAGGCGCCCGCCGAACTTCCGGTGCACCGGGTAGAAGAGCGCCTTGCCCGCGACCGCGCTGCGCTTCGGGCCTGCGCGGCTCACCGCGCCCTGGAGCGCCTTCGCCGGCTTGAGGAGGCCCTTCTCCGCGAGCTGCCCCTCGATTCGGCGCAGCAGGAGCTGCCACACCGCGGGCACGCCCACCATCGCCGTGATCCGGCCGGTGTCGAACGCCGCCGAGAGGCTGTCGCCGGTGAGCTCCTCCACGTAGGCGATCTCCGAGCCACAGGCCAGCGGGACGAGGAGCCCCGCCGTGAACTCGAAGGTGTGGTGGATCGGCAGGACAGAGAGCAGGCCGTCGCGCTCGCCGAGGTTGAAGACGCCGGAGATCTTCGAGACCAGCGACGTGAAGTTGCGCCCGGTGAGCATCACGCCCTTGGGCTTACCCGTCGTACCGCTGGTGAAGATCAGCGAGGCCAGGTCTGCGGGCTCACGCGGCGCGAAGACCTCCTCCGCCGCAGCCGGATAGGCGCCGGAGAAGAGCTGCGCGAGCTCGATCACCTTCGCGCCCTCGATGGGCTCGCCGCCGAGCTTCAGGCGCGCGCGGACCGCCTCCGAGACGATCACCGCCGCCGCCCCCGAGGTGCGGACGACGTTCTGCACCTCCTCCAGCGACGACTGGTGATCCACCGGAACCGAGGTGCCGCCGGCCTTGATCACGCCGAAGTAGGCCATCGCCCACTCGGGCCGGTTCTCCGAGAGGAGGAGCACGCGATCCTCGCGGGCCACGCCGGTCGCCGCGAGGTAGCAGGCGGCGCGGACGGAGCGGTCGCGGAGCTGGCCCCAGGTGTAGCGATCCGAGCTGCCGTCCTTGCGCAGCCAGCGCATCGCCACCTTGCCCGGATGCCGGCGGGTGCGCGCCTCCACGAGCTCCCAGAGGTCGCGGTAGACCGGCACACCCTTCTTGCCGGTCTTCACCCCGAACTCGTCCTCGAGGTTCGGGTAGACCCACTTCGCCAGGCCGCCCATGTGGATGTCGACCCAGTAGTGCAACCAGTCGAAACCGTCGGTGTCGAAGGGGATCCTCTCGACGTCGGCGGGATCCATGCGGGCGAAGAGCTCTCGCATGTGCTTCGTCGAGAACGTGTAGGAGTTCTCCCAGACGAAGGGCAGGAAGATCTCGAAGAGCTGGCTCGCCATTTCGGCGCGGCGCGAGGTGAGCTCCAGGCCGTCCTGCAGCCTCTCGATCGACGCGCTGATCCGCGGCGCGCCCCACGAGGGCTTCAGCTCGTCGAGCACCTTCGTGAGCTTCTTCGTGAGGCGGGCGATCTCCGGCGCCGAGCGGGCCTTGTAGACGTCGGCCGACACGGCCTGGGGCTCGATCCGCGCGAGGATCTCGTTCTTGAAGGCGTGCTCCTCCTTCGCCTTCTCGAGGTAGTGCCTGCGCCGGTAGAGGCCCGAGAGCTCGATCGACCGCTCCATCCGGAGCGGGTTCGTGTCGGACGTGCCGAGCTGGTAGACCTTCTTCGCCTTCCCCACGAGGAGCGCGGCCGTCGCCGCGATCACGCCGGCGGCGATGTGATCCACCGGGATCACGTCCAGCACCAGGCCCTTCTTCGCCGGGTAGGTGCGGTGGCCCTTCAGCGCCAGGAACGTCAGCGGCGCCGTGGTCGTGAAACCCTCGTTCCACCCGGGGAAGGGGAAGCGCAGCGCGCTCTCCACGATCGCCGGCCGAACTACCGTGAAATCCAGGCCGTCCCGCCGCGAGATCGCGTCGATCACCTGGTCGCCGAGGCTCTTCGTGTAGCAGTAGGTGTTCGGCCAGCCCCAGTAGTGCGAGCGATCCAGGCCCGCGCGCACCTGCTTCTCAGTGGCCCAGAGCTTGCGCTCGCGCATCGCGCCCGTGCGCACCGCCTTCGCGTCGTTGGCGTCGCGGCCCTCCTCGTGGAGGCGCTCGATCGCCTTCGAGCGGAACTCGGCGAGCAGCGCCTTGTCGTCCGACTCTGCCTTGATACGGGCGATCGTCGCGTGGCAGTCCTCGATCTCCGCGAAGGGATCGAAGCTCTCCGCCGGCCGCTCCTCCCGCTTCGGGAAGTAGCCGAGCATGTCCTCGTCCTCGGGGATGATCCCCGGGGCGTTGCCCGCCACGAAGCAGGTGGAGACGTGCACCAGCTTCGCGCCTAGGCGCTTTGCCGTCTCCGCCACGTGGATCGCGCCCAGCGCGTTCGCGTTGATCCCGGACTCGAGGGTGGGGTTGAAGTCCACCAGGCCCGCGGAGTTCACGAGGACGTCCACCTGGCCGGTGAGCCTCTCCAGGAGCTCCTCCGAGAAGCCGCACCACTTCTTCGAGACGTCGCCGGCGATCGGCTCGCACTTCTCGCGGACGAAGGCGTCGAAGTCCGGCCCGAGCTGCGCGCGCAGCGGGTCGAAGGGCGGCGCGACGATCACCTTGCCGTAGAAGCGCGCGTCCGCTCCGGTGGACACGCCGGGGCGGGCGAGGACGTAGAGCTTCCCGATGCCCGGGAAGCGCGTCAGCAGCATCGAGAGCGCGACCTTGCCCACGAAGCCGGTGGCGCCCGTGAAGAGGATGCGCTTGCCGCGCAGGGCCTCGGTGACCGAGAAGTCCCACTCCGGCGACGAACCGGCGAGGGACGCCGGGAGCGAGGCGACGACGTTGGGCGATCCGGTCGGATGCTTGCGCGATTCGTGGCTCATCTCGCGCTACTCCACGTCCGCGAGGACGATCGGGGCGTTGTGCACCATGGTGATCTGTGCGCTGCGGCCCATCTCGCTGCGGGCCATCGCGATGGCCTCCGCCAGGGTCGAGGCGCGCTCCCAGCCCATGATCCGCGGCACGTGCGCGTTGTCTGCGCCCACCACGATCACCTTGCCCACGTGCTGCCGGCCGTTCTCGCCCCAGTACCACATGTACAAGGGGTGAACACCGTGGAAGGCGTTCCCGCGCCGGTACATCTCGATGTACGCGGGGTTCTTCGCGAACTCCTCCTCGTACTTCTGCGAGTGCACCACCGCGTCGCGGGTCTCCGTCAGCACCTTGTGGAAGAACTCCACGTAGCTGGGGTGGTGGTTCGTGTCGAAGGCGTCCGAGCAGGGATGCGTCAGGATCAGCACCCCGCCCTTCTTCACCAGCGGCCGGCCCCGGTAGAGGTTGAAGAGGTAGCCGAGCCCCATCACCTGCACCAGCAGCGGGTTCAGCGCCGTGGAGTTCGCGTTGTACGGGCTGATGAAGGGGATCCCGTGGATCAGGATGTCCGCCTGGCCCTTCACCTGCACCGCGTACTGCTCGTAGCTCTTCTCGAGGATCGCGTCGTGCACCGGCTCCGTCTTGCCCGCGTGCACCGCGATCAGCTCGTAGCCCGCCGGCACCCGCATGAAGACCTCGCGGCGCAGCGACTTCGGCGTCTTCGAGAGCGTCCACTTCAGGGCCTGGAACTTCAGGCGGTCGCCCTCCGTGAAGTCGTCCTCGTTCTTGCCGAGGAACTCCATCGGGCCCTGGTACATGCGGTTGTTCACCGCCGTCTCGATCTTGAAGACGTTGAGGTGCTTCTCCGCGAGCTGGCCGATGCGATCGAACGAGCGATGCAGCTCCGACGGACCCTTCGGATCCATGTACGACCACGAGCCGCGGATCGCGTGCGGGTTGTGGTTCGCCTTCAGGCCCTCGTAATCCGTCAGGCCCACGCCCACCGACTTGTGCCCGCCGTTCATCGGCACGAAGTTGATGTTCGCGTAGATGATCAGGTCCGACTCGGCCGCGCGGCGGTTGATCCGCACCGGCTCGCCGTGGCGGGTCTTCCCCAGCTCCACCATCCCGTCCGGATCCTCGGCGTCGTGGTGATAGAGCGTCTTCGGCCAGTGCTCGCGGAAGACCTTCGGGCCCACCGCGCGCTCCACCTCCGCCGCCGTCATCTTCCGGTGCAGGGCGATGGCGATGATGATGTGGACGTCCTCGACGCCGTGGTCCGACAGCATCTCCAGGAGGATCTCCAGCATCGTCTGCCGGATGTCCGGCCGCGCCATCTGCGGCAGCGGCAGCGAGATGTCGTCGATCGCGATCGTCACCTTCATCCCCGGCTTCAGCTGCGCCGGGAGCGGATCGCAGCCGTGCGGGTGATTCAGCGCCCACCGGATCGCCGCGCGGGGGTTCGGCAGGCCCGCGATCGGCTGCTTCGGGTAGATCACCCGCGTCCCCACCGGCAGGTCTTCCAGGAGGAAGTCCTCGCCGTAGTGGAGGATGCGCGGCGCGCTCCCCTTGTCGATCGTGACGACCTCGGGTGCTTCCAGCTCTTTCGCCAGCCTCATCGCAGATCCACCACCGGCCAATCGTGGGACCGGGCAAACGACTTCAGTCGGAAATCAGGGTTCACCGCGGTCGGCCGCCCCACCACCGCGAGCATCGAATAGTCCGCGTACGAATCGCAGAAGCCCCAGCACTGGCCGAGGTCCAGGTCGTTGTCGGCGCAGTAGTCCCGCACCGCCGCCGCCTTCGTCGCCCCCGCGATCAGCGGCTTGATCACCCGCCCCGTCGCGATGTCGTCGATGAACTCCAGGCGGTTCGCGATCACGTCGTCCATGCCGAAGTACCGGGCCAGCGGCAGGATCGTGTGGTCGATCGCCCCCGTCACGATCACCTGGCGCGCGCCGGTTTCGCGGCAGCGCTGCACCATGTCCATCGCGCCCGGGTAGATCGCCGGCTTGAGCACCTTCTCGAAGAGCTCCTCCGAGAGGGCTACGAGGCGGTCGCGGGAGATCCCCTTGTACTGCTTGTAGAAGAGCTCGTTGAAGAGCGCCCGGGACATCTGGTCCGCCGCCCAGAAGAGCGGGATCCCGGCGACGATCGCGGCGGTGCGCACCGCGGATTCCACGATGCGGCCGCGGTTCGCCGCGTAGTAGCCGAACGCGTGCACCACGTTCGTGGACACCAGCGTTCCGTCCACGTCGTAGAAGGCCGCCGCCCGCTTAGGCGACGGCGCGGGGGAGGGCTCGGTTCTGTGCGCGTGGTGCGCGTGCATCGACGACCTCTTTTGGCTCTCGGGACCGGCCGCTCGATCGCGTTGGGTGGGCCGGAGGCCTCCCCGATGGCCCGATGGGCCCCGCGCGAGCGCTCCCGGCTCCCTGGTGATCCCGAGCGGAGTCCGAAGGCTCACGTTAGACCGCGGTGGACCAAGCAAAGTCAACGCGACTCGGCTTCGCACCCGGGAAGCGGCGTGCGCAGAGGCATGCATCCATTCGATATTCCTATGGATTTATGCCACCGGTGCAGCATCATGCCGGTTTTCCAAAGGAAATCATTCTGACCTTTGGTAAAATGCCTACATGCTGTCGCCATAGGGTGGGCGAACGGCATACAGGGCATCGCATGACAGCGAGTTGACCGCCGAGTCGGCGCGCGGCGGGGAATGGCGGTCCCGATCCGCCGCAACGCACGGCGCCTTGAAGGCCGTGGGAGGAAGCATGGGAGCGAATGGAACGGGCCGCCCGGCGGCGCGCGCGGGCGGGCGCCGGACCTCGAGCCCAACCGAGGCAGACCGCCTCGCGGCAAATGCCGGCGGCGGGCGCCGCTCGAGCCAGCGGTCCCAACGATCGGAAGGTTCGAAGTCCACCGCCGGGAACACGCGCCGCAGCTCAAACGCGAGAACCGACGGATCAGACCGCTCAACGCCGATAGACCGGCGCCTCAGTTCCAGCCCGAAACCCGAGGGATCAGACCGTGCAGCAGCCAGCGCTGGCGGAGAACGCCGACACGAGCTGCGCCGTCAGGCAATCGCCCGCGCGTGCATCGAGCGCCTCTCCCTCGAAGGCCTCGAGGCCGGCCGCCTAGAGACTCTCGCCGCCGACGCCGGCCTCAGCCGCCAGAACCTGCTCTTCTACTTCCGCGACAAGGCCGATCTCTGGGCCGAGGCCGCGACCTGCGCCGCCGAGGAGATCTTCGCCATCCTCACCCGCCTCGTCGCCGGCGAGGCCGGCCCCGCCGCCATCCGAGCCGTGCGCCGGGGCCTCGACGAGGTCGCCCGCGTCCTCCCCGCCGCCTTCGCCGTCCACCTCGACGCCGCCGCCACTGCCACCCGCGCCTCAGCCACCCAGCAGCAGCGGGCCTCCACCGCCCAGCAGACCTTCCTGGCCGCCCTCGCCGCAGCCCTGGCCTCCCCTGCCCCGGCCAACGATCCCTCCCAGCGCCTGGCCCGCCTCGCCACCCTCACCTTCCTCGCCCACCACCGCGCCGCCCGCGCCCACCAGCGCTCCGGCCTCGCCCCCGATCTCCCGCTCGCTGCCGACCTCGACCTCGCCGAGCTCCACCTCGTCGGCGCCGCCCGCACCCTCCCATCGCGCTCCCGCTGACGATTCGGAGTTGACAGTGTCCGCCAGATCGGCCAAAAAACGCGCGTCCCCGGCGGTTCCCCCGCCCGGGAAGAGCTGCGCCCAGGTAGCTCAGTCGGTAGAGCAGGGGACTGAAAATCCCCGTGTCGCTGGTTCGATTCCGGCTCTGGGCACCAAGCGAAACGAGTAGGTCCCGGAGGCCGATCCTGACATCAGGATCGGCTTTCTCCGTTTCGCCGTTGGTCAACTCCTCACAAGCTGGTAGCTTCGAGCGTGGGATACCATCTGCGCCTTCTAGCCGTTCAGAAGCACCTAATGGGAGGAGCGTTGCCATCCAACCCCGCTGATATGATTGGAGCCGTTGGAGAATCCTTCTTCGGGCTTCTACTTGATCGAGCTGGAATCGTCTGGAATCGGGTGCAACGGGATCGAGCGGGATGGGACTTTGTTTGCCATCTCACATCACAAACCGGGGAGCCATGCAGTGGGCAGGCGATCACGCTTGCCAATGCGATATCACCGTCGCTCTCAGTCCTCTTCCAAGTCAAGGCCAGCGAGAATCTCAGGGTTCACCCGCCTCGGGTCAAACTTTCCAATTTGCGGCACTTTCTGGACTGGCCGAATCCGGCCTTTTTTGCCCTTCTCGATTTCCATGGTTCTGACGCCCCCACCTCCTGCCACCTGATCCATTTCGACAAGCATTGGGTCGAGAAGACAATCAAGCGTTTCTGGGACCTCGAGCCAGACCAGGTCAATTCACTACACAAGCGATCACTCGTCCTCCCGATCAGTGAAGCCGTCGAAGTAGCACTCGAACCGAATGGATTGTCCCATACGCTCTTCGACCTAATTGGCGAGGCCAAAGACTATTCCGCCAGAAAGGACCTTTGGCGCAAGGAAGCCGGCAACAAGCGGTTTTCAATGACTTTTAAAACGGAACAGCGGAACGAAAAAGACCCAGACCGAATGGTCGATCTCGCCATTGGGCTCACGGAAAACCTGCCGTCCGAGTTAACGGACTTCAGTGAAATCAGGTTCGGAAACCCAAGGCCGATATCAATCTTTCACGACAGAGATGTGCTCGTTTCCCTTCCGGATCTGAAACCCACCGCCAAGGCTTTCGTCGACTTCTCCAACGAGGACAGATCGAGCTTCGTCAGGTACGCAGCCGACTTTTTTCACCCACACTCTGTCTTTCCGTTCCTGCCCTTCGAATCACTTCGCCTACGCTTACGAGGAGCATTTCTCGACGTCATAATCACACCCTCTGCAAGCGCCCTAAGTCTGACATTCGAGCGTCCATCGTCATCTACTCTGGTCAGCCTTGCCAGTCTGGGCAGTTCCGCGAAAGCGCTACAGATAGTGGGCGAGTGCGGACGCCTTTCGAAGGCCATGTCGATCACCGTTCACCTGGATGACGGAACCAGAACGGTCTTTCCGATAGTGCCACCAGCAGGGATTTTCCCGGCCGCCGCAGTCGACGAGGCTTCCCTCATTGCGAATGCGCATGACCTTGCACGAGCGATCGGCCTTCCGAGCGACCTCGAACTATGCATTTCGGACCTATGGGATTCGCGCAAATCAATTGAGCTCTGCTGCATTGTCCTTTGCATCACTCGTTCATCGGACGTCGGCATAACAAGTCTAGTAGACCCAGATTTCACGATCGATGGTCACGTCGGACTGGCTACAGTCGCAGAGTGCAAGATCGGAGACTACGTAATCATTTGCAGCGGCGCGATTTACGGCTCCCCGCAGGCATCCGACGGCCCCACCACTGGTACGAAATTACTCAAGGTAGCCGGTCCAGTAGTGGAGAAAACCTTTCAGACGACGATAAATTGGCCCACCGATCCTTCCCTCATCTTCAATGCCCGATCATTGGCCAAGGCCGCAGCTGTCGATCGGTTGAATGAACGGGGCGTTACCATTCTTCTTGACTCGACTACGCCCTGACGGCTTCCCCTGCTCCGAACTGCCTTTCTTTGCCCTCACGAACGTGCGCAAGCAGTACTGAGTTGAAATGGTCCAATGTCGCGGGTTTTTCGCGGGCTGGGTCAGGGTAGCGGAGGCTATCGATCGTCGCGGTCTACTCTTCGACCTTTTCGAGCGCGGATTTAGGAATCCCGCCCTGACGGCCCCAAGGCAGGGATTCGCTGTCGGCCGGTGGTACTGCACCGTCGGCGCAGCTCCGCTTTTCGTGCAGCCGTGACGCAGGCCGCCCTCCCCCGCTCACGTCCGAAGGTCGGCGAGCCAACGCATCGCGCGCAGGCCGGGCAAGAAGGCGTACTCGCCGCCTCGTGTGACGACGAAGCGAGGCAGCCCGTTCAGGCGCCGAGGGATCGGGCGCGCAGGGATCGAAAACGATCCGCCTCCGTCTGGATAGCCTGTGATCGGATCCTTGGCCTCGCCGAGGCTCAGAAACTCCCCGCCGTTGATCCACTCGGACTGCACGAATTCGAACTGGCGGCCCAAGTGCGCGCCGACGAAGGCGAACATCAATCCTCGATCGACGCCGTCGTCCTCGAGCACGCCCTCGGGCAGCTCGGGCCCGTAGGCCGTTCCCCGGCGAAGCATCCGGTGCAGTCTCACGACGCCTCCGACGGACGCGTCTCGCGGGTTCGTGCGCCGGATGTGCGAGCCCGGTGGCGTTTGGTACCCCGTCGGGTCATCGGCGAAGTCGAAGTCGTTGTTGCGCCGTGGATCGGCCCCGAGCTCCGGATCGTCGTGCAGCGGACACGCTGCCAGCGGGGCGCCGCTCCTCCACCGCCCCATCATCTTCGCTGCCAGGAGCTCCTCGTCCTCGGCGGAGCCCGCATTCTCCTTCAGGTACCTGCGGAAATCCGCGACGCGCTGGTGGAGCTTGCGGAACGCGACATACGTCCCATTCCGGCCGAGCACCTCCGGCCCGGGCATCGGCGGAAGTCCGCCGGTCTCGTCGGGGTAACCCAGGACGAACTCCCCCGCCTTGAAGGGCCGCTCGTGGGAATTGGTGCCGGGGATCCCGCTCCCTTCGATCGGCGGATACCCGATGGAGTCCCGGTACCCGAAGGGCTCCTTGCCCGAACGCAACGAGTGACAGTCCTGGCGCCAGATCGCCTGGATCCCGTCGACGCCCTCGTATGTCTCGCGGGCGCGGTCGAGCGCTCCTTCGAGATGCTCCTGATCCGGTGAGATCGTGACCAGCACGAGGTGCACGTCGCCCGTTCCGAGGGGCCGCTCCCAGTGTTCGGGGCTGCTCTCGCCGGTGTCGCCCAGCGCTTTCGCCCGGGCGGCCATCCCCTGCCGGAACTCCCAGGAGAAACCGTCGAGCGACGACTGCGGCACACCCAATGCCTCCAGCCCGCGGTAGGTGAGCGCCGCGCTCACCCAGGTATCGGCGGCGGGGCTGGTCGGGTGGGCGGCGGAGGCCACCACCGTGGAGAGCCGCCCAATCACCTCTCGCCCGGCACGAGGATCGTCGATGCGGAAGAGGACGTACGTGGCGGCGTACGGGGCAGGTCGGGGCCGCAGCACGCCGCTCTGGATGTCGTCTAGCTCGAGCACGTCATTTCGCCGTCGCGAGGTTCTTCCAGAAGCGCTCCACGCTCTCATCGGCTCCGAACAGGACGCTGAAGACGGTGGAGTCGACGACCAGGACGTCGCCGGCCCTCTCGCCGCCCGGAGGGACCCACACGAGCGCGTTGAGCTCCCGGTTCCCCGCAGCGGTGAAGGGATGCGGCCGGGTCAGGTCGATCGGCTGCCGGGCGAGAACGTGGATGGAGCGGCTGTCCTTCGTCGTGATCGCGTAATGAGGCAGGTGCATGTGGAAGTTGAAGTTCTGGACGCCCGTGAGCCAGCCGCGCGTGTCGAGGTCGCTCATCACGGTCAGCGGCGCGCTGCGAGGCGCGGTGGCCCAGGCTTCTCCCTCGCCCTCGTGCCGGATCCTCGCATCCGTCGCCGGCCGCAGCCCCCACTGGTTCTCCACGGGGATCCCGAGGCCGTCGAGGAGAGACCGCGTGTAACCGCCGAACCGCTGCTGGCGAGGCACGAGCGGGTCGCCGTGATGGAGGTGCTCCACCTCGCGCTCCTCCAGGTCGTCGGCACGCCCGACATCGTGGTGAGGGCCGATCACCAGGCACGTCCCTTCACGCTTCAGGAACTCACGGACCGCTGCGATCTCCTCGGGAGCGGCGAGCTGCTCGGTGACGTCGTGGTCCAGTCCGAAGACGAGCAGCGTGTCCGCGTCGCCGAGGACTCGCTCGTCGAGCGGTAGCGCGAACCCTGCCTGATCGACGCGCTGGAACACGGGAACGACGTGTCCGGTGACCTCCTCGACGACATCTTGGAACTTCACCCACGCCCAGAAGAACAGCTCCAGAGATCCGGCAATCCCTTGCAGAAACCGCCGCGGGTCGGCCCACTGGGGCTTCTCGTAATTTGGCCAGAGCGCCCGCCGCACCTCCGTCATCGTAGAGAAGCGGTTGTCCAGCCCTCTCGGGTCCCGGTTGGCCTCTCCCGGGTAGCTCCAAGCGATGTACACGCTGACTCGCCTGCGACCCTTGGTGTAGGCCCTGGGCTTGTGGTTCTGGTTGTAGGTCCTGGCTCTTGGAGTCATCGGCGCCCCTACTGCATCTGCTCGAGCATCTCCGAGAAGTCGGACTTGATCCTCAGGGCCTTCTTGATCTCGTCGCTCGAGAAATAGGGATACTCACCGTACTCGAGGAAGCTGTTGCACTGGTGCTCCCGAACGAAACGGACGAACGCCTCGTGGTTCGTCTTCCAGTCCATCGGAAAGCCTTCGAGGTTCTCGAACGCCGTGTTGATGCCAGCCTTTCCGAACAGGACGATGGCGTCTTCGGTGTATTTGTCGAAGTCGGTGTCGAAGATGCCCTGGTACATGAATCGGGTGTCGTTGTCGAAGAGCACCCATCGCAGGTAGTGGAGCTTGAGCGGCGCGAGAATTTCCGGGTCGGCATCGACCGCCTTCGCGAGCCTCTCGCCGTAGCTCCGTATCGCGTCAGCCCTGCCGGGCTTGACCTTCGCGATGATCGTGAAGCCGTAGTTCGCGGGGGTCTTCGGGAAGATAGGGCCGTACTTGCCCTGCTCCAGGTCCTCTGTCGACTTGGGGATCGAGACCGCCTTGGGCCTGAGGTCCATACGAAATGAGGTGATGTCTTGGACCCCGGGCGTCAAGAACCGAAGGGACGCTCACGCGACAGCCACCCGAACGATCGGTCGGGGACCAATGGCCTGGAGGCCCTCGCGAAAAACCTTCGGCGCTGCTGGAATCACTCCGTCCGACCTGGCGTCGGAGCCGCCTCCGGCGTCGTCGCACCTTCCGGGCGAAGCCGCCCCATGGACAGGGCATCGACGTAGGCGCCGTCGCGGAACGCAAAATCGCGGTGCGTCCCCTCGAGAACGAAACCATGCCGCCGGTAGAGGGCGATCGCGGCGGCGTTGTCCGCGTAGACCTGGAGTTCGATCCGGCGCAGCTGCAGCCACCGATCGGCGAGGTCGAGGGCCGCCCGGAGCAGGGCCGTGCCGACGCCGCGCCCCTGCCAATCGTCGCGGACTCCCATGCCGAGCTCTCCCACGTGAAGGCGACGCGGACGCGAGGAAGCGTGCAACCCGAGCTGGCCGACCACGTCGTCTCCCGCGCACGCGACCAGGAAGTGCATGTGGGGGTCCACCGCCTGCATGCGCTGGCGCCAGAGATCGAGCGACGGAAACGGAAGCTGCAGCGTGTCGGCCTGCGCCCTCGGGGAGGCATAGATCGCTCGAACCGCGGCGAAGTCCTCGGGTTCGGCGCGGCGGATGGTGAACTGAATCGGTCCCGATCCCGAGGACTGCCGATGTCCGTCCCGCTGGGCCGACGCGATCGCATCACGGACGATGGGCGTCTCCGGGTCCGGCCCGGCGGAGCGCAGGAGCGGCCGGGCGACGACGATCACGTTTCCATCCGGATCCGCGAAATAGGCGGCCTCGTCGCCCCACGGCCGAGGCTCGAGCCCCGAGAGCGGGCGCGCGCCCGCCTGGGCCAGCGACCGCAGCGCCGGCTCGGGATCGTCGACGTGGAGATAGAGCTCGCACGGCGCGATCTCGCCCTCCGCGACGGCCGCGGGGATCCTCCCGGTATTTCGCCCGAACGCCACCCGGTCGTAGAGCCCGACCCGCCGGCCTTCAGGGAGCGTGTACTCCACGTAGGCTGGCTCGTTGACCGACTTCTCCCAGCCGAACGCCAAATCGTAGAAGCGGACGGCGCGAGGGAGGTGGTTCACCGCGAAGATGGTCAGGACGTGGCGGGAGGCTCGCATGGGATGCACGCCAACCTACAACGCGGCCCCCGGGGGTCAAAGAATCCCGATCTGCGGGTTGTTCGCAGCCTCCCCGGGACGCTCGATGGGAGCTCAGGCGAGGTCCTCCTCCACCCGCTCGATCCGGCCGTCGGCGTGCCTCGCGAAGCGGCCCGACTCACGGGGGTGGACCGGCGCGTCGCTCTCCCAGGGCCAGCCGCCGAAGCGGTCGCGCTGGTAGTCGGCGAAGGTCTGCCGCAGCTCGTCCATCGTGTTCATCACGAAGGGCCCGTGGGCGGCGACGGGCTCACCGATCGGCCTGCCCTGCAGGAGGAGGAGCTCCGCCTCGTCCGGTCCGTTCTCGAGCGTGACGCTGCGCTCGTCTCGAAGCTCGACGCCGGTGGACGCACCGATCCGCTGGGTCTCCACACGAAGGGAGCTGCCGGCGAAGAAATAGAACGCACGCCCCGTGCCGGCAGCCGCCGCAGGGAGCGTGAACTTCGCGCCCGGCTCCATGCGCAGGGTCCAGATCGCCACATCGGTCTCGGGACGGGACGCCCAAGATCCGGGGGGAGGCGGAGGCGGCGTGGCGTCGCCAAAGGTCCCCGCCACCACCGTCACGGCGGTGCGTCTCCCGGCATCATCGACCACCTCGCGGGTGGGGATGTCCTTGGCCCAGAGCATGGTGAAGTGGGGCTCCACCCTCTTGTCGGCCCGGGGCAGGTTGAGCCAGATCTGGAAGAGCTCGAGCGGGTTCGGCCGATCCGGGTGGACGAGGGGGAACATCTCCGCGTGCTGGATGCCGCGACCGGCGGTGAGCCACTGGACGTCGCCCCTACCGAAGCGCGCCGCCGCTCCCAGCGAGTCCGAGTGATCGATGAGGCCGCGGCGCACGATGGTTACCGTCTCGAACCCGCGATGCGGGTGGCTGGGAAAGCCCGGGACCTCGCGGCCGTGGTACATCCGCCAGCCGTCGCGCGGCTCGAAGTCGCTGCCGAGGTTGCGCTCCTCGAGGGACGCCTCCGGCCCCTGGGCCTCGTTGCCGCGCGGATACGAGTCGTCGTGGTGGGCGCAGAAGAGGAAGGGATCCTTCGTCTCCCACAGGAAGCCCAGGGGAAAGGTCCTCCGGATCGTGTCGTCCATCGCGTCTCCTCCTCGTCGCCTGGCTCGCCCGTCGAGCGGCGGCCTCTTGGATGTTGGCGCCGCCGAGGGGTTTCCGTGGCCGCCGTCGCGGCCGCGGCTTTGCGTGGACGCCCTCGAATTCTAGAGCAAGATTCGGAGCGCACCGCCATCCCGCCGGCCTTAGCATTCAGCACATGAAGACGATCCCCACCCAGACGATCGAGAACGTCCGCTGGAACGACGTCGCAGAGGAGCTCGACCGAAGCGGCTCGGCCCGGATCGAAGGGCTGCTCGGGTCCGCCCAGTGCGAAGCGCTCGCGGGCCTCTATCCGCGCGACGACTGCTTCCGCAAGACCGTGGTGATGGCCCGCCACGGCTTCGGGAGCGGGGAGTACAAGTACTTCCGCTATCCCCTGCCGGAGCCCATCCAAGAGCTCCGCACCGCCATCTATCCGCACCTCGCCCCCATCGCGAATCGTTGGAACGAGACGATGGGCGTCGACGTCCGCTATCCCCCCGACCACGCGGCCTTCCTCGCGCGCTGCCACGACGCCGGCCAGACCAGGCCGACGCCGCTCCTGCTGCGCTACGAGGCCGGCGATTACAACTGCCTTCACCAGGATCTCTATGGGGCGCACGTCTTCCCGCTCCAGCTCACGATCCTCCTCTCCGCGCCGGGTCGCGACTTCGACGGAGGCGAGTTCGTGCTCACGGAGCAGCGCCCGAGGATGCAGTCGCGCCCCGAGGTCGTGCCGCTCTCCCAGGGCGACGCGGTGATCTTCGCAGTTCACTACCGCCCGGTGGAGGGCACGCGAGGCTTCTACCGGGTGCAGATGCGGCACGGCGTGAGCCGGGTACGAGCCGGCCGGCGGCACACCCTCGGGATCATCTTTCACGACGCCGCCTAATGGATCTCTTCGATCGAGCACCGGGGAGCTCCGGCTTGCCTCGGACCGAGCACCTGGGCCCGGGCGCGGTCCTGCTCCGCGGCTTCGCCGGTCCGAGCCTCGCCGACATCGTGGGCGACCTGCGAAAGACGGTCGCGATCGCCCCCTTCCGTCACATGATCACGCCCGGCGGTTTCCGCATGTCGGTCGCGATGAGCAACTGCGGCGCGCTCGGGTGGGTGAGCGATCGCAGCGGGTATCGCTACAGCCGAGAGGATCCCGGGTCAGGGCGCCCCTGGCCTCCCATGCCGGATTCCTTCCGCACGCCCGCCGAGAGCGCCGCTGCGGCCGCGGGCTTTCAGGGGTTCGCGCCAGACGCGTGCCTGATCAACCGCTACGACCCCGGGGCGAGGATGACGTTGCACCAGGACAAGAACGAGCGGGACTTCTCGCAGCCGATCGTCTCGGTGTCCCTCGGGCTCGCGGCCGTCTTCCTCTTCGGCGGCGAGTCTCGCTCCGACCGTCCCGCCCGGGTGCGCCTGGCGCACGGCGACGTCGTCGTCTGGGGAGGGCCTTCGCGCCTGGTGTTTCACGGCGTGATGCCCATGCAGGACGGAGTGCACCCGCTCCTCGGCCCCCACCGATTCAACCTGACCTTCCGCAAGGCAGGGTGAGGCCGACAACGAACCACGCTCGCGGGCCACGTCGGTCAGATGTGGCAAGCACGAAACTAAAGTTTTGCTGAAGCTTCGCGCATCCGCCGACAGGACCACGCTTGCACGAAACTAAAGCAGAGCTTAATCTTCGTGCATGAGCGGGCCGACCACCCGATCGCCCGACTGGGACCGTCTCTACGAGACCGCGGCGGCCCAGGACGGGCTCTTCACCGCGCAGCAGGCGGCCGAGGCCGGCTACTCGCCGCAGCTCCTCGCCCACCATCTCGGCGCCCGGCGGATACGACGAGTCCGCCGCGGAATCTACCGCCTCGTGTACTTCCCCGCGGGTGACCACGAGGACCTGACTGTGGTCTGGCTGTGGTCGGAGCGGGAGGGCGTCTTTTCCCACCAGACCGCGCTGGCCCTCCACGACCTGTCGGATGTTTTGCCTGCGCAGGTCCACCTCACGCTCCCAAAGGCGTGGCGCAACCGGCGGCTGCGGGTGCCCACCGGCGTCGTCCTGCACTACGGCGACGTAGCAGAGAGGGAAAGGCGATGGTTCGGCCCCGTGCCGGCGACCGCTCCGCTGCGGTCGCTCGAAGACTGCGTGGCCGAGCACCTGCCGCCGGAGCTCCTGCGTGGCGCCGCCCTCGATGCGATCGACCGAGGCCTCGTCGCGCGTGAGGAGCTGTCTGCCGTGGACGAGGCGCTGGACCCCTTTGGAGGGCTCGAACCATGACCCGCGAGTACCGAACCGCGGCCGCTTTCAAGCAGGCGCTGGAACAGCACCTTCGCTTGGCGTCCGCCTCCGGCACCGACTTCGCCCGGCGGCGGCAGCTCCTTGTGTTCGACCGCTTCCTCGCGCGCGTCACGCAGGAGCTCGACGACGCCGTAATGCTCAAGGGCGGCCTCGCCGTCGAGCTGCGACTCGAACGGGCCCGAACCACCAAGGACGTCGACCTTCGCGTGATGGGCTCGCCCGATAACATCCTCGACCGGCTCCGAGCAGCCGCCGGGCGAGACCTCGGGGACTTCATGGTCTTCACCGTTCGTGCCGATCATCGACACCCGGACATCCAGAACGACGGGATGTCGTACGACGGCCTGCGTTTCCGCGCCGAGTGCAGCCTCGCGGGCAAGATCTATGGACGTCCCTTCGGCGTCGATGTGGCCTTTGGCGATCCGATCCTGGGTGAACCGCAGTCCATTGAGGCCGAGAACACACTCGGCTTTGCTGGCGCCTCGCCATCGACGTTCCGCGTCTACCCGGTAGAGACCCACATCGCCGAGAAGCTCCACGCGTACACCATGCCGAGAAAGCGCCCCAACTCGCGGGTCAAGGATCTGCCCGACCTCGCCCTCATCGCGACGGCCGGCTCGATCGCCGCCGGTCGCCTGCGGGCGGCGATCGAGCAGACCTTCAGCTTCCGCGGCACGCACGACGTCCCCGGACGCCTGCCTGAGCCGCCGGAAGCTTGGGCCGCGCCCTACGCGACAATTGCCAAAGAAGACCACCTCCCCTGGGCGACGCTCGGGGAAGCGTTCGACGCATCCCGCTCGTTCCTGGATCCGATGCTCGCCGGACCAGGCGACGAAGTGTGGGATCCGAACGCCTGGGCCTGGACGGCCACGTCGCCAGCTCCCGGCTCCAATCCAAAGCACGGCTGAATCCTCCTGCATGTTGGCATGACCGCATTGGGATTCTGCGTGAGCGTTCGGAAGACGATCGGGCGTTCTGGTTCCGCGGCCCGGGGACCTACGTGAGCCACGAGTCGGAGCAGCCGATGGCGGTGACCTGGCGGTTCAACACCCGCTCCCGGGCGATGTTTTTACGAGCTTCGCCGCTGCCGTCGCATGGCCTGCGCGCGCGACGACGTCAGCAGTGCCGTGGACGGCGAGCACGTTGAATAAGGTGCTCCCGAAGCCACGGGATCTGCCAACCGTTGCCTGCACGAAACAGTACTTTCGTCAGCGCTCCTCGCTCTCGAGCCGAACATAATGTTCGCCATCCCCATCGCCGTCCTCGAGCTCACAGGTCATCTCGAACATCGTCGGCCGAAACCCGATCCGCGCGAAGAGCCGCTGCGCCTTCTCGTTCGGGACCGCCGCGAGGAGGACCGCTCGGGGCGCGCCCCGCGAAGCCGCCTCCCGAAGCGCCTCGCGCAGCAACACCTCCGCCACCCCTCCCCGGCGGGAGCGCTCGTCCACGTAGATGTCGTGTACGTTCGCGCAGGCGTCGAGCAGCTTGTCGTAGCTCCGCGGCTCCAGGCTCGCGTAGACGTACCCCACGACACCCAGGTCGTCCTCCGCCACGAGGAGGATCGAAGCGTCGACATCGAGCTGCGAGGCGAGCCAGGTGCCATAGCCGGGCTCGCAATCGGCCGGGTCCATGAACCGTCGCCGGTCGAACTCGTGGTGAAGCCGAACGAGCTTCCCCGCCATCGCGCTCACGGCCGGCAGGTCCGCTGCCGTCATCTTTCGCACCCGGATGGTCGCCATCCAGTCGATCGTGGCGCGCCGTCGTCGCGCGATCAAGGAGCCTCCGCGAGCGGGATTTCCGAAACGAGTCCGCCCGCGCGCCCGCGCTTTGCAGCAGCCGAGCCTCCTTCGGTAATCTGTAGGGATGCGACCACTCTTGGCTCTGCTCCTTTTGGTGACTCTTCCCCTTGCGTCCTGTGGATCAGGCGACACCGTCGAGGGCGCGCCGGACGGCCGCACCGCCGCGGAGGTCTGCCGCATTTGGCGCGACGGCCACGTCGAGAACGACAAGGCCCCGTGGACCGCGGGGTCCGACAAGTGCGATCCAGGCGTCTTCAGCGAATCCGGTCTCGACGACACGCTCCGGCGCATCAACATGTTCCGCGAGCTCTCCGGCCTTCCTCCCGTGACCGAAGACAAGCCCCAGCGGGTACAGCAGCAGGCCTGCGCCGTGCTGATGCACGCCAATCAGGCGCTCTCCCACGACCCGCCGCCGAGCTGGGCGTGCTGGACGAAGGCTGCAGCAGATGGGGCGTCTTCGAGCAACCTTGCCATCGGCTGGCGAATGCCGGGCGCCGCGATCGACGGGTTGATGGCCGACGTCGGCGTTTCCAGCGTGGGGCACCGCCGCTGGCTCCTCGGCTTCTTCCTCGGCAAGGTCGGCCTCGGCTTCGCGGGCGACGCGACCTGCGTCCGCGTCTTCGACGAAACCGGCGTGACCGATCGCCCGTGGACCGCATTCCCGCCGGCCGGGCCCGCGCCGATCGCGATGCTCGAGGGCTTCGGGCGAGTTCCCTGGTCGTTCCAGGCCGCCGATGGGATCGAAGGGGCGCAGGTCTCCATGCGCCTTGCCAAGGACGGCAGCGAAATCCCCGTCGAGTCCTGGATCCCCGACGTCGGCTACCGGATCCCGGACGCGATCGTCTGGCAGCCACCGCGCGTCTCGGCCGGCGACAAATACCGAATCACCGTCACCCGCCCCGCGAAGGATCCCGTGACCTACGACGTGGAGCTGGTGGATTGCTCCAGCGCACCCTGAGGCTCGAGACCAGAACCCTTATCTGAGCAAGGGAGCGAGCGTTCCGGCGCACCGGCAACAACTCCGTCGCGAGGTCCGGATCGCAACCTGGAAGACATCCGTCGGAAGGGTGCTCTCATCGCCAACGGAAAATGAGCCAGCGCCACCGCGGCTTGGTTCCGCCGTTGAGCTCGGCGAAGTCGCGGGCGTACCGGGCGGAGTGGGAGCAGTAGGAGTACAACGCCTGGGAGACCTTACCGACGCGGAAGCGCCGACGGCGGCTTGCCCTCCACAGCCACACGGCGATTCCGAGCGGGATCCCGAGCATCGACCACCAGGCGATAGATTCGAGGTTTGGGGCCCAGATCGCAGCGACGATCACCGCAGCGAAGGGTCCCACGCCGAGAACCCAGCTCGAGATCTTCATGCGCCGGAGAAGCTGGACGCACGAGGTGCAAGCCGGCAGCCGGAAGTACGAGGATTCGTATATCGGTCCGAAGGGTCCCCACTCCTTCAGCGACTTATACTCGTGCTCGATCGACGTGCCTGTCGGCCGGGACTCGCAGTAAGGGCAGATGCGCGGGTACTCGACGGTCGGGCCTCGGCGAATCTCGATGACATGGGGCATGTTCCCTCCTTCCGCGAGCGTAGCACCACCAGTTTGAATAGCTCGCTCTAGCTGTAGCGGTTGCGGGTCCCTGCCCCATCGCCGTGGCGAAAGAGCCAACTCCGTGGATCGAGATCGCCCTCGCCGCCAAGGCACGCCGCGGGTAGGTTCCGGCCATGCGCTACGAAGGGAAGATCTACCGACCCCCCAGCGAGGCCGACGCGTACATCCTGCAGGCCACGATCGGCTGCTCGTGGAACCACTGCACGTACTGCGACATGTACCGCGAGAAGAAGTACCGGGTGCGGGATCTGGACGAGACGCTGCTGGACGTGCGCGCGGCGGGAGCGGCGCTGGGCCGCGAGGTGGAGAAGGTCTTCGTGGCGGACGGAGACGCGCTCGGGATGGACCTCGACCACTGGGAGGCGATCCTCGCGGCGTGCCGCGACGCCTTCCCGCGGCTTCGGCGGGTGAGCGCGTACGCGACGGCGATGAACCTGAACGAGAAGAGCGTCGAGGAGCTCGAGCGGCTGCGACACCTGGGCCTCACACAGCTCTACATCGGCCCGGAGTCGGGCGACGACGTGACGTCGAAGCGCATCGCCAAAGGCGCGACGTTCGCGGAACACGCAGAGGCCGGGCGCCGCGCCCGCGCTGCCGGCATCCCGCTCTCGGCGATCTTCCTCCTCGGGGTCGGCGGCCTGGAGCGGAGCCGCGAGCACGCGGAGCAATCGGCGGCGCTGATCACCGAGATGGATCCGGCCTTCGTTTCCATGCTCACGCTGACGGTCGTGCCCGGCACGCCGCTCGCGAAGCTCGAGGCGAGCGACCGCTTCGAGCTCCCGACCGTGGCGCAGATGCTCGGCGAGCTTCGGGTGATGGTGTCGCAGGCGCGGCCCACCGACGCGCTCTTCCGCACGAACCACGCGTCGAACTACCTGCCGCTCGCTGGGAGGCTGCCGGCGGATCGGGAGCGAATCGTCGCCACGATCGACCGCGCGCTGTCGGGCGAGCTCAAGCTCCGGCCGGAGTGGGCGCGAGGGCTATGATTCCGTCGGCTGGAGACGACCGGATCGGTCCGTTGGGCTCGAGTAGGGAAGGCAATCGGACGGATTGGCGAATGGACGACGCCGCGACGGCCCGCGCCGCTCGATTGTGCCTCCACCGTTCGAGAGATAGTACGTTCGAACCAACTCCTCACCCGCTCACGAGGTCATCACGTGCCTATGAACCTCACGCTCGTACCGGTAGGCAACTCGATCGGCGTGATCCTCCCCCGCGAGGTCCTTGAGCGACTTCGAGTCGAGCAAGGCGGCCATCTCTATCTGGTCGAGACGCCGCGCGGCATTGAGCTCACGCCGTTCGATCCGGATTTCGCCGAGCAGATGGATGCCGCGGAACGAATGATGCGAGAGGACCGCGATGTCCTCAGCAAGCTCGCCAAATGAGGACGATCGCGGAGCTGCGGTGGCCCGATCCGGGAGCCGAACTTCGCCCGCTCAATATTACCCAGGCAAAATTGACAGGAGGCGAAACACCCGGGTAGAAATAATGGCAGGGAGAAGCGCGATGCCGACGAACGAAACCCGGGCCTACAAAGGCTTTCGACCGAGGATGGGCGTCTACGCCATCCGCCACCTTCCCTCGGGCCGCACGCTCCTCGGCTGGAGCCCGCACCTGCAGGGAAACCTGAACCGACACCGCTTCCAGCTCGTGCTGGGCAACCACCCGCTGAAGGCCCTGCAGGGCGATTGGCTTCGGGACGGCGCCGATGCCTTCGCCTTCGAGATTCTCGACGAGCTCGAGCCCCATCCCGATCGGCCCGGCGAGGTGCCGGAGGATGACTTGGCGGCGCTCGAAGCCATGTGGCGCGAGCGGCTTGGACTCAACGAGGAAACCACCTACGCCTGACCAGCTGAAAACGGGCAGACTGTCGCTGGCGCTCAATAGAGGTTACGCCGCCAGCTTGATCGTGCTCCCGAGCGCTCGCGATAGGAGCTTCGACATGTCCGATACGAATTCGCCGGCCCCGGCGAATCGCTCCCGCCCGTCGAAAAAGGCACGGCTTCTGCTTGGGCTCGGTGCGCTGATCGCCGTCATCGCGGTCGCGGCCTACGCCACCTATTCCGGCTCCGATGAAGGGGTACTCGCTCCGTGCCCTCCACCGTTCGAGACGCTCGGGAGTGGAAGCTGTCTCGCCCTCCCGCCCGACGCCGAGAAGATGGTCGTCTACCTGCATGGGATGACAGGCCTTTCATCGTGGGCTCGAAAGGAAGGCGCGTTGGTCGCAAATCGAGCGTTCGAGCGCGGCATCGCCGTCCTCGCGCCGATCGGCACCTTCGGCGGGTGCACCTGGAATCCGAAATTCGCGGACTGGTGGTGCTGGCCGATCGCTCCCAACCAAATACGGGAGACCGAGATGCTGATCTCGCGGATCCAATCCGACCTCGAGGAGGTCGCCGCGCGCAGCAGGCCCATACCCACCGTGCTGGCCGGCTTCTCCAACGGCGGCTTCATGGCGATGCGGCTTGCCGGACACGGTCCCGAGATCTCGGGTCTCGTCGTGGCGCAGGCTGGAGCTCCCGAAAAGTTCTCATTTGACGGCATGCGCCCGATGCCGACGCTTCTGCTCGCCGCGCGTGGGGACGAGTGGCAATACCCGACGATGCAGACCTTGCGAAACACGCTCGTTTCGCAGGGATGGGCGCCGGAGTGGAAAGAGCGCGAAGGTCCTCACGCCCTGCAACCCGAGGATGTGGAGGCGGTGATTTCGTTCGTCTCCCGCCTCCCGGCTCTCCCGGAGGGATCGATCCCGTCCAGCCGAAGCACCTCGGCCGAATAGATACCGAGGACGTAGAGCGCGCCGTGTCGCTCCCCGGAAACCTGCGCTCGCCAGAGGGCGCGGGCGCGCGGTCGACCGCTCCCTCGAGATCGAGCTCTTCTGGCCTCGCGAGGCCGACCGGGTTAGACGAGCGTCGTGAGTTTGGTCGCTGGCGAAGAACGGGAGAGCATGTTCGGCTCGGGGCGTGCCGCGCTCTGCATTGGCGTGGTGATGAGCGTCTCGCTGGTCGCCTTCGAGGCGATGTCGGTGGCGACGATCATGCCGGTCGCCTCGAACTATCTGGGGGGACTGGGCGGCTACGGCTGGGCCTTCAGCGCCTTCATGTTGGCGAACGTGGTGGGGACGATCGCGACCGGGCAGGCGGCCGACGCTCGAGGGCCGAGCGCTCCGTTCGCAGCGGGCCTCGTCGTCGCGGCGGCGGGCCTTCTGGTCGCGGGCCTCGCGACGAGCTGGCCCATGTTCGTGGTCGGCCGGGCGCTGCAGGGGTTGGGCGGCGGCGCGGTGATGACGACGGGCTACCTCACCGTCCGCCTCGGTTTCCCGGAGCGGCTGCGGGCGCGGGTGCTCGCGCTGATCTCGAGCGCCTGGGTGGTGCCCGCGCTCGTCGGGCCTGCGGTCGCCGGTGTGCTCGCCGATCGCTGGAGCTGGCGCTACGTCTTCGTCGGCCTCGTCCCGCTGCTGCTGGCGGCAGCCGCGCTGATGCTGCCTTCGCTGCGCAAGCTCGGAGGCGCGACGGGCGCGCGCCTCGATCCTCACGTCCTCGTCCGCGCGGTGCAGCTCGCGGCGGGCGTAGGGCTCCTCCTCGCTGGCCTTCAGGGCCGCGGGTGGCACGGCGCCGCTCTCCTGATCGCGGGGATCGGGCTCGCCGTCGCCGCCGCGCGGCACCTCCTCCCCTCGGGAACGCTGCTCGCGGCGCCGGGCCTGCCTGCGGGCCTGCTGACCCGAGGGCTGCTCTGCTTCTGCTACTTCGGCGCGGAGGCGTTCCTTCCACTCGGCCTCACCTCGCTCCGGGGGCTCTCGCCCGGCGGCGCGGGGCTCGCGCTGTCTGCAGCGGCGTGCACGTGGTTCGGCGGGACCTGGCTCTCGGCGCGCCTCGACGCGATGTTCGGGAGCGAGGGCCGACGGCTCCGCGTGATCGGCGGCTTCCTGGTGACGGCGATCGGAGTCATCGGCATGGCGGCGGGCGTCCTGACCTCGACGTTGCCGATCGCTGCGGTGATGGCCTTCTGGGCGCTGGGCGCGCTGGGGATGGGCCTCGTCTACCCCACCCTGTCGGTGATCGTCCTCGGGCTCGCGCCGGCAGGCCAGGAAGGGCGGGCGTCCTCGTCGCTGAATTTCGCGGAGAACGTCGGCATCGCGATGGGCGCCGGATTCGCGAGCGCCGCCGTCGACTGGACGCACGCGCTTGGGTGGTCCCAGCACGGAAGCATCGGCGTGGCCTATCTCGTCGTGATCGTTCCGGGCCTGCTCGGGATCGTGACGGCGTTTCGGGTCTTCCGCGCCCCATCGCTCGTACGCGCCGCGTAGCCGCAAAGGCCCCTAACGCAACGCCGGCTGCGGCGACGCTCGCTTGCGACGGAGCAGGAAGACTCCCGCGAACGCGAGCATCCACGTCCCACCTATGGCGGCTATCGCGAGGGCACGATCGAGTGCCTCGATCCCGGTCCAGCGCAGGTAGTGCAGCTCGTAGAGCCGGTCGATCCAAGCGGTGTCGGGACCGCTCTGTGCCAGGGCGAGATCGTGGCGACCGACTCGGACCACTGCGCCCCCGGCGAAGCGAACGACTCCGTCACTCGCAGTGAGATCAGCCGACCTGACCTCTCCGTAGCGATCGGCCGCCGTAGAGCGACTCGCCGCATCTCGCGCGATCGCCTCGACCGCGCGCCCGTCGAGGGGCGAGAGCACGGTGCCGGTCTGCGCATGCACCAACACGACCTGGTCGCGGCGGTGGATGCGGAAAAGAGGGCCGAGCGCAGACGCACGAAGCTCGACCGCAGTCGCACCTTGCGCTTCCTGGATTGCGGCGAGCGGGAGCAACTCGCTCGGATCCAGCGCCCCATCGCCGAATGGATCGAGGAGCTCGTACGCGCCGCCCCACCCCGGCTTTACGAGGAAGAGCAGCCCGGTGGCCGTCCACGCGAGCAACGGTGCGAGGAGGGCGAGCCCGGCGATCCGGTGCAGGCGAGCGGTGCGGCGCAGCATCGACCGGACCTCTACCACGGCGGTCCATGCCCGGTCCCGTCACCTGAATCCAGCGGCTCTCCGTTTCGCGATGCGGCCCGAAGGCA
This sequence comes from Vulgatibacter incomptus, assembly GCF_001263175.1. Taxonomy (GTDB): domain Bacteria; phylum Myxococcota; class Myxococcia; order Myxococcales; family Vulgatibacteraceae; genus Vulgatibacter; species Vulgatibacter incomptus. The sequence continues at coordinate 4,190,229 of NZ_CP012332.1, read as the reverse complement.
CAGTGCGCCGCCTCAACGACTGGCTGCGCGGGACAAGCGCTCGGAAACGACGCGAAGATGCTCACGAAGCTCGGCGCCCTCCTCCACCTCGAGCTCGACGCGACCCGATAGCGGGCCATGTCCGGTCCCATTCGCTCATCCCGCTGAGCAGATTGACGCCGATCACCGGATCGGCTGCGCTCAGTGAGTCGAAGGAAGCCCGGATGGGGTGGACGTGGCGGCTGAAGAGAGTGGCTGGTTGCCGTGTCGCAGCCCGCTCGACCGGCTCCTGGAGCAGGTCGGGCTGCGGCGTCACGACGCCCACGACGGCAGGAGGACCGTCTCGGCCTTCGTCGGATTGACGTGGCTTCCCTTCGTCGCCCTCGAGCTCGTCGTCCTCGCCGCGACGGGACATCTCGACCCGATCTTTCGCGCCCCCGGCGTTCATATACGGCTGCTCGTCGCGATCCCCGCGTATCTGGAGGCCGAGGCGATCTTCGCGACGCGAACCTCGGTGTGCATCGGCCGGATCCTCGATGGACGGCTGGTGGCCCCTGAGCAGCACGATGCCCTCCGCGCGATGGTGAGGCGGTCGGCTCGGTTGAGGGACTCGGTGGCGGCGGAGATTGTCCTGCTCGTCATCGCCATCGGGATCGGGCAGCTCACGATCTGGAACGGACAGGCGGGACTGTTCGGCTACGTCTCGGTCGGAATCTCGGCTGGCCTCATTTGGTACGGGTCCGTCGCGTTTCCCGTCTTCCTCTTCCTGCTCTTTCGTTGGATCTGGCGCTGGGCGGTCTGGGCGCACCTGCTCTGGAAGCTCTCCCGGTTCCCGCTGCGCCTCCTCCCGATGCATCCCGACCGGGCCGCGGGCCTGGCCTTCCTCGTCGGACCGAGCATGGCGTTCAGCCTCGTCCTCTTCGGCTCCAGCGCGGTGATCGCCGGGACCTTCGCCGGAATCATGTTGGCCGAGGGAACGCACCTGCGGTCCTTCGGTCCCGAGATCATCGTCCTCGTGATCGCGGGAGAGCTCTTGGCCCTGGGGCCCCTCCTCGTCTTCTACGCGCAGCTTGTCGCGGCGCGGTTCGCGGGGCACGCGCAGTACGGCGCCCTCGGGATCGACTACGACCGCCTCTTCCAGCAGAAGTGGATCGAGAGCGGCGACACCGAGGGGCTCCTGGGAACGTCGGACATCCAATCGCTCGCCGACATCCAGAACGCGTACGGCGGACTCGACGAGACCCGCGCGGTTCCCTTTGGAAAGCGCGAGATCCTGCTCGTCGCCCTGGCGCTGGTCCTCCCGATGGTGCCCCTCCTCTTGATCGAGTTTCCGGTCGAGGAGCTCCTCACGAGGCTCGTGGGCGCGCTCGCGTGAAGTCGGCAGCCGGCCGACGGCATTGAGACGCCCCCGCGACACGCCGCCCGACCCGGTCTCCGAATCGTTACGAGCCGCCCCCGAGACGGCCACACGACGCCCCCAGGATGCGCCCCGTGCCTGCATCGTCGTGGGCACGACATATCGGAGGTAGGACTTGGATTCTTCCCGTTTCAAGGGGCTGGCCGCGAGCGCGGTCCTGGCCCTCGGCAGCTTCGCCTCCCTCGGCTGCGAAGGTCCTCAGGGCATCGCTGGCGTGGACGGTCAAATCGGCGAGGTCGGCCCGAAGGGCGACAACGGCGACAAGGGCGCTCCTGGCGAGAAGGGCGACAAGGGAGACAAGGGCGCTCCCGGTGACAAGGGCGCTCCTGGCGACAAGGGCACTCCCGGCGACAAGGGAGACAAGGGCGACCAGGGAGACTCCGGCGTCGTCGAGCCCTCCACGGATCCCGGTCCCGGCAAGCTGACGTCGGGCTACGACCAGGCCATCGAAAACGGCGCTCCCCACGCGAACCGCGTGATCTTCTTCCTCGGCGACGGCATGGGCATCCCGGTCCTGACGGCGGCCCGCATCTTCGCCCACGGCGAGGACGGCGACCTCAACATCGATCGCCTCCCCGAGACCGGCTTCGTCCGGACCTACTCGCGGGACTCCCGCGTCACCGACAGCGCGCCCTCGATGGCCGCGTACATGACGGGCATCAAGGGCAACAACGGCGTGATCGCGATGACCCCGGAGACGACCGTCGGCGGCGAGGGCCGTGCAGTGCCCACCCTGCTCGAGTGGGCAGAGGCGGCGGGCTGGTCTTCCGGCGTCGTCACCACCACGCGGGTCACGCACGCGACGCCGGCCGCGACCTACTCGCACATCAACGACCGCGACGACGAGGACACCATCGCGCGGCAGCTCGTCCCCGGCGGCTTCGGCTGGAACTCGGCCCTCGGCAACGGCCTCGAGGTCGTCTTCGGCGGCGGCCGCTCCAAGTTCGTCGGCCGCCCCGACGGGCGGAACCTCGTGGAGGAGCTCAAGTCCAAGGGCTACGGCTACGCCGCCACCACCTCCGAGCTCGCCGCGATCCCGCTGACCGGCCCCTCGCAGAAGGTGCTCGGCCTGTTCCACGGCAGCCACATGTCCTACGAGCTCGACCGTCCCGCCAGCGAGCCCAGCCTCGCGGAGATGTCGACCAAGGCGGTGAAGATCCTCCAGCAGAATCCGAAGGGCTTCTTCCTGATGGTCGAAGGCGGCCGCATCGACCACGCCCTCCACGACACCAACGCCAAGAGGGCGCTGAAGGACACCATCGCCTTCGACGAGGCCATCGCCGCGGTCATCGAAGAGGTGAAGAAGACCGACCCGAACCTCGAGCACACGCTGATCGTCGTCACCGCCGACCACGACCACACGATGGTCCACCAGGGCTACGCGCAGCGCACCGGCAAGACGCAGCCGGGCAACGCGGGCGTCCTCGGCCTGGTGAAGAACTACGCCGGTAGCACGATGGGCCAGCCCACCCGTGACGCCGACGGCATGCCGTACACGATCCTCGCCTTCGGCAACGGCCCGAACCGCATCGTCGGCTCGCGCCTCAACGCGCCGCTCCTCACGGACGACGTCACCAGCGCCGACAACTACCTGCAGGAGGCGGCGATCCGCATGCCCTCGGGCTCCGAGACGCACGGCGGCACCGACGTCGCGATCCACGCGGCGGGATTCGGCTCCGACCTCTTCCACGGCTTCATGACCAACACGGAGGTCTTCGGACTCCTCCGCAAGGCCACCAAGCTCTAGGCTTGGAAAGGACTCTCAAATGAGCATCAAGGTTTCCGTCCTCGCGGCCCTCCTGTTGGCCGCGTCCCCTGCCGCCGCCGCCCCGGCGAAGAACGTCATCTTCTTCCTGGGCGACGGCATGGGCCCCACCACCGTCACCGCGAGCCGCATCTACGGCTACGGCGAGGCCGGCAAGCTCTCGATGGAGCAGCTTCCGCGCACTGCCCGCATCAAGACCTTCTCCCTCGACGCGCAGACCACCGACAGCGCTCCCTCCATGGCCGCGTACATGACGGGCGTGAAGATGCGCAACGAGGTGCTCTCGATGACCTCCGAGACCGTCTCGCGGATCGAGGCCGACGGTCACTGCGCCCCCACCGGCAACGGCACGCCGGTGCCGACGTTCCTCGAGCACGCCAAGGCGGCGGGCAAGGCGGTGGGCGTCGTCACCACCACGGAGCTCACGCACGCCACGCCGGCCGCGACCTACTCCCATATCTGCAACCGCAACCTCGCCTACGACATCTCCGCCCAGGCGGCACCCGGCGGCGCGGGCTACAACACGGCCCTCGGCAACGGCGTCGACGTGCTCCTCGGCGGCGGCGCCAACCACTGGGTCGCCGCCGACGCAGCCAACCCCACCGGCCGCCCCGACGGGCGCAACCTGGTCGGTGAGATGCAGGCTGCGGGCTACTCCTACGTGAACAACGGAGCCGGCCTCCGCGGCCTCCCCGCCTCGACCACCAAGCTCCTCGGTCTCTTCTCCAAGACGAGCCACATGAGCTACGAGATCGACAGGGATCCGGCCGCCGAGCCCAGCCTCGCCGAGATGACGGTGAAGGCGATCGAGGTGCTGAAGAAGGCCTCCGCCGGCACCGGCCAGGGCTTCTTCCTCATGGTCGAGGGTGGCCGCATCGACCACGCTCTCCACGACACCAAGGCGCAGAAGGCGCTCGTCGACACGCTGGCTTTCGACTCCGCCATCAAGGCCGCGATGGATCTGGTGGACCTGCGTGACACGCTGATCGTCGTCACCGCCGATCACGACCACACCATGACCATGAACGGCTACGGCCAGCGCGGCCAGGGCACCCACGTCCTCGACGTCGTCCGCGACCCCGAGACCGGCGCCCCCCTCGTCGACGCGGACGGCTACCCCTACCCGACCCTCGTCTTCGGCACCGGCCCGAACCGCCCGCTGGTCCGCACCGCTACGGACACCCTGAACCTCCTCGACAAGAACTTCACGCACATCTCCGCCGTGCGGACGGGCGCCGGCGGCGAGACCCACGGCGGCGGCGACGTCATGCTCATGGCGGGAGGCGCCGGCGCGGAGCGGTTCAAGGGCACCCTGGACAACACGAGGGTCTTCGACATCCTCATGAACGCGGCGGAGCTGTAACCATGCTGACTCCTTCGGGTCGCACCTTCCTTCTGCTCGCGCTGGCGCTGACGGCTGCGGCGTGCTCCAACGACCGGATCCATCCTGCTCCTACCGGCTCGAGCGAGCCCCCGCTCTCGCTCCTCGTCACCCACGAGGAGAAGGTGGTGCGGCCCGACGGGGTCACGCAGAGCGCGCGCTTCCAGGAGCGCGTGCTGCGCGCCGACGGGCGGGTCTGGGTGGAGCGCGTGCTCGACCCGCGCGTCGCGCTGCATCACGACGACCACGGGCCGGATCGGCACGTGCACGACTGGAGCACCGCCACCCGCCTCTTCACCAAGGGCGCGGGAGAGGATGGGCGCCTCCAGTTCGTGCTCCCCGACCACAAGGAGCTCGTCGACGTGGTGCCGACCGAGTACGACTCCGTCGGCTTCTACCCGGTGTGGAGCGAGCTCGCACGGCTCATCGACGCCAGGGACCTCGCCAGCCTAAAGCCGTCGGGCGCTGCCTCCAAGGTGGCGGGCGCTCGGTGGCTCGAGACCGCCGACGGCGAGCGATTCGTGCGGGTGCTGTGGAGCGACGTCCTCACGGTCGCCCTCGAGATCGAGGCAGGACGGAGCGACGGGGCCGTGATCCGGCGCCTGAAGGCCGAGATCCAGCGCCTGCCCACGCGTCTGCCGTGGGAGGACACTGCGGGCTTCGCTCTCAAGGACGTGAACGACTTCCGGGATTGAGCTTCGAGCAAGGCCCCCGCCCCGCTGGCTCGTGGGGCGGGTGGCATGTCTTTCAGGCGCGCTTCGGCTTGGCCTTCTCGGAGGTGCCCTTCGTGGCACCTCTCGTAGATCGGGCCCCAGATGCGGGCTTCGTGGACGTGGAGCGGGCCGCGGATGCGCCGCCCTTCGCGGCGACCTTCGTCGCGGTGGAGCGGGCCGGTGACTTGGCTACCTTAGGTGCGGTGGACCGTGGCGCGCGCTTGGGAGCGGGAGCGGCACCGTCCAGGTGGGCGACCAGGGTCTTCGGCGCGATGGCGCGGAAGCTCTCCTCGATCCAGGCGCGCAGGATTGGCAACGGCGGCGTCTCGCCTGCGGGGAACCTCGCGGTCACCCAGCCAGACTTGCCGAGCCCGTAGTGCGTCGGCTCGGCGAAGGGAAGCGAGAGCGCGGCCTCGGCGGACACCGGCAGCTTGACGCTGATCCCAAAGCTCTCGCTGCCGGATCCCAGGAACACGAAGACCTTCTTGCGCACCTTGATCGCGCGCTCACCCCAGGGAAACTCCTCGTACGCCTCGGGATACGAGAGCGCGATCTCCCGCAGGGCGTTCTCGTGGGGATTCGTGGCCGGCTCGGTCTTCATCGTTTCTCCATTCGGGAGAGATTTTCGATTTTGGTCCGGGTCAGTATAGCGCCATCGATGGATTGAGCCGCCAATCGACCCAGGAATTCCAACGGACCCGCGCTCGGCTCGCGAAATCGGGATGCACGGCGCGTTTGCGCTCCGGTAGAGTCGGATCGCCCCCGGCTCCTTGGAGTTCCAGTCATGAAGGTTACGGTTCTGTTGGTTCCGTTGGTTTGTTTCGCGGCGCTCACAGTGGGCTGCGGCAGCACCGACACGGTATGCGAGACAGGGGACGGGTGCGGGCCCGGAGGCATTGGCGGATCCGGCGGGAACGATCCGGGCGGTGGCACCGGCGGCAAGGAGGGCGAAGCGGGCGCCGGCGGCGGCCAAGCCGGCTCGGGCGGCGACGTTCCGGACATGACGTGGACCGAGGTTAAGCCCGACAGGTGCTCGGATGAGCAGTCGAGGAACGCCATCAGCATGAACCTGTTCCAGGACGTGTTCCAGGTCGGCGTCTTCCCCACGCTGCCAGAGGGCTACTCCTCCAGTGCCAGGGTCCTCGGCTACGAAAACAACATGACCGTGATCCGCCTGGCGACCGCCGACAGCCAATTCGTGAGGATCCAGTGGCCCGGCGTCCTCGGGAACTACGCCGTCGACTCGACGGTAACGCTGGAGCAGACCCGGGACTGGACGATCATCCGCGGGGCAAACGGCAGGGGGCTCTCGGCGATGTTCTACCGGAACGGAGAGGTCGCCGGCGAGAAGCTCGATCCCCTCCCGGCGGGAGGCCCGTCGCTGCGATTCGCCATGCAGTGCAACGTGCAGGACGACGCCTTCTGCACCATGAATGCAGTGGCGGCGCTGTCCGGTACCGGCGACACCCTCAAGACCTTCGAGTCCGGCGTGATCATCCATGACGGAGACTGGACGATCTCGAACCGCTCCGCGTACCAGGCCGCGAGCTGCACGGGCTCCGTTCGCTTCCTCTCGCTCGTCTGGGCGGACAAGTGGCCGTAAACGGCGGCCAATCGAGGGAACCTCGAGTCCCAAAGCCATCCGTCGAGTTAGGATGAGCCCATGGGTCCTCTCCGCCTCCTCGCCGTCTCGGCGTCAATCGTCGTCTCACTTGTCGCATTCGGCGCCGTCGCCGACGAGATCCACGTCCACGACGCCGCGGGTCTCGTCGACGCAGCGAGAGCCGCGAAGGCTGGCGACGAGATCGTGCTCGCCACCGGGACGTACCGGCTCTCGGGCGTGAGCTGCTCTGCGGCGGGGACGCCCGACGCGCCCATCCTCGTGCGGTCCGCCGAGCCCCTCGGCGCCCATATCGAGTTCGACGGCGTCGAGGGCTTCAAGGTCAGCGGAGCACACTGGCACTTCGAGGGCCTCGACATCTCGGGCGTATGCGCGGACCACTCGGACTGCGAGCACGCGTTCCACGTCGTCGGCGAGGCCCACGGCTTCGTGCTGCGCGCGAGCCGGGTCCGTGACTTCAACGCCCAGCTCAAGGTGAACGCCGCTCTGGTGGATGGCCGGTGGGTGCAGCCGAACGACGGGCAGATCGTGGGCTGCGAGATCTTCGACACGGAGCCCCGGCGGACCTCGAACCCCGTGACGAAGCTTAACATCGACAGCGGCCGGAGCTGGATCGTGCAAGGCTCCTACCTCCACGACTTCGAGAAGGCCGGCGGCAACCGGACCAGCTACGCCGCGTTCATGAAGAGCGGCGGCGAGGACGGGCTCTTCGAGCGGAACCTCGTGGTGTGCAGCACCTCCGGCAGCCAGAGCGGCACGCGCGTCGGCCTCTCGTTCGGCGGCGGCGGTACCGCGCCGCAGTTCTGCGCGCCGGCCTTCGACGCGGACGTCCGCTGCGACGTGGAACACCGCGGCGGCACGATGCGCAACAACATCGTCGCGAGCTGCTCGGACGTGGGCATCTACCTGAACCGCGCCGCGGACACGAAGCTGCTGTTCAACACGCTGGTGGCGACGAGCGGGATCGACTTCCACTTCGACACGACGACCGGCCTCGCCCACGGCAACCTCCTCTCGGGGAGGATCCGCGACCGCGACGGTGCGAGCCACGTCGACGGTCCGAACCTGAACGTGCCGCCGGGGTTTTTCGACCGCTGGTACAGGGATCCGGCACACGGAGACCTGTGGCCGTTCGAGGACCCCTCGGCGAGCGTGGGGAGCGCTGCCGCACACCCCGACGTCACCGACGACTATTGCGGCCGCACGCGACCGGAGAACCCGACCCAAGGCGCGCTGGAGCACGGACTCGGCGCGTGCAAGACGCTGCCGCCACCCGGCCTCGGGACGGAGGCGGGAGGGAGCGGAGGCTCGGGGGGAACGGACATCCCGGACCGGGACGGAGACACTGGGGGCACCGGAGGATCGGATGATCCGTGGTATCCCGAAGACCGTGTCTGGGACGACGACGTCGTCATTTGCGGCTGCGCGTCCGGAAGCGGAACGGGCGGCGACGCTCTGCTCGCTCTGCTCCTCGGCTTGGCGCTCGTCCTGCCGGCTCGTCCCCGTCAGGAGGGCCGGTAGGCACGCAGGAAGGTGCGGACCGCGCGCTCCACTTCCCTGGCGATCATCTCCTCCGTGGCCTCCTCCTCGACCCCGAGCAGCAGCATCCGCAGCGGGTTCTCGACGCAGAGGGCGCCGAAGTCGATCGCCGCGTGCATGGGCTCTGGGACCTCCAGTAGGCCGAGAGCCGCCGCCCTCTCGAAGAAGGTCGCCATCCTACGCCGGGCGGCGAGGATGCTGCATTCGTAGAGCGAGCGGCCGAGCTCCGGGAACCGTCCCGCCTCCGCGGTCACGATGCGGTGCCGGAGCACGTTGCTCGGCGACGTGACCAGGCGGGCGAGCAGCTCGCCGATCCGGCGCAGGTCCGCCTGGATGTCGCCGGTGGGCGTCTCGAGGAGGGCGAGGAACTTACCGCGGATCTCCCGGTTCTCCAGCTCGACCGTTGCGAGGAAGAGCGCCGACTTGTCCCGGAAGTGGTTGTAGATGGTCGCCTTCGAGACCCCGGCGCGGGCGGCGATCGAGTCCACGCTCGCCCGCTCGTATCCCACTTCGCGAAAGACGCTCACCGCACCGTCCAGGATCTGTTCGCGCTTCGCGAGGGATCGATCGGACTGCCTCGCACGCACTTCGCTCATCGCACCGCCCGGACCGTGTGAAGATGAGTGAACTAAACCGTTCAGTCTTGACCGTCAACGGGTCGTCCGTTAGTGACCAGCCGCGATGAACGAGCCCTTGGTGGTGAAAACGTTGAAGCACCTGCCAGTTCCCGGCCTCCTCCTGTCCGCCCTAATCGCCTCCGCCTGCGGGGCCGGGAGCGCCCCTCCCCCGGCACCGGGCCCCGTAGAGGTCGGCGTGCTGACCCTCGCGGTGGAGCCCGTGACCCAGCTCCGCGAGCTCCCCGGCCGCACGGCGCCCTTCCGCATCGCCGAGGTGCGCGCGCGGGTGAACGGCATCGTCCTCCAGCGCCTCTTCGAGGAAGGCGGCGACGTGAAGGAGGGTCAGTCGCTCTTCAAGATCGACGCCCTCCCCTACCAGGCCACCCTCGCGAGCGCCGAGGCGAGCCTGGCGCGTGCCCGGGCCAGCGCGGAGTCCAGCAAGCTCCTCGCCGAGCGATACGCCGGCCTCCTCGACTCCAACGCGGTGAGCAAGCAGGAGTACGACAACGCCGTCGCCGCACAGAAGGCCGCGCTCGCCGACGTGGCGGCCGGGCAGGCTGCGGTGCAGGCGGCCCGGATCAACCTCGGCTACACCCGGGTCGACTCGCCCATCGCCGGGCGGATCGGCCGCTCCGAGGTGACCGAGGGCGCCTACGTCCAGCAGGGGCAGGCCACCTTGATGGCCACCGTGCAGCAGCTCGATCCGATCTACGTCGACCTGACCCAGTCGAGCGCCGAAGGGCTTCGGCTGCAGCGCCGGCTCGAGAGCGGCGAGCTCGTCCGCACCGAGGGCGGCGCCAAGGTGCGCCTGATCCTCGAGGACGGGACCACCTACTCCGAGATGGGCACGCTCCAGTTCTCCGGCGTCACCGTGAACCCCGGCACCGGCTCGATCACGCTGCGGGCGCTCTTTCCCAACCCGAGGAAGGAGCTGCTCCCCGGGATGTTCGTACGCGCGAGGCTCGAGGAGGGCACCACGCCCGAGGCGCTCCTCGTCCCGCAGGTGGCGGTGCGCCGTGATTCCCAGGGCAAGGCGACCGTGATGGTCGTGGGCGCCGAGGACAAGGTCGAGCTCCGCCCGGTGGAGGCGCCTCGCGCCATCGGCGACAAGTGGCAGGTGACCGAGGGGCTCTCCCCCGGCGATCGCGTGATCGTCGAAGGAGTCCAGAAGGTGCGCCCCGGCCGCCAGGTGATCGCCGTCCCTGCGGTTGGCGCCGCTCCGCGCGAATAGCTCCACATGTTTCCCAAGCTGTAACCGGGAGTATCCGTGGCCAGATTCTTCATCGATCGCCCGATCTTCGCGTGGGTGATCGCCATCCTGATCATGCTCGCGGGCGGCCTCGCGATCCTCAAGCTGCCCGTGGCGCAGTACCCGGCCATCGCGCCGCCGGAGATCGGCGTCCGCGCGGTCTACCCGGGCGCCGACGCGCAGACCCTCGAGAACACCGTCACCCAGGTGATCGAGCAGAAGCTCAACGGCATCGACGGCCTGCGCTACTTCAAGTCCGAGAGCCTCAGCTCCGGCATGGTGAACATCTCCGTCACCTTCGAGCCCTGGGTGAACCCCGACATCGCCCAGGTGCAGGTGCAGAACAAGGTCTCCAGCGCCGAGCCGCTGCTGCCGGAGGAGGTGAAGCGCCAGGGCGTCACCGTCTTCAAGACCTCCCGAAACTTCATCCAGATCTTCACCTTCATCTCGGAGGACGGGAGCCTCAAGCGGAACGACATCTCCGACTACGTCGCCTCCAACGTGGTCGACCAGATCGCGCGCGTCCCGGGCGTGGGCGAGACCCAGCTCTTCGGCGCTCCCTACGCGATGAAGATCTGGCTCGACCCGGACAAGCTCACCGCCTTTGGCCTGACGCCGGACGACGTCGCCAACGCGATCCGCTCACAGAACACGCAGATCTCGGCGGGCCAGCTCGGCGGCGCCCCCTCCCTCCCCGGCACCTCGTTCAACGCCACCATCACCGCCCAGAGCCGCCTCACGTCCCCGGAGGAGTTCCGCAACATCCTCCTGCGGGTGAACCGCGACGGCGCGCAGGTGCGCGTGGGCGATGTGGCGCGGGTGGAGCTCACCGGCGAGAACGCCGACACCGACTCCTACTACAACAACATGCCGGCGGCCTCGCTCGGCGTGAAGCTCGCCACCGGCGCCAACGCGCTCGACACCGCGAAGGCGGTCCGCGCCAAGGTCGATGAGCTGTCCGCGTTCTTTCCGCCGGGCATGAAGACCGAGATCTCGACGGACACGACGCCCTTCGTGCGCCTGTCGATCGAGAGCGTGGTCCACACGCTCTTCGAAGCCATCATCCTCGTCTTCCTGGTGATGTTCCTCTTCCTGCAGAACTTCCGGGCCACGCTGATCCCCACGATCGCGGCGCCGGTCGTGCTGCTGGGCGTGTTCGGCGTTCTCTCCGCCTTCGGCTTCACCATCAACACCCTCACCATGTTCGGCATGGTGCTCGCGATCGGCCTCCTGGTCGACGACGCGATCGTGGTGGTGGAGAACGTCGAGCGCGTGATGAGCGAGGAGGGCCTCTCCCCCAAGGAGGCGACGAAGCGATCGATGGGGCAGATCTCCTCGGCGCTCCTCGGCGTGACCACGGTGCTCTCTGCCGTCTTCGTGCCGATGGCCTTCTTCGGCGGCTCGGTGGGCGCCATCTACCGGCAGTTCTCGATCACGATCGTCTCCTCGATGGTCCTCTCACTCGTCGTGGCGATGACGTTCACACCTGCCCTCTGCGCCACGATGCTGAAGGCGGGCCACCACGGGGGCGCTCGCAAGGGCTTCTTCGGATGGTTCAACCGCGGCTATGACCGTGGCCAGGCGGCCTACGACGGCACGGTGGGGAAGCTCCTCGGGATGCGGGGCCGCGCCATGATCGCATACGTCGCGATCGTCGTGGTCATGGGCGTCCTGCTGGTCCGGTTGCCCACGTCCTTCCTGCCCGACGAGGATCAGGGGACGCTCAACGCGATGGTGACGCTCCCGCCGGGCTCCACCATGGAGCAGACCAAGGCGGTCCTCGACAAGGTCACGAACCACTTCCTCGAGAACGAGAAGGAATCGGTCGAGTCGGTCCTCGCCATCGTGGGCTTCAACTACGGCGGGCGTGGACAGAACAACGGTATCGCCTTCGTGCGGCTGAAGGACTGGTCCGAGCGCAAGTCACCCGAGCTACGAGCGCAGGCGGTCGCCCAGCGCGCCGCGATCGCCCTCTCCAAGTACAAGGAGGCGATGGCGTTTGCGTTCACGCCTCCTGCCGTCTCCGATCTCGGCACCGGCACCGGCTTCGAGCTCCAGCTCCTGGATCGGGCCGGTCAGGGCCGGCAGGCCTTGATCGCGGCGCGCAACCAGCTCGTCGAGGCGGCGAACGCGAATCCTGCCGCGTCCCGCGTACGTCCCTCCGGCCAGGAGGACTCGACCCAGTACAAGATCGACATCGATCGGGAGAAGGCGGCGGCCCTCGGCCTCTCGCTCGCCTCGGTCAACCAGACCCTCGCCACGGCGTGGGGCGGCGCCTACGTGAACGACTTCATCGATCGGGGCCGCGTCAAGAAGGTCTACATGCAGGCGGACGCCCCGTTCCGCATGCAGCCCGGCGATCTCGATCGCTGGTACGCCCGCAACGACCAGGGCCAGATGGTCCCGTTCTCCTCCTTCGCCTCCGGGCGATGGACGTGGGGCTCGCCCCGCCTCGAGCGCTTCAACGGCCTCCCCACCGTGCAGATCCAGGGCGACACGCCGCAGGGACGCAGCTCGGGCGAGTCGATGGCCGCGATGTCCGAGCTCGCGGCGCACCTGCCGCAGGGCTACGGCATCGAGTGGTCGGGCCTCTCCTACGAGGAGCGTCTCTCCGGCTCCCAGGCGCCGGCGCTCTACGCGATCTCGCTCCTCGTGATCTTCCTCTGCCTCGCCGCCCTCTACGAGAGCTGGACGGTCCCGTTCTCCGTGATGCTGGTGGTGCCCCTGGGCGTGATCGGCGCGCTGGCCGCGGCCTTCCTCTTTGGCATGCGAAACGACGTCTATTTCCAGGTCGGCCTGCTCACGACCATCGGCCTGTCCGCGAAGAACGCGATCTTGATCGTGGAGTTCGCCAGGGAGCTGCGCGCCAAGGGCGCGGGCCTCGTGCAGGCGACGCTCGAGGCGTCCCGGATGCGCCTGCGTCCGATCCTCATGACCTCGCTGGCGTTCATCCTGGGCGTGACGCCGCTGGCGATCTCCAAGAGCGCCGGCGCAGGCGCGCAGAACGCGATCGGCATCGGCGTGATCGGCGGCATGGTCTCGGGCACGGTGCTCGCGGTGCTCTTCGTGCCCGTGCTCTTCGTGGTGGTCGTCGGCTTCTTCGAGAAGAAGCAGCCGGAGGCCACCGAGGCTCCCGCGCTGGAGGAGCGCCTCCATGGTTGAGAGATTTGTTGGCCGGGTCGTCCCGTCGATCCTGCTCCTGTCCTTCGCCGGGGGATGCACGATGGCGCCGGCGTACACCCGCCCCGACGCGCCGGTGGCCGAGACCTTTCCGGTGGAGGAGGCCCCCGTCACGGGCGTGCCCGCCGCCGCGCTGGGCTGGCGGGACGTGTTCGGCGACGCGCGCCTCCAGGCCCTCCTCACCCTGGCCCTCGAAAACAACCGCGATCTCCGCATCGCGGCCCTCGACGTCCAGCGAGTGGAGGCGCTCTACCAGATCCAGAGGGCGCCGCTCCTGCCCAACCTCTCCGCCGGCGGCTCCAGCACGCTCCAGGAGCCGACGGGCGCGATCCCCGGCGCCAACGCGGCGCCCAGGCACCAGTTCTCGGCGAGCGCTTTCGTCACGGCCTGGGAGCTCGATTTCTTCGGAAGGATCCGCTCGCTGAGCGACGCGGCGCTGGAGCGCTACTTCGCCACGGCGGAGGGCATGAAGAGCGTCCACCTCGCCCTCGTGTCCCAGGTGGCCAGCGCGTATTTCTCCGAGCGCGCGCTCGCCGAGCAGCTCGTGCTGGCGCAGGAGACCCTCGACATCGTGGAGCAGTCCTTCGCGATCACGAAGCGCTCCTTCGAGGTCGGCACCGCCTCCGAGCTCGACCTGCGCACCTCCGAGAGCCAGGTGGAGACCGCGCGGTTCAACCTGGCGTTCTTCGAGCAGCGCCACGCGCAGTCGGAGAATGCGCTCGTCTTCCTGGTCGGCATGCCGCTCCCGTCGGATCTCCCGGAGCCCAGGCCGCTGGAGGAGTCGATCGTCTTCGCCGAGATCCCCGAGGGGCTCCCTGCGGACCTCCTGCAGCGCCGGCCCGACATCCTCGCGGCCGAGCACCAGCTCATGGCGGCGAACGCGTCGATCGGCGCGGCCCGCGCGGCGTTCTTTCCCGCGATCACCCTCACCGGCGCCGCGGGTTTCGCCAGCGTGGATCTCGGCGATCTCTTCACGGGCAACGCCTTCAACTGGAGCTTCACGCCGAAGATCACCGTCCCGATCTTCCAGGGCGGCGCGCTGAAGGCCAACCTCAACGCCACCGAGATCTCGAAGTCGATCGAGGTCGAGAGGTACCAGCGCTCGATCCAGGCGGCGTTCCGGGAGGTGGCGGACGCGCTGGTCGCGCGCACGAGCATCGACCAGCGGATCAAGTCGCAGACCGTGCGGGTCGCGGCCGACCTGCGCCGCTACGAGCTGGCCGACCAGCGCTACCGGGCGGGCATCGATCGCTACGTGACGTTCCTGGAGGCGCAGCGCGATCTCTACCAGGCGCAGGTGCTGCTGATCGACACGCAGCTCGAGCGCCTGAGCAACGTGGCGGCGCTCTACCGCGCCTTGGGCGGCGGCTGGCTGGAGAATGCGGAGGGCTCGGACGCGGGCTGATCGCCGCTCGGCGCCCGCGACCGAACGAAGGCTCGCTGTCGGCGCATCCGCGGCGAGCCCTCGATGTCGGTGCTACGGCGTGATGCGCTCGGTCACCGCCGACCCGTCGGCGAGCGAGACGCCGGAGACGTCCACCCACTTCACCTTGGGGAAGATGCCTTCCTTGCTCTCGACGAAGATCGACTCGAGCCGGGAAGGGACGCCGTCGATCTCCATGATCGCCTCGGGGCCGTCGGGCCCGTTGCGGACCGTGACCTCGCGGTCGGGCAGCGCGGCGAGCGCGATCTTCGCCTCCGATGGCGAAGCCGAGAGCACCTTCACGCCGTAGGCCCTCTGCTCGAGCTTGGTGAGGCCTTCCTCGTGGCCGTCCTTCTCGAGCATGATCCACTTGGCGCGGACGGGTTCCTTCACGTCGATGGCGCCGTTCCCCCCGCGGAGCTCGTAGACGAGGACGTTGGAGTTCTTGCTGCGGGCCACGCTGAAGAGGAGATCGGGCGCCTTGACCGCGACCGTCGCGTGAGTGGCCTCGGCCGCTTTCGGAGTCGCGAAGGCGGTGAGGGCTCCGGCCAACGTCGCGGCGGACAGCAACCCTGCGAGCCACCCCTTCCATCGGACCATTCGCTGCATCATCTCGTTCGTTCCCTCCGTGCCGCCTTCGGAAGGCAGCCGTCAGGATACCCAACGCCTCGGTGCGGGGGGATCCTTCCGGCCCGTCACCCCGCGGCCGTGAGCTCGAGGAGCGGGCCCATGCCGGCCGGGACCGCTTCCCCACAAGCCCGATCGGCGGGCCCCGGACCCGGCCTTTTCAGTGGTTGACCCCCATGGGAACATGCGGCTAAACCTGCTTGTTTACAGAAGTTGACGCAGGCTGCCCTCGTTCTTTTCCGGGCCTGCCGCCCATCTTCGCGAAAGAGGTCTTCTTGTCCGCCGACACGACGCTGCCGCCCCCACCCGGCGCCCCCTCTGCCAACACGCTGCCGATCAACATCGAAGACGAGATGCGACGGTCGTATCTCGACTACTCGATGTCGGTGATCATCGGCCGCGCGCTGCCGGACGTCCGCGACGGCCTCAAGCCCGTGCATCGACGCATCCTCTACGCGATGTTCGACGAGGGCCTGCTCCACAACCGGAAGTTCTCGAAGTGCGCCGGTACCGTCGGCGAGGTGCTGAAGAAGTACCACCCCCACGGTGACGCCTCGGTCTACGACGCGCTGGTCCGCCTCGCGCAGGACTGGAACATGCGCTACCTGCTCGTGGACGGGCAGGGCAACTTCGGCTCCATCGACGGCGACTCGGCCGCGGCGTACCGATACACCGAGGCCCGGCTCACGAAGCTCGCCGAGCAGATGCTCGCCGACATCGACAAGGACACTGTCGACTTCGGCCCGAACTTCGACGACGCGACCACCGAGCCCCTGGTCCTCCCGACCCGCTTCCCCAACCTCCTGGTGAACGGCTCCGCGGGCATCGCGGTGGGAATGGCGACGAACATCCCGCCCCACAACATGGGCGAGGTCCTGGACGCCTGCCTCCACCTCATCGATCAGCCGCGCTGCTCGATTCAGGACCTGATCGAGTACGTGCCCGGGCCGGATTTCCCCACCGGCGGCATCATCAACGGCCGCAACGGGATCCTCGAGGCCTACCTCTCCGGCCGCGGGAGCATCCGCGTCCGCGCGAAGTACGAGATCGAGCGGGACGAGAAGCGAGACCGCGAGACGATCATCATCCGCGAGCTCCCCTACCAGGTGAACAAGGCCCGCCTCATCGAGCGGATCGCCGAGCTCGTGAAGGAAAAGAAGATCGAGGGGATCTCCGACATCCGAGACGAGTCGGATCGCGAGGAGAAGGTCCGGATCGTGATCGAGGTGAAGCGCGACGCGATCGGCCAGATCGTCGTGAACAACCTCTTCCAGCAGACCTCGCTCGAGTCGACCTTCGGCGTGACGATGCTGGCGATCGACGGCAACGTCCCCCGCATCCTCAACCTCAAGGAGATGCTCGAGCGCTTCGTCGCGCACCGCCGCGACGTGGTCACGCGCCGGACGAAGTACGAGCTGCGCAAGGCCGAGGAGCGGCTGCACCTGGTCGAGGGCCTGGTGGTCGCCCAGGATCTCATCGACCTCGTGGTCGCGCTGATCCGCAAGGCGAAGGATCCCGAGGAGGCCCGCTGGGGCCTGCAAAACATCCTCTCCCCCTCCCTCTACGAGCACGAGCGCTTCGTCGACCTGCCCCGGATCGATCCGGAGGTGGCGAAGGCGGGCCTGGCCCGCGTGGTCGAGCGCGTGCAGCGCGACGAGCCGAAGTTCGCCGGCCTCTCCCGCGAGTACCTGGGCAGCGGCTTCTCGGAGCTTCAGGCGAAGGCCATTCTGGACATGCGCCTCGCCAAGCTCACCAACATGGAGCGCGACGAGCTCGTGGCGGAGCTCGTGGGCCTCGTGCGCGACATCGGCTGGTTCAAGGAGATCCTCGGCAGCGAGCTGACCCTCCTCGGCGTGATCAAGCGCGAGCTCACCGAGGTACGCGACCAGTTCTCCGACAAGCGCCGCACCGAGATCCAGGGCGAGGCGGGTGTCATCACCCGCGAGGATCTGATCGCGGAAGAGGACATGGCGGTCACGCTCAGCCACAACGGCTACGTGAAGCGCAACCCGATCAGCCTCTATCGGGCGCAGCGTCGCGGTGGGCGCGGCAAGTCGGGCGCGGGTACGCGTGAGGAGGACTTCATCGAGTCCCTCTTCGTTGCGAGCACCCACGCCTACATGCTCGTCTTCACCACCAAGGGGAAGCTCTACTGGCTCAAGGTCCACGAGATCCCGCAGGCGGGACGCACCGCGCTGGGCCGGCCGATCGTCAACCTGGTGCAGTTCCAGGAGGGCGAGACCCTGGCCAAGGTGCTGCCGGTGCGGCACTTCGAGGAGGGCAAGTTCGTCGTGCTGGTGACCCGCAAGGGCATCATCAAGAAGACGGACCTCATGGCCTACTCGAACATCCGCTCGAACGGCATCATCGCCCTGGGCATCGAGGACGGCGACGAGCTGGTCGCCGCGATGCTCACCGACGGCAGCGCCCAGATCCTGGTCTCCACCGCGAACGGCATGGCGATCCGCTTCGACGAGAACGACGTCCGGGCCATGGGCCGCGCCGCCTACGGGGTGAAGGCGATGACCCTCGACGACGACGACTGGGTGGTGGGCGCCGACGTGGTCTCGGCGGGTGCCGCCATCCTCACGGTCACCGAGAACGGCTTCGGCAAGCGCACCGAGGAGAACGAGTACCGGCTCCAGAACCGTGGCGGCAAGGGCCTCATCACGATCAAGACCACCGACCGCAACGGCAAGGTCGCCGGGGCGTGCCAGGTGGCGGACGACGACGAGGTGATGCTGATCACCAACGCCGGCACGCTCATCCGCATGGCCGTCAACGAGATCAGCGTGATCGGCCGGAACACCCAGGGCGTCCGCTTGATCACCGTCGGCTCCGAGCAGGAGAAGGTCGTCAGCGTGGCCCGCCTCGCCGACGTCGAGAAGGTCGACGAAGGCGACGTCGTCGACGTCGCCGACGAGGCCGGCGAGCCGTAACGCCTGAGCCCGCGGCCGCTGGGCCTATCGGTACCCAAGCCCCCCGGCTCCTGCGGCCGGGGGGCTTTTTCTCGGCCTCGACGCAGCAGGGCCGAAGGGCAGCCGTGCTCTCGCGATCCAAACAACAGGAAAACGTTTCTCGGACATCGAGTGCCGATCGATCCGGCGCCGCCCGTGCGCGAACGTTACGGCCCGCGGGATCGATCGAAACATCAAATACTTGACGCGAAGTGGGAAAGTTGCGCATGAAAGGTGCTCGAGTCGTCGCGCCGAACAGTATGTAGGCACGTCGAATACAGGAATCACCGAGGTCGCCGATGCTCCGACATGTCACGCTCCTTGCCCTGGTCGCCGCCCTCTCGGTCTCCGGCTGCAAGTCGTCCGTGGAGTCGCGGCTCCAGCGCGCCCGTGACCTCACCTTCGCTGGAAAGGCCCAGCAGGCCGCCGCCGAGTTCCGGACGCTCCTCACGTACCTCGACGACGTGTCGGCCGACGACGATGCGAGCCTGGCGGCGCGTGTGGAGTCCCTGGCGCGGCTTGGTGACCTCAGCTACCTCGATCTGCGCGACTATCGCGGCGCCGCCTCAGCGTACCGGCGCCTGATCGCGCTGGCGCCGGCCCACGAGGAGTCGATCGCCGCCCGCGAGAAGCTCGCCGAGCTCTCCCGCCGTTTCTTCAACGACCTCCCAGAGGCGATCGGCCAGTGGCAGGCGCTGGCGGCCCTGGAAGGGCCCGACGCGGATCGCTTCGGCTATCTCGTGACGAACGGCTACTTCGAGCTCCGCGAGTACGAGCAGAGCCGCAAGGAGGCCGCAGCCCTCGCGGCGCGCTCCCCCGAGAGCAAGTGGACCGGAGATGCCCTCTTCGTAGCCGGCAGCGCGTGGCAGTTCGAGGAGAAGCACGGAGAGGCGATCGTCGCGTTCGAGGAGGTCGAGCGCCGCTTCCCGGACAGCGAGCTCGCCTCTAGGGCCCGGTTCCAGATCGGCGTGGAGCAGCTCGCGCTCCGTGAACCGGAGTCCGCCCTCGCCAGCTTCGTCCAGGCCCTGAAGCGCCACCCGGACCCGCAGAGCGTCCAGGCCCAGATCTCCCGCGCCCGGCGGCAGGTCGCGGAGGCTCGCCGGATCGAGCACAGCGCGAAGACGGGCTTCGAGGGCTGAAGACGCGAGGGGCATTCCCCCACCAGCGTCCAAGACCAAAAGATGTCCTGACCAAAATCCCGAAGCCTGAGTGCGCGGCGATCAACCGCCGGCCGCCGCAGCCGAAGAAGGTGTACTCTCGTCCGCATACAAGGAGTGTGGTTCGCCACCTCCCTGATCGATGACCCGTGAATGCCGGAGCCATGGCAGCCGTCGCGGCCGAGAGTGCGCATGAGATCCCCTTCAGCCCACCCGTTTTCCCTGCCTTTCGCGATCGATGAGGCGCTGACCCGGCTCGCGCGCGTCGCGACCCAGGCGCTTGGTGCCCCGCGGGCGTTGGTCGTCTGGCGTGGCGGCGGAACGGTCTCCGGCGGGTCATCCGAGGCCGGAGCGTTCCGATCTTCCGCCCCGGTCGCCCTGATCCTCGACGTGCAGCGCCCGGTGCTGGTCGAGGACGCAAACGACCTGCCTGAGAGCGAACCGAAGGCGCTCGCGGAGATGCTCGGCGCTCGCTCGCTCGTCCTGGTCCCCATCCACCAGCCCACGGCGCGTGGCGCGATCGTGGTCTGCGATCCGGAGGCCCGCGGCTGGGGCGGAGACGCTCTCGCGTCGCTCGAGGATCTCGCGGATGGAGTCCTGACCTGGTGGAAGCTCCAGGAGGAAGCTGCGGCGCGGAGGAAGCGGGAGGACGAGCTCGACCTCCTCCACTCGATCTCCCAAGCGGCCTTTCTGGCGCCGGACGTCGCGAGCGCAATCTTCGCGACGCTGAAGCAGGTCTGTAGCTTCACCGGCTGGGAATACGGTGAGGCGTGGCTCCCCGACGCAGCCGACCTCCGGCTGTCTTGCGCCCCGTTTTGGTTCGCCTCGCGCGACGATCCATTCACGCGAATCAGCCGCACCTACACCTTCGAACGCGGTGTGGGACTGCCAGGGACGGTGTGGGAGACCGGCCGGCCGATCTGGGAACGCGACCTCGCCGCTTCGTCCTCGTACACGCGCCTCGCCCTCGCGGCTCCCCTCGGGATCCGATCGGCGGTGGGGCTCCCGGTCCTCACCGGCGACAGGGTGGAGGCCGTGCTGGTGTTCCACGCGACCCGCCTCGGCAAGGAGGACCGGCGCTTCGTCCAGTCGATCTCCACGGTGGCGTCGAAGCTGGGGGAGGTGGTGGCGGCAAAGCGCGCGGAGGAGCAGCTCCGCGTCTCGGAGGCCCGTTTCGCAGGGATCGTCACGATGGCGGAAGAAGCGATCGTCTCCGTGGACGACGAGTCGAGGATTACGCTCTTCAACCCCGCTGCGGAGCGGTTGTTCGGCTACGAAGCGGCGGAGGTCCTGGGCCGGGCCTTCGACCTCCTCATGCCCGACGAGACCCGAGCTCGACAATCATCGCTGGTGCGAGCCTTCATCGACTCCGGCGCGTCCGACGGAGAGGCACCTCGGCGCGGCGAGGTAACGGGCCTGAAGAAAAATGGCGAAGAGTTCGTCGCCGAAGCGACGATCGCGCGCCTGGAGGTCTTTGGCGCCGCGCCGGCGTCCACGTTCGTGCTGCGGGACATCACGGAGCGCATCCACGCGGAGAAGCTGCTGAAGGCCCAGGCGATCGGCGACGAGCTCACCGGCCTTCACAATCGGCGGGGTTTTCTGCTCCTGGCTGGCCAGAAGCTCTTCTCTGCCAGGCGTTCCAACGCCGCCTGTGTCCTCCTGTACCTGGATCTGGACGGCTTCAAGGCGATCAACGACGTTCACGGACACCCGGAGGGAGACGTGGCGCTCGTCGAGACGGCGCGGCTGTTACGCGGGACCTTTCGCGATACGGACGTGGTCGGTCGGCTTGGCGGCGACGAGTTCGTCGTGCTGGCTCGCAGCGGGGAGGAGTCGGATCCCGTCGCGGCGATGTGCGAACGTCTCCAACAGCGCTTCGCGGAGGCAAACGCCGCCGGGGGTCGGCCCTACGCCCTGGCCTGCTCGATTGGCGCCGCGCGTTGGGAGCCGGAGGATCCGGTCGCCCTCGAGGAGCTCCTGGCGACGGCCGACGCAGAATTGCTCAAGGTGAAACGAGCGAAGAAAGCTGCGAATCCACACGTTCGGGCGCCATGATTGGCATGACCGGCCCCCTCCACGTCCGAGGCGCCGTCTCCATCCCCGAGGCCGAGCTGCGCTGACGCCGGCCCACGAGGAGTCGCTGGCCGCCCGCGAGAAGCTCGCCGAGCTGTCTCGCCGCTTCTTCAACTACCTCCCCGAGGCGATCAGCCAGTGGAACGCGCCTGCGGCCCTGGGGGAGCCCGAGGCGGATCGCTTCAGCTATTTCGTGACGAACGGCTACTTCGAGCTCCGCGAATACGACTAGAGCCGCAAGGAGGCCGCAGCCCTCGCGTCGCGCCCGAGAGCAAGTGGACCGGAGATGCCCTCTTCGTGGCCGGCAGCGCGTGGCAGTTCGAGGAGCACGCAGAGGCGATCGTCGCGTTCGAGGAGGTCGAGCGCCGCTTCCCGGACGGCGAGCTCGCCTCCAAGGCCCGGTTCCAGATCGGCGTGGAGCAGCTCGCGCTCCGTGAACCGGAGGCCGCCCTCGCCAGCTTCGTCCAGGCCCTGAAGCGCCACCCGGACCCGGAGAGCGTCCAGGCCGAGATCTCCCGCGCCCGGCGGCAGGTCCCGGAGGCTCGCCGGCTCGAGCACAGCC
This sequence comes from Vulgatibacter incomptus, assembly GCF_001263175.1. GTDB lineage: Bacteria > Myxococcota > Myxococcia > Myxococcales > Vulgatibacteraceae > Vulgatibacter > Vulgatibacter incomptus. The sequence goes on along the minus strand of NZ_CP012332.1, from coordinate 4,167,969 downwards.
AGAAGAACGGCATCGAGGGCTGACGACGCCGCTCTGGTCCTTTCCGGGGAGGTTCCAAGGACCTCCTCTTGCGCGCGCCGGCCGAAAGACATAGTCCTCAGTTATCCCTCGATTTTGAGGGACGAGGAACATCATGCGACTCGAAGCGACCGTCCCGGACAGCCGAGGGAGCGCCGTGCTGCAGCTCGCGGACGAGCTCGGCCTCAGCCGTAGCCAGTTGATCGACGAAGCGCTCGCGCTCTTCCTGAAGGCCGTGCTCGAGGTGCGCAAGGGGCGCCGACTCGTCATGCTCGATCCTGCCACCTCGCGCCCGGCCTGCGAGCTTGCGACCCCGACTCTCGCAGCGCTCGAATGGGCAGGGAAACCCGAGAAGATGGAGCTCTCTCCCGAAGAGCATGCCAAAATGCGCGCTTTGGCGAAGGACGCACCGGCACCGAGCTTGCGCCTTCGCGCGGCGGCCAAGCGCCACGGGAAATGAGCGAGCCCCAGTTTCCATACGCCACGAGCCCCATCGAACCCGCCGACGCCAAGGCGGGTTTTTCGTGTGGAAACCGTGCTCTCGACGACTACCTCGCTCGCCACGCAGTATCGAACGATGCAGACGGGATAGGTCGCGCCTACGTTCTTCGGCGAAGCCTCGTCGACCCGCCGCATCTGCCTCTCGTGCTTGGATTTTACACGCTGAGCATGGCGCTGGCGGAGTCGACGCAGGTCGCCGGCGTGCTCGACGCCAAGCTGCCCGGATATCCGATGCCGGTGGCGCTCATCGGGCGCCTCGCCGTCGATCAACGGGCCCAGGGGCGTCGCGTCGGTGAGCGGCTCTTGCTGGATGCGTTGCGACGGATCGTCGATGCGTCCGCCATCCTCGGCTGCATCGGTGTCGTCGTCGATGCCAAGACTGAGGACGCTGCGCGCTTCTATTCCAAATACGACTTCGTCAGCATGTCCAAGGTGAGCTGGCCAAGACGGATGTTCCTCCCCATCGGCACCGCACGAGGTGCGTTTTCGGAGGATTGAACCCGGATGGCCCGGACCATCCACATCCGCGGTGCGGTTGCCATCTCGGATGGCCAAGCGGCTTTGGCGCTTCTCACGCTCGTCGGGGCCGGGCGGGCAGCACGTCAACGTGACGGGCGCTCCAGTTCCGGTGTCCAAGTCCTTCGCCCGGTCGTCCAGGTCTCTGCGCACGGGCACGGACGCGGGCACACGACTCGCCGCGATGAGGTAGAACGTCCGGCGTCCACCGCCGGGGCGTGGACCATGCGGAAGGCTGCACGATCCGCGAGGAGCCAGGACGAACATGAACCGCAGCCGTAGCCACGACCTCTTTCGCCAGGCTCAGGCCGTCCTTCCGGGCGGCGTCCACTCGCCCGTGCGGGCGTTCCGCGGCGTCGGCGGTGACCCCGTCTTCTTCGAAAGGGGCGAGGGCGCCTGGCTCGTGGACGTCGACGGCAACCGCTACGTGGACTACGTCGGCTCGTGGGGCCCCCTGCTGATGGGCCACGCGTGGGCGCCGGCCGTTGATGCGGTCTGCGAAGCCGCGAAGCGCGGGACGAGCTTCGGCGCGCCCCACGAGGCCGAGGTGGTCTTCGCCGAGGCGATCATCCGGGCGGTGCCGTCGGTGGAGAAGGTGCGCCTGGTCTCCTCCGGCACCGAGGCGACCTCCGCCGCGATTCGGCTCGCCCGGGCCGCCACCGGCCGCGACCGGATCCTGAAGTTCGAGGGCTGCTACCACGGCGCTGCGGATTCGCTGCTCGTGAAGGCGGGCTCTGGCGTCGAGACCCTCGGGCTCCCGGACTCGCCGGGCGTGCCGGCGGACCTCGCCAAGCACACGCTCACCTTGCCCTACAACGACATCGAGAAGCTCCGCGAGTTCTTCGACCGCCACGGCGACACCATCGCCGGCGCGATCCTCGAGCCGGTCGTGGGCAACATGGGCGTTCTGCCGCCGAAGGAGGGCTTCCACGAGGCGCTCCGCGAGCTCTGCACGAAGCACGGCACCGTGCTGATCTGGGACGAGGTGATGACGGGCTTCCGCCTCGCCCGCGGCGGCGCGCAAGCCCGCTTCGGGATCACCCCGGACCTCACCACCTTCGGCAAGGTGATCGGCGGCGGCCTGCCCGTTGGCGCCTACGGCGGCAAGCGGGAGCTGATGAAGCTCATCGCGCCGGAGGGTCCGGTCTACCAGGCGGGCACTCTCTCCGGAAATCCGCTCGCCGTCGCCGCTGGACAGGCGATGCTGAAGGCCATCGAGGATCCGGCGCTCTTCGACGGCCTCGAGAAGACCAGCGCCCGCCTCTGCGACGGCCTCTCGGCCCTGGCCACCGAGGCCGGCGTTCCCCACCGGCTCAACCGGGTGGGGAGCATGTGGACGATCTTCTTCACGCCGGACGAGGTCTACGACTACCCGACCGCGAAGACCGCTGACACCAAGCGTTTCGGCCGCTTCTACCACGCGATGCTCGACCGCGGCGTCTACCTGCCGCCCTCGCAGTTCGAGGCGGCCTTCGTGTCCACGGCCCACGGCGACGCCGAGGTCGAGCACACGCTCGCCGCCGCCCGCGAGGCGTTCAAGAGCCTCTGAGCCAAGCGAAGCACACGGGCCTGTGCTGCAGCGCAGGCTCGTGCGCTCGCAATCTCGCGTGCACCGCTGCTCGGATGCAGCTCTACGGAAGCTGTGGCGTGCGGAGCTGTCGGGGCCGCGGATACCCCACGTGCGCAGGCCTACGACCGCCGTGGAACGCGACGCTGACGCGGCCGAGGCTGCACGGCCGCCGGGCGCAGAGGGGCGTCGTCCTCCGGGCGCTTCTGGAAGCTCGAGGGGAGGAGGCTGAAGGGGAGGACCTTCAGGAGCGCTGCGAAGATGAGCATGCCGCCGGGCGCGGCGATGATCGCGAGGGAGGGGACCACCTTGGCGAGGTCGATGAGCTGCTCCCGCGCCTTGGCCCTCTCCTCGGCGGTGAGCTTCTGCCCCATCGCCGCCTTAGCGAGGAGCTGGGTGAGCTCGCCCGTCTCCTTCACCTCGAGCGCGATCCGGTCAACGTTGAGCTGAACCTCTCGTGCGATCCGATCGACGAGGAGCTCCGACGACGCCTGGCCCACGGCCCGGAGCTCGAAGGCGTCGAAGACGTCGGACGGATCGTAGAAGTAGTCGGCCACCTGCGCTTCGAGGGCGTCCCGATCGGCGCGCCCGAAGTCGAGCCGGGAGGCCAGCCCGTCGAGGAGGGGCGAGCCCTCCCGCCCCTCGAGCATGTTCGCCAGGTAGAGCTGCTCGACGAGGAATCGCCGCATGGTCCGCGTGCGGATTCGACCCGCCAGCTCCTCCGGCGAGGCCGGAAGAGTGAAACTCACTCTCACCTGTCGTTCGAGGTCCCGACCGAGCCGGAGCTTGCGGAGCTCCTTTCCCAGGGCCCGCCGGCCCCTCTCCCTCAGCCCGCCCCTCGGCGCCGCGATGGTCGAGAGGGCGCCCAGGCACTGCGCGCGCTCCCTCGCCGCGGCCGCGAGGAGGCGCGAGGCCTCGGCCGGATCGAAGTGCTCCTCGCCGTACCAGGCGATCGCCAGCCGGCCGATGACCCGCGCCTCAGCGAAGCTCGTGGCGTTGTGGAGGAGGAGGTCGAGGATCGCATCGCCAGTGGCGGGCGCGATCGCGTCGATGAGCGCCTGCTCGAGCCTGGCGAGCAGTCGGCCGTCGCCAAAGGCCGGCTGGCCCATGCTGACGAGCGCGTGAATCTCGTCCGCCAGATCGGCCCTTCCGGCACCGGCGGCCAGGAGCATCGCGAGGCTCGCCTCGGATCGCTGGGGCTCGAACGGCACGCCGTGGAGGCGGGCGATGTCCAGGGCGATGAAACACTTTCCCGAGAGAACCGCGAAGAAGAGGGCCTCGGCGCGATCGAGCCGGGCGCCTTGGGCCACGCGAGACGGAAGCTTCGGCGAGCCGTAGACGAGGCCCGAGCGGCGCAGCTCGGCGTCGACGTGTCGGAGCGCCCGCCGGCGCAGGGAGGCGGGCGCAGGCCCGTCGCCGCGGATCTCGGCGGGCAGGCGCTTCCTGGCCTCCTCGGCGTCGTATCCGCCGAGGAGCCTGCCGAAGAAATCGGCGAGCCAGCCTGGAAGCTGCAGATCCATGTTCGCGTCGCTCGCGGGACGTCCGCGCCTCGTTCTTCTAACAGCAAGCGTCGAAGCGCGCGAACCGATCCGCAGGTGACCGGTCGCTTCGCCTCCGGCTCGCGAGCGTTCGTGAATTTCTTCACGTTCACGAACTCGCCGGGGTCTCGCGCATCGGACGAAGGCCCCGACCGCGTACGACCTACTTGGTCGCCGCCTTGCGGCCGGCCTTCTCTTCCTCCGCCGGCACCGCCTGGAGCTTGGCTCCGCCCCGGTTGATCCCGTGCTTCTCGAGGACGAGGGTCTCGATCCGGTCGCAGAGCTCGGGGCGATCGACGAGGAGCTGCTTGGCGTTCTCGCGGCCCTGACCGATCCGCTCGCCCTCGAAGGAGAACCAGGAGCCGCTCTTCTCCACGATGTTCTCGTTCACCGCCAGGTCGAGGATGTCGCCCTCCCGGCTGATCCCCTGGCCGTAGAGGATGTCGAACTCCACCTCCCGGAACGGCGGCGCCACCTTGTTCTTCACCACCTTCACGCGGGTGCGGTTGCCCACGACCTGCTCGCCGTTCTTGATCGCGCCGATCCGGCGGATGTCGAGGCGCTGCGAGGCGTAGAACTTCAGCGCGTTGCCGCCGGTGGTGGTCTCGGGGTTGCCGAACATCACGCCGATCTTCATGCGGATCTGGTTGATGAAGACCACGCAGGTGTTGCTCTTGGCGATGGTGCCCGTGAGCTTGCGGAGGGCCTGGCTCATGAGCCGGGCCTGTACGCCCATGTGGGAGTCGCCCATCTCGCCTTCGAGCTCGGCCCGGGGGACGAGGGCGGCCACCGAGTCCACCACGAGGACGTCGATCGCGTTGGAGCGCACGAGCATCTCCGTGATCTCGAGGGCCTGCTCGCCGCAGTCGGGCTGCGAGATGAGGAGGTCGTCGGTGCGGACGCCGAGGCGCCGCGCGTAGCTGACGTCGAGGGCGTGCTCGGCGTCGACGAAGCCGCAGACGCCGCCGCGCCGCTGGGCCTCGGCGATCAGATGGAGCGTGAGGGTGGTCTTGCCCGACGACTCAGGCCCGAAGATCTCGATGATGCGGCCCCGGGGGAAGCCGCCGACGCCCAGCGCGATGTCGAGGGAGAGGGCGCCCGACGAGATCGTCTGGACGTCCTTGAGCATCGCCTCCTCGTTGCCGAGGCGCATGATCGACCCCTTGCCGAACTGTTTCTCGATCGCCCCGATGGCAAGGTCGATCGCTCTCTCACGCTCCGTGTTGTTCGACATATCGAAGTCCTCCCGGTCCATCCCCGCGTGTGTGCAAGGACGACTGTACGTTTGTCTAGTTGCTCCAGGCGGCTCGGTCAAGCCCCGTCCGCCATGCGTCCTTCCCTTCTACCCCACCCCTCTGACATCGGATCTCTTGCACCTTTCCTTGCGCCTCTGTTGACGACATGGCACTTCTCGGAGCGGTGCCAACTCCACCTCCTCTGCCCTTCGATCGCGAGAGCCTTCGCCGCGAGCTGCAGGCGCTCGACACCCCCGAGCTGCTCGCCCTTGGCGCGCGCATGCGCCGGGATCCCTCGAGGCTCAGCCTCTATCTCGGGATCCTCCGGGCGAGGCCCGGCCACAAGGCGCAGCTCGCCGCCTGCCTGATCTGCTTCGATCTGGCGCGCCTGGGGCAGGCCTCCGCGGAGCGGGACTTCCACGCGCTCATTCCCACGCTCCGCGGCCTGGCAGGCGATCCCCTGCTGCTCACGGAGATGATCGGGGACGATCCTTTCCTCCTCGGCCTGTGGGGCGCCTGCCGCCAGGCGATCGACGCCGACGATCCCCGTGAGTCCACCGCCGGGCTGGAGGCGAACGTCCCCCTGGTCGGCGAGCTCGACCTCCTCTCGGACCTCGAGCTCGACCTCGACCTCTCGCGACTCGCCGACGCCGCCCGGCGGGAGGAGAACGGCCGCGCGTTCGCCAAGCTCACGGCCCGGCAGCTCGGCTACGACCTCGAGAACGATCGGATGCCCGAGTGGAGCGGGATGTCGACGTCCACCGGCAGGGAGGTCGACGCCCTCGAGGAATACCTCCGGCAGGCCTCGACCTACGCGCCGAGCGTCCCGCTCGCCCGTGGCCTCTCGAGCGTCGGCCAGCTCTTCCTGGCTTCCCACCTGCGCAGGCGCAGCCTCTTCGGCAAGCCGAACCACCGCCGGATCGAGGCGCTTCGGGCGGGACTCTCGGCCCTTCCGTCCGATCGCCCCGATTCGCTCGCCACCGCTGCCGGGCTCTTCGAGGAAGAGGGCGAGGCGGTGATCGAGCGATTCCAGAAGGTGTCGGAGCTGCTCCTCGACTACGTGCGGTTCTGCAGCATCCGGGAGGCGGACCCCCTGCATCCCGGCGCGGTGGAGGCCTACATCGAGGCCGACAGGCTGCCGGCCCCGCTCTTCCTCGCCGGCGAGACGCGCAGGCGCCGCTGAAACCAGGCCGTTGAAGCGAGCGTCGCGCGCGGCCCGAAACAGGAGCCGCGCGCGAAAGCGGTTTGCGATCAGGCCTTCTTCGGCCGCGCCTTCCGCTGCTTCCAGATCGACGCCATCCAGGCCTCGACCTCCTTCGTGGTCCTCGGGATGTCCGCCGAGAGCACCTTGCAGCCACGGGCGGTGACGACCACGTCGTCCTCGATCCGCACGCCGATGCCGCGGTACTTCGCCGGCACCGTGAGATCGTCGAGCTGGAAGTAGAGGCCCGGCTCCACCGTGAGCACCATGCCCGCCTGGAGCTTGCCGAACTTGTAGCTCTCGGCCCGCGCCTGGGCGCAGTCGTGGACGTCGAGTCCGAGCATGTGGCTCACGTTGTGGAGCGAGTACCGCTTGTAGAACTGGTTCTCGTCGGCGAGCGCCTCCTCGGCGCTGTCGAGGATCCCGAGTCGCTCGAGGCCCTTCGCGAGCACGACCATCGCGACGCGGTTCGGCTCCATGAAGTCGTTGCGAGGCTTCACCGCGGCGAACGCCGCGTCCTGCGCCTCGAGGACGAGCTCGTAGATCTCCTTCTGCTCCTTGGAGAACTTGCCCGAGATCGGCAGGGTGCGGGTGATGTCCGCGGTGTAGAGCGTGTCGCGCTCCACGCCGGCGTCGAGGAGGAGGAGGTCGCCGGCCTTCAGCTTCGCGTCGTTCCGGGTCCAGTGGAGGATGCAGGCGTTCGCGCCCGAGGCGGCGATCGTGCCGTAGCCCACGTCGTTGCCCTCGACGCGAGCGCGCAGGTTGAACACGCCCTCCACCTCGCGCTCCGACTCACCCTGGGCGAGGCGCTCGATCACATCCTCGAAGCCGCGCTTGGTGGAGTCGATCGCACCCTGCAGCTCCCGGATCTCGAGGGCGTCCTTGAGGAGGCGCATCTCGGAGAGGAAGGTGCCGAGCTCCTGATCGCGCTCGCGCTGCGCGGGGAGCCGCGCCTCGACCGACTCGGAGAAGCCACGGAGGAGGCGGAACGGCCGGGCCGTCGCGCCGCGGAGCGAAGCGAGGTACTCGGGGAGCTCGGAGAGGCCGCGGCACGCGTCCATGCCGAAGCGCGCCTGGCTCTCGGGGACGCCGAGGCGCGGCCCCACCCAGAGCTCGCCCTTGTTGCGGTCGAGGTAGAACGTGTCGTCGCTGCGGCCCGGGTTGGGCTCGACGAAGAGCACGTGCTTGTGGCCCTTGCCCACGGGCTCCAGCACGAGCACGCAGTCGGCCTCGACGTTGCCGGTGAGGTAGTAGAAATCGCTGCCCGGGCGGAAGCGGTAGTTGGTGTCGTTCGCGCGGACCTTCTCGTGGCCCGTGGGGACGATCACCACCTCGCCGGGGAAGCGCGCCGAGACCGCGTTGCGCCGCGCGAGGAAGTTCTCGTGGCCCTTCACCTTCGGCGGGAGCTTCTTCGCCTTCTCCTTCCAGCCCTGGCGCATGAACGCGAGGAGCTTCGCGGGCGGCCGCGTGTCGTGGGCGGCGGCAGGAGCCTCGGAAGGAACTACCGTGGGGGACTTGGTCTTTTTCGTACGGGTGGCCATGCGCGCAGTCTAGCGACGGCGCGCGGCCATTCAAGAACCATCCGAGAGGTCCGTTGGGGCGGGAGCGCAACCGCTTGGCGACGAAGCTGCCGAGCGGAAGCGCGGATCGTCATCCTGCTCACGCGACTTCAGGCGCTCCGGCCGTCGATGCCGTAGCGGCCGCCGCCGAGGAGCGTGAGGCCCGCGAAGAGGACCGCCGCCTCTATGGCGTGGCTGGCCTTGGCGAGGCCGTCGCCTCCCTGGATGTGCATCAAGGTGGCGACCAGCATCGTCACCAGCATCGCCGCGCTGGCGACGCGCACCCACTTGCCCGCGATCAGGAGCACGCCGCCGCCGAGCTCGGCGATCGTGGCGAGAAGGCCGAAGAGCGCGGGGACGGCAGTGATGCCGAGGTACCCGGTCGCGCTCCCGACCTTGGCCCAGACGGCGGGGCCGCCCATCAGCTTGGGGAGGCCGTGGGCGAGGATGAACATCAGGCCGATGCCGACCCGCACGAGGAGGAGACCGATGTCGCGCTGCTTTTCACTGGAGGGCCAAGCCATGATCGAGGGTGCTCCGTTTCCGAGGTGAGTCGCGCCCGAGAATGCGCGGGCCGGCGGGAAGTTTCGGCGGAAATCCGAGCGCCACCGAAGCCGCTCGGCCGTGCGCTCTGGAGAGCGCTCGATCGCCGGACCCGCGGCGCGCCTCCGTGAACCTGCGACGCGCCCCGGATCAGCCCGGAATTTGCGACCCCGGCCGGGGCTTCGCGATATACCGATCCCTTCTCGAACCGTCATCCGAAGGACGTCCCGTTTTGCCGATGAGCCAGCCGCTCGCTCCCCTCGCAAGCCTCCTCCAGGCCAATGGCCAGGGCCCCCTCGATCCGGATCAGGTGCTCGAGCGCTTCGTCGCCTTCGCCACCGCCGGCGGCATCGAGCTCTACCCGGCCCAGGAAGAGGCGATCCTCGAGCTCCTCGCCGGCAAGCACGTGGTGCTCAACACGCCCACCGGCTCGGGGAAGTCGCTGGTCGCCCAGGCCCTGCACTTCAAGGCCATGGCCGAAGGGGCGGTGAGCTACTACACCTGCCCGATCAAGGCGCTGGTGAACGAGAAGTTTTTCGCGCTCTGCGAGGCCTTCGGCGCCGAGAACGTGGGCATGCTCACCGGCGACGCGAGCATCAACCGCGACGCCCCGATCATCTGCTGCACCGCGGAGGTCCTCGCAAACTTCGCCCTGCGCACCGAGGATCCCCGGGTCGACTACGTGGTGATGGACGAGTTCCACTACTACGGCGACAAGGATCGCGGCATCGCTTGGCAGATCCCGCTGCTCACCCTCCGGAACGCGACGTTCCTGCTGATGTCGGCCACCCTCGGCGACACCTCGAAGATCGAGGAGAGCCTCGAGTCGCTCACCGGCCGCAAGGTGGCCACGGTGCGCTCCTTCCAGCGGCCGGTGCCCCTGGACTTCGACTACAGCGAGCGGGCCCTCCACGAGACCATCGAGAAGCTGGTCGAGGGAAACAAGCAGCCCGTCTACCTGGTGAACTTCTCCCAGAAGGCGGCGGCCGAGCAGGCCCAGAACCTGATGAGCGTGAACTTCTCCACCAAGGAGGAGAAGGCGAAGATCCGCGAGGCCCTGGACGGCGTCCGCTTCGACACGCCCTACGGCAAGGAGCTCTCCCGCTTCGTGCTCCACGGGATCGGCCTCCATCACGCGGGGCTCCTGCCCAAGTACCGTCTCCTCGTGGAGAAGCTCGCCCAGAGCGGCCTGCTCAAGGTGATCAGCGGCACGGACACCCTGGGCGTGGGCGTGAACATCCCCCTCCGCACCGTGCTCTTCTCCCAGCTCTGCAAGTACGACGGCGACAAGGTCGGCATCCTCACCGTGCGCGACTTCCTCCAGGTGGCGGGGCGCGCCGGACGCAAGGGCTTCGACGACCGCGGCTTCGTGGTGGTCCAGGCCCCCGAGCACGTGATCGAGAACCTGCGCATCGCCGAGAAGCAGGCGGCCAACCCGAAGAAGAAGCTGGTCAAGCAGGCCGCGCCCACCAAGGGCTATCAGCACTGGGACAAGACCACCTTCGACCGGCTGCTGTCGCGGCCGCCCGAGGCGCTGGAGTCGCGCTTCGAGGTGACCCACGGCCTCCTGCTCGCGCTCCTGCAGAGCAAGACCGATAGGCGGGGCGGCGGCTACGCGAGGCTCCTCGAGATCGTCGGGCGCTCCCATGGCACGGACCGTACGAGGCGCAAGCACAAGCGCGACGCGGCGGTCCGCTTCCGCCACCTCCGCCACGCGGGGATCGTCGAGGTCGCCCGCCGCGAGGGAGGCCGCCCGGGCGCCCACGTCCAGGTGAACGCCGCGCTGCAGGAAGACTTCTCGCTGCACCACACGCTCTCGCTCTACCTGCTCGAGGCGCTGGATTTCCTGGACCGGGAGAGCCCGACCTACGCACTCGATCTCCTCACGCTTGTCGAGTCGATCCTCGAGAACCCCTACGCCGTGCTCTACAAGCAGCTCGACAAGGCCAAGGGGGACAAGGTCGCCGAGCTCAAGGCGCAGGGGATGGACTACGAGGATCGAATGGCGGAGCTCGAGAAGCTCGAGTGGCCCAAGCCGAACCGCGACTTCATCTACACCACGTTCAACGCCTTCGCCGATCGGCACCCGTGGGTGGGCGAGGAGAACATCCGGATCAAGTCGATCGCGCGGGAGATGTACGAGAACCTCGCCTCCTTCGACGAGTACATCCGCGACCTGGGCCTCCAGCGGAGCGAGGGCGTGCTCCTGCGCTACCTCTCGGACGCGTACAAGACGCTGGTGCAGGCGGTGCCCGAGAGCTACCGCGACGAGGAGGTGGAGGCGATCATCGGCCACTTCCGCGAGCTGCTGCGCACGGTGGACTCCAGCCTCCTCGACGAGTGGGAGCGGATGCAGGGCCTCGAGCGCAGCACCGGGCGCGGCGGGGAGCCGGAGGAGAAGCCCTACGACCTCGCCACGGACAAGCGCGGGCTCACGATCCGCGTGCGCAGCGAGCTGCACCGGCTCCTCAAGCACGTCGCCGACCGGAACTGGGCGAGCGCGATCGCTTCCGTCCGGACCGGCTGGAGCGCCGAGGAGCTGGAGGCCGCGATGGCGTCCTACTTCGAGGAGCACGCCTCGATCGACGTGACGCCCCACGCCCGCAAGCCCCACAACACGCTGCTCGCCGAGGCGGGCCCGCGGCAGTGGCGCGCCCAGCAGCGGCTCGTCGACCCCGCGGGCGACTGCGACTGGATGCTCGATTGCGTGGTGGACCTGCGGGACTTCGTCGACGACGGCGGTCCGCTCCTCCGGCTCGAGCGCGTAGGCATCTGACGTCGGGCCGCGATCGAGGAGACCGCGGCCCGCGCATGCAGATCAGTCGCGCATGAAGTGGCAGGTGTATCCGCCGGGGTGCTTCTCCAGGTAGTCCTGGTGGTACTCCTCGGCGCGCGTGAAGCGACCCGCCGGGACGATCTGCGTGACGATCGGGGCCTTCCACTTCCCGCTCGCCTCCACCTTCGCCTTCACGGCCTCCGCCGTCTTCCGCTGCTCCTCGCTCTCGAAGAAGATCGCGGAGCGGTACTGGCTCCCGCGGTCGTTCCCCTGGCGATCGACGGTGGTCGGATCGTGCATCCGGAAGAACCAGCCCTCGAGGAGCTCGGCGTACGAGATCTTCGAAGGATCGAAGACGATCCGCACCGACTCCGCGTGGCCGGTCGTCCCGGTGGACACCTGGGCGTAGGTGGGCTCGGCAGTGGTGCCGCCCGAGTAGCCGACCTCGGTCTCCACCACGCCGGGGATCTTGCGGAGCAGATCCTCCATGCCCCAGAAGCATCCGCCCGCGAGGATCGCCTCCTCGTAGGTCGACTCGCAGCTGTGCCCTCCGCCCAGGGTGGGAGCTTTACCCGAGCCGGCCTGCGCTGCATGGGCCGATTCCCCGCCCGCCACGAAGAGCGAACGGTATTCGCCGTAGCCCTCGGCCTCGAGGCGATCCACCGGCACGAAGCGCAGGGACGCGGAGTTCATGCAGTAGCGCTGGAACGTGGGCGCCGGCCCGTCGTCGAAGAGGTGGCCGAGGTGGGACTGACCCGCGGCGGAGACGATCTCGGTGCGCACCATCCCGTGGCCCCGATCCGTCTTCTCGACGACGCGGTCCTTCTCGATGGGCCTCGTGAAGCTCGGCCAGCCGGTGCCGGAGTCGAACTTGTCGAGGGAGCTGAACAGCGGCTCGCCCGTGACGGCATCGACGTAGATCCCGTCGGCGTGCTGGTCCCAGTACGCGTTCCGGAACGGCGGCTCGGTCGCGCCGCGCTGGGTGACCTCGTACTGCAGGCGAGAGAGCTTGCTGTGAAGCTCGTCGTCGGAGGGCTTGGTGTAGGTCTTGGACATGGTCTTTGCCTCGGGCGAGTCGGAAGCGCGCGCCGTGCAGGCGCTGGCTCCCGCGAGGAGGAGCAGGGACGCGAGGGCCGTCGACTTCCATCCGGGCACGGGGGGCCTCCTCGGACTCGCCGATGGAGGGCGAGCGTCCCCTCTCGTGTAGCTCGCAAAGCTCCGAGCCGCCAGTAGAGGCGGCTCGGAGCGTGTGAAGGAATGGGTCCCGAAGAACGCATGCCCTCCCCGGGCGCAGGTCAGGCGCCGGGCTGGATCTCGACCTTCGACCAATACGGATCGCGGCGTTCGAAGGCCTTGTACGAGTCGATGACCTGGGAGAGCGGCCGGATCTCGGTGAGATACGGCGCCAGGTCGAGCTGCCCGGACCGGACCAGCTCGACGAGCTCCGGGATGTATTTGCGGTGGTTGCAGATGCCCATGTTGATCGTGAGGTTCTTCCCCATCGCATAGCCGAGAGGAAAGAACCGGTCGGTGGACGGATAGACGCCGATCACGGCCAGCGTTCCCGCCTTCGCGAGGGACTGCACGGCCCAGTCCAGGGCCAGGGTGGGGGCGTCGCCCGGGCGCCAGCTCCAGAACTGGCGGTTCTGCTCGGGCGCGATCTCCGCCACCTCCTTGCGGTACTCCTCCTTGTGCTCCATCGCGTCATCGAGGGCGCTGCCGCTGCGGGGGTGCTTCGCGTCGATTCCGACCGCGTCGATCGCGCGATCCACGCCGATCCCGTCGGTGAGCCGTCGGATCTGCTCCACCGGATCCTCGTCCGAGAAGTCGATCACTTCGGCGCCCAGGGCCCGGGCCATCTCGAGGCGCGTGGTCACGTTGTCGACGGCGAAGATCCGACCGGCGCTCCGGTGGCGCGCGGCGGCGATGGCCGCCTGGCCGACGGGGCCGCAGCCGAAGACCGCGACGGTGTCGCCGTCTTTGATCTCCGCGAGCTCGGCGGCCATCCAGCCTGTTGGGAGGATGTCGGACAAGAGGATGGCCTGCTCGTTGGAGATCGAGTCGGGGAGCTTCACCAGGCCCACGTTGGCGAAGGGGATCCTCGCCCTCTCCGCCTGCAGGCCCTGGAAGGGCCCAGAGGTCTCGGGCCCGCCGAAGAAGGCGGTCCCGGCCTGGGGCCCGTTCGGATTCGCCCGGTCGCATTGGGCGAAGTAGCCCTCACGGCAGTAGGCGCAATCCCCACAGGCGATCGTCGAGGCGATGAGCACGCGGTCGCCCACCTTGAGATTTCGCACGTCGTCGCCGAGCTCCTCCACGACGCCGACGCCCTCGTGACCCAGTACGGTCCCGGGCTTCATCCCGGTCAGCGTGCCGCGGACCATGTGGAGATCGGTTCCACAGATCGAGCTCGCCGTGATCCGCACCACCGCGTCGGTCGGCTCCTCGATCCTGGGATCCTCGACGTCCTCGAGGCGAATGTCTCCGACTCCATGAAAGACGACTGCCTTCATCGCATGCACCTCCACATTCGGGCTTTCGCCATGGATGGGGATGCCGGCGGCGTGGCCGCAACGGTCTCCGAGCCCCAGGCGGCGCCCCTCCTCTCCGCGAAGGCGAGCGCCCTCTCGAACGGGCCGCAGGTGGACGCCCGACAGATCGGGACGAGCCTGCATCGACCTTCGAGCCCGCGAGCGATAGCGATCAGGAAGCCGCAACGCCCGGCGATCGCGGGCATCCGCGTCGTCGCAGTCGCGATCTTCCTGGAAGGAGAACGAGATGGCCATGAACGACCACGGACCGCTGCCCTTCGCGATCGACATCGAGAAGGCGACGCTCGAGAACCAGAACTACCGGACGACGCTGTGGACCGGCGAGAACCTCCAGCTCACCTTGATGAGCATCGAGCCGGGCCACGACATCGGCCTCGAGGTCCACCACGACCACGACCAGTTCCTGCGGATCGAGGCGGGAAAGGCCCGCGTGCAGATGGGCCCCCGCAAGGACGACCTCTCCTTCGACCGCGAGGTCGAGGACGACTGGGTCATCCTCGTGCCGGCGGGCTCCTGGCACAACGTCACGAACATCGGGACCAAGCCCCTCAAGGTGTACTCGCTCTACGGGCCGCCCGAGCACCCCCACGGCACGGTGCACGCCACCAAGGCCGAGGCGGACGCAGCCGAGCACTGACGATCCCGTCGAGCGGCAAGGCGGCGGCGTAACCGCTATGCTCCGGCCATGACCTCGCCCCGCCTCGTCACCGTCGACGCCGACTACCTGATGCCCGAGTTCGCCGCCTGCTACCTCCGCGTGCAGGGCGGCGAAGCGGCCTTCATCGAGACGAACACCGCCTACACGGTGCCGCGGCTGATGGACGCGCTTCGCAAGGAAGGGCTCCGCCCCGAGCAGGTCCGCTGGGTGATCGTGACCCACGCCCACCTCGACCACGCCGGCGGCGCCTCCGCGCTCCTCGCCGAATGCCCGCAGGCGACGCTCGTCGCTCATCCACGCGCGGCGCGGCACCTCGTCGATCCCTCGAAGCTCGTCGCCAGCGCCCGCGCGGTCTACGGGGACGCCGAGTTCGACAAGCTCTACGGCGAGATCGCGCCGATCTCCGCCGAGCGGGTCCGCACGCCGGAGGACGGAGACACGCTGCCGCTCGGCGACGCCACCCTGCACTTCCTCCACACCCGAGGCCACGCGAACCACCACTTCGTGGTCCACGATCCCGCCCGCGAGACCGTGTTCACAGGTGACACTTTCGGTCTCGCCTATCCCCGGCTCCAGCGGGCCGGCCGCTTCGTCTTCGCGTCGACGAGCCCCACGGACTTCGACGCGGAGCAGGCCCGCCTGAGCGTGGATCGAATCATCGGCCTCGGCACGCCCACCGCTTGCCTCACGCACTTCGGCGAGATCGACGAGCTCGCAGTCGCCGCGCGCCAGCTCCACCGCTGGATCGATCGCTCGGAGGACCTGATGGAGCAGGCAGCGTCCCTCGAGCCCGAGAGGCGGGAGTCCTTCCTATTCGGCGAGCTGAGCCGTGCGATGGAGGAGGAGACGGACGCCGTCGGCCTTGTCCTGGACGAGCGAGACCGCTCCCAGCTCGAAATGGACGTCCGGCTGAACGCCCAGGGCCTCGCCTTTGCCCTCTCGCGAAAAGCCCGCTGAAGTCAGAGCTTCCGGATCGAGGGAAGCTGCCACTCCCCTTCGAGCAGGGTCCTCTTCGGCCAGTACATCCGGAGGATCAGGTTGAACGGGCCTCTCGGCGCAGGGATCCAGTTCGCCTCCGCGCCCTTGGGCGCTTCGTGCTGCACGAAGAGCTCGATCGAGCCGTCCTTGGACGTCTTCAGCGCGTCGTGCGAGCCGAGCGAATACCGGTTCCGCTCGTTCTCGACCAGGAAGTGGTCCGGGCCGTAGAGGGTGACCGACCAGAACGCCTCCACCGGCGGCATCTGCCCCTTGGGGAATCGGATCACGTACTGGCCCGAGGAGCCATCAAGCGGCACGCCCACCTCGTCGTCCGAGGCGAAGGCGTAGATCGAGTCCTCGGGAACGTTGGCGCCGAAGCCCACCAGCGCGGTCGCGGCCCGATCGAGGTAGCGGGTCCCGTACGAGCCGAGCTCCCGGCTCATCGTCCACCCGTTCTCCTTGTGCCCCATCTTCTCGGCGTGGGCAGCGATCTTCGTGCGGGCGTCGGGGAGCGCGCGGGTCAAGCCCGCCACCACGTTCGCCGGGAGCTTGGCGAAGTCCAGCGATTGGCCCGGCTCGATCCCCAGCCTCCGGAGGTTGGCGACCATCTGCGCGTCGTCCGGCGCTGGCGGATTGGTGACCATCGCGTTGGCCAGGGCGGTGAAGAAGGCGGGCGCGTCCATCGCCTCGACCTGCTTCGGCGGTGGGGTCTCCATGTCGATCGAAGCGTCGATACGGGCGGCGGTGGTGGGGGCGGGCCGTCGCTTGAGGAAGACGGATAGGGGCGTGAGGGAGAGGTTCTTCCGGAGCGCGTTCACCGCGATGACGTCCTTCGCGTTCCTGACCTCGAAGCGCGCGGCGATCCACGCCGTGGTGGTGGGCATCTGGATCTCCGTGAGGTGGAGCGGAAGCGATTCCCGGTAGGCGGGACCCACGATCACGAAGTCCTGCGCCGCGGTGCCGGTCGTCCGCTTGCCGGGTGAGCTGATCACGTTCGTCCAGGCGTCGAGGACCGGAGCGAGGTAGTAGCGGCCCCTGGCGTCCGGGACGTGCAGGACCATGGGCTCCCGCTCGAGGTCGAGCCACGCCACGGAGTAGAGCGTGTCGACGTTGGGGCTCACCACGTCCCGGCTCCGCGGCGTCGGCAGCGCCATCGCGTTGCTGAGCTGGTTCAAGGGCGCGCGCCCCATAGGAGTCGGCGCGGGGACGTTCGTCATCACACTACGAGTCACCATCGTGAGCACGATCGGATAGCCGTAGACGTAGGCGTCCACCCCGAGGGTTCGAGCCTCTTCCTGCGAGATCGGAGGAAGCGGCGCAGGGAGCTCGGCGAACGGGGCGTCGGGGATCGCGACCGAAGCGGCGACGGAGATCAGGATGATCGCTAGACCATGAACACGGCGCATCGCTCCCCCTTGGCGGCGACGAGGCACCAGCAGCATGGTTCTCGGGGGGCACGCGGGCAACGAGGCCCGCGCAAGGCTCGCACTCCCGCTTGGGCCGCCTCACGAAAGAAGGCGCGAGGCGAGCTTGCGATAGACGTCGAGGTCGTAGCGCGAGAAGCAGCAGAAGATCACCCGATTCGGGAGGGCGTTCGCCTCGAGGAAGGCGCGGGTCTCGCGGAGCGCGATCTCGGTCGCTTCCTCTACGGGATAGCGGTAGGCGCCGGTGGAGATCGCAGGGAAGGCGATCGAGGCCAGCTCGTGGTCCCGCGCCAGCTCGAGGCTCCTGCGGTAGCAGGACGCCAGGAGCTCGGGCTCGCCCTGCTTTCCTCCGTGCCAGATCGGGCCCACCGCGTGGATGACGTAGCGGGCCGGGAGGCGAAAGCCCTCGGTGATCTTCGCCTCTCCCGGCGCCGCCCCGCCGAGCTTGCGGGTGGCCTCCAGCAGCTCGGGACCCGCCGCGCGGTGGACGGCGGCGTCCAGTCCGGCGCCCCCGAGGAGGGTGCGGTTCGCGGCGTTCACGAGCGCGTCGACTTCGAGCTTCGTGAGGTCACCCTGAAGGAGCTCGATGCGTCCACCGAGGAAGAGCTCTCCCATCCGAAGCCCTCCGCGGAGCCGAAGGCGAAGCAAACGAAAAAAGAGCGCCTCCGCGCACGCGAAGCCGAAGGCGGAGCACCGGAAAAAGCGCGACCGCGCACGCGAAGCCGAAGGCGGAGCACCGGAAAAAGCGCGACCGCGCGAAGCGCGGCTGAAGAAATCGGGCTCGCTCCAGCGGGACCGATTTCTTCACACGCTTGGATCGCTAGCGGGCCGGAGAGGAGACGACCGCGAACATCCCTCCCTGCGGATCCTGGCACTGCGCGATCCGATCCCCGCCCGGGACCTCGTGCGGGCCGTGGAGGACCTTGCCGCCCTTGTCCACGACCTTCTTCACGGCCGCGTCGGCGTCGGGGACCAGCACGTAGTGCAGCCAGTGCGCTGGGACGTTCAGGGTCTCCGCGGCGTTCGACATGCCGCCCATGGAGCTCTGGGGGTCCATGCCGAACATGAAGTACTCGCCGAGCTGGGCGCCCATGTCCATCGAGCGGGTGGGCTTCCATCCGAAGAGCCCGGAGTAGAAGTTCCAGGCGCCCTTCCAGTCGGTGGTGTTGAGCTCGGCCCAGCCGAAGAAGCCGACGCGCGGCTTGGGGGAGCCTCACCGGACCCGCTGGTCCGGAAGATCGCGAAGGCCGCGCCCTGTGGATCCGCGAGGACCGCGAAGCGGCCGAGGTCGGGGATGTCGGTGGCGGGATAGAGGATCTTGCCTCCCAGCTTCGTCGCCTTTTGCGCCGAGGCGTCGACGTCGTCGACCCCGACGTAGCCCATCCAATGCGGGGGCACGCCCCTCTGTCGAAGATCCTCCGGGAGCTTCATCAGGCCGCCTGCCCGGGCGCCGTCGACCATCCAGGTCTCGTACCCCTCGGTCGGAGTCTTCTCCGTCTTCCAGCCGACGATCTCCCGGTAGAACGACTTCGCGGCTTCGGTGTCGGTGGTCAGCAGCTCGTGCCAAACGAAGGTTCCAGCGCCTGCGCTCATCCTCGCCTCCATGAAGGGGTGCCCGCAGGCTAGAGGTGAGCACGCGTCGCCTGCAACGGCCTCGTAGGGCCGTCCGACCGCGCATCGTCCGGTTCGCGAAAGAGCGCGGCGCCTCGGCTACGGGCGACTGGAGACGGCGGTGCGCACGGAGTCGAACCACGACTCGGCCCAGCCGCCGTACCAGACGAGGGCCACGAGCGCGACGAGCGCGATCACGGCCACCCAGGCGACCTGGGGGGTCTTGTCCTCCGCGAAAGGATCCCGGAGCGAGCGCTCCGCGTTCTTGGGGAGAGCGGCCAAGGACGTGAGCGATGCGCCGAAGGGGAGGTTGATCTTCGCGCGGGTGTTCACCGCCCAGCCGTTCGCGTCGAGGATAGGTCCCAGGGAGCGCTGGCGCAGCTTGAGCCACGCGATCACCATGGACGGACCGGAGACGAGGAGCATGACGCCCAGGATCGCGAGGGGCATCTTCCACCACGCCAGCTGCAGGAATCCGGTCGTGACCGCGGCGAGGGCCGAGCCGACGGCGCCGATCGCGAGGCCAATCGCGGCAAAGATTCCGGCGAACTTCGCCACGTCGAAGGCCTGGGGCGGCGACGGAGCCTTGGCCGATCCCTCCACCGGCGCTCCCGTGGTCTCGACAGTCTTCGCCGCGCTCTCGATGTTCGCCGCCGCCTTGTCGTGCAGCTCCTTGTCGCGGGCCGACGCGAAGCGCTCGATCTGCGCGCCGATCAGCTTGCCGATGCGCTTGTACGGCAGCCAGAACGACTGCCGGATGCTGATCGGATGCTCCACGATCTTGACGACCCTGGCGTCCCAGTCGGCGCCCTGCCGGTCGTAGAAGATCCCGTTCCGCCCGGTCGTGAGGTTGTCGGAGTCGCCGCCGGTGACCGCCGCCGCGATCGTCATCTTCTTGCCGTCGGACTTCCGGGTGCACTCGCAGTAGACGAGGAAGGTCTTGCTGAGCGTCGCGATCGACGCGTGCGCCTCCGCGTCGGCGACGCGGACGCAGAGCTCGCAGCTCCGCTGATCGAGGAAGAGCGTCCCGGCCTGGAAGATCGAGGCCCGTTCGGAACTGTAGAAGTCGGTGAACGAGACGAAGTTGCAGAGCAGACGGTAGAGATCGCGCTGGTATCGCACCAGCTTCTCTACGAGAGCGATGCCGTTGGCCTCGGGCTCGAGGGCCATGTCCTCGGCGATCAGCGCACGGATCCTCTCGCGAGCGCCTCCCGCGAGGAGCTCGCGCACCCGCTGGATCCCGAGCTTCTCGACCGCAGCCCCGGCCTTGGCCGCGGACCATTTTGCGAAGGGATCGAGCTTCGCGAGCACCGCGGCCCAGTCCGCAGGGGTGAGGGAGTCGCGGGCGCCGATCAGCGGCTCGATCACCCGGGCGCGCATGGCGTGGATGCGGTCGGCCCACGCCGGATTCAGCCCGTGCACGAGGGAGAGCGCGCCGTCCGGAACGACCCGGGCGAGGGGAAACGAGGCGACCTCCGCCCCGGTCGACGAGAGGAGCATCGGGGCGATGGCGGAGTATTCGGCCTCGTCCCGGTTGAGCGGGCCCACGGCGCGGGCGTCGAATCCGGCGAGGCGGCTCCGGGCGAACCAGTCCTCGACCTTCGCCCGGACCTCGGCCAACAGGGCCGCCGCCGCAGGCGTGTCGCTTCCGAGCGGCAGCACCGCGTCGCGATCCGCCTCCGCCTTCTTCCACCACGCGTCGAACGCGGTCGCCGCCGCGAAGAAGGCGTCTGCGTTTGCGGTGGAGACGCCCTTCTCTCCGCTGCGATCCACTTCGCCGCCGACGCAGTCGAGGATCTGGGTGATCGCCAGGGCGGTGTCTTCGTCGCCAGCCGATCCGGGGGGAACGATCCCGTCGCCGTTGAGCTTCGTCTGCGCGAAGATCTTCGCCGTGTCGGTCACGTCGGCGAGGGAGATCCGCCCCGCGTCGGCCTTTCCGAGGTTGCGCAGGATCTGCCGCGCGGAGGCGAGGATCCGCTTCGCCTCCGGATGATCCTCGGCGATGGCGGAGAGGGCGACGGTGTCACCGCCCGTCACGAGGTCGCCCGGATCGCGCAGCATCGCGCCGGCCCACGAGGCCGCGGCGATCGCCTCGGGCGCGCGGATGCGCCCGTCGCGATCGGAGTCGATGAGGGCGAGGGTCTTCTCGTCGAGCTCGAGGCCCTGGACGGGGCAGCTCAGCGCCCCCAGAGCTTCTGATCGAGCTGCCCGAGGGCGACGAGATCCTCGCCGCGGTCGAGGCGGACCTGGTCGAAGCCGCCGGCGCGAAAGAATCGGAAACGGTGGGTCACGGGTTCCATTTGGGCCGTACCCTACCCGCTCCGGGGCCGCGGGAACAACGAAGGCCCGCAGCGACCCGGCGAGCGCCCGCCAGGCCGCCAGGCTAGACCACGCCGCCTACGGCGCCGCGCCCGAGCCGATCCAGGCGCGGACCACGTCGATCTGGCCGGGGGAGAGCGGCGTGGTGTTCTTCGGCATCCGCGCGCCGCTGCACATGCCCTGACCGGTGAGCTTGTTGACGAGGTAACTGCCGGTCACATCTCCCGCGTTCACCAGGAGCTTCCCGGCGCAGTGGGAGTGCTTGTCCACCATGCCCGCGAAGCCGGCCGACGCCGTCGAGAGATCGAGGCCGTCCTGCGGATTCGTCCGGGCATGGCACCCACCGTTGGCGCAGGTCTTCGCAGCGAAGATCGGCGCCACGTCCGCCGCGTACGACTTCGCCTGCCAGGCGCACTTCTGGTCGGGATCGCACTCCTGCTGATTTCCGCAGGTGCCGCAGGTCCCGTCGCATCCGTCGGGGCCGCAGGACTTCCCGTCGCAGTCGGGCGTACAGCCGCAGTTCCCGGTCTCGCAGGCGCAGAGCTGCTCGGCGCTGCAGGCGAACCCGTCCGCACACGTGCCACAGCTGCCTCCGCACCCGTCGGAGCCGCACGACTTTCCGTCGCAGTCGGGTGTGCAGACCTTGGCTTCGCACTTCCCCTCCGCCGTGCACTCTTCCCCGATCTTGCAGGTCCCGCAGGTGCCGCCGCAGCCATCGTCGCCGCAGACACGGCCCGTGCAGGAGGGAATGCAGCGTCCCTGCTCCAGCGTCGAGAGGTAGGTCTCCAGCGCCGCGCGCTCACAGGAGTCGAGCGGTCGCGCCGGCGGCATCGTCCCCTTCCCGAAGACCGTGGAGCGGATCTTGTCCGCATGCCGGAGGACGTCGCCGTCGTTGTCGAGATCCACCGTGGTCGGCGCGCCGCCGCGCTCCCCGCCACCCTTGGTGGACGAGTGGCAACTCAAGCACTTATCGCTAACGACCTCTTCACCGCTAGTCGTGTCACAGTTGCCGCCCTCGTTGAGCGTGCCGGACCCGAGGCAGGCGAGCCCTCCAGCGAGCGCTGCGCAGACCACGACCCACATCCACTTCGTCTTCATCCCTAGACCTCACCAAAAGACGTGCATCTGTGCGAGCAACTGGTGGCTCGGCCCGGCCTCGACGTTCTCGTCGAAGACGTAGGCGGGCGAGAGCTCGACCCAGGGGAGGACTTTCCAATCGGTCCCCACCATGTAACGGAGCTTGGTGGCCTCGTAGGCGCCCTGGATCCTCCGGCCACCCACCTGCGCGAATACGTCCATCGACTCCAGGGGGAACCACCCCGCGCGCAGCAGGGTCGCGGCCTCGACCATGCTCGCGTCGGCGCCCTTGGTGGACCGCTGCTGGCCCGCCACCTCGGCTAGCGCGTACGTCGAGCCCCAAACCCGCCAGCGCGCGAAGAGGCTGCCGGCGACTCGGGCCGAGGCCACCGCGTCGGCGCCGAGCAGGGACGCGCCGATGGCCAGCCGCGAAGGGAACATGTAGGTCACGGAGGCGGCGGCCCCTCGCTCGTCGAGCGAGTCCAGCCGCGAGCCACCGAAGGCCGCGACCGAGACCGCGACGTCGTCGGTCAGCAGATCCCACCCCAGCGCATACCGCTGATCGAAGCTGCCGAAGCCGAAGTCCTCGCGGGTGGGAGCGGTGTGATCGGCGATCCGCAGTCCGAAGGGGAGCGTCATCCGCCCGACCCGCAGACCCTGCCGATCGGAGAGCTTGTACTGAACCCAATGCTCGCGCGAGACGGCGTCGTAGCGTCCGCTCGACGAGCCGCCCACCGGCTTCGGCGTGATGGTGGCGTAGGCGAATCCGTCGCCGTATGCCATCACGCCCCCGACCTCCACCAGCATCGGGATGAACGCCACCGTGGGCAACGTCGCGAGCATCAGGCGACTGTCGAGGCCCGCGTCGTAGTGGAACGCCAGGTCGCCCCTCTCGTCCCGTCCTGTGACGTCTCGCTTCGAAAGGGAATCGCGCAGCTTGTCGATCCCACTGGATGGGAACTCGTCGGGGAAGGTGGCCGCCGTCGCAAGATGGCCGTAGGAGTTCGGGAGACCGCCCCCGGTAGGGCTGTAATGGCACGAGGCACAGCTCGTGTACCCCTTCGCGACGTACTGGGGATAGGCACCAGCCGAGGTGCTCCATCCGGCGATCGCGAGGCTGACTCCGAACGCGACGAGCGCGGTCCTACTCATGCTTCAGGACCAGCTTCACCGTGGCCTCGACGATTGGGTCCATCTTTACGACCGCGAACGAGGGCTGCGGGATCCCGAACTTCGTGACGTCCACCTGGAAGGTCGCGTTCGCGGTTCCGGCGTCGAGCTTCACGTCGACCGTGACGGGCTGGCTCATGCCCTTCACCGTGAGCGT
This sequence comes from Vulgatibacter incomptus, assembly GCF_001263175.1. GTDB lineage: Bacteria > Myxococcota > Myxococcia > Myxococcales > Vulgatibacteraceae > Vulgatibacter > Vulgatibacter incomptus. Next base: position 4,144,572 of record NZ_CP012332.1, on the reverse strand, counting down.
TCCCTGGACCTTCGACGGCTTGCCTTCCTCCGGATCGAACGGCTGATCGGCAGCGGTGAAGACCAGCGTCTCGAACTTCTCCGCCTCCAGGTACTTGTCGCGCATGTGGTTGTCGCGCATGCCGAGGCCGGAGGAGAACGAGCCCGCCTGCACGACGATCGTGCCGGAGATCCGCTTCTGCTCCCGATCGACGGCGAGGCTCCCGGAGACCTTCTCCGTCTTCGCCACGAACGACCCGCCGGTGATCTTCGCGACGAAGCTCACCTCGCTGCCGCTCGCCACCGATTCCTTCGTCGGCTCTGCGAGCGCGGTCGAACAGAGCGTGACGATCAGCAGACCGACGAAGAGCTCAAGGCGTCTCATAGATCGCTCCCTGGCAGTACCAGCTCCGAAGCAGCTTCAGATCGGCCTGAGTCCACCGCTCGCCTTTCCGGGGCATCGAGCCGGTCTCGACCTGGTCATAGATCGCGTCGAACCTCCGGTTCAGGGCGTCGTAGGTCACGGCGGGCCCCTCGAAGTTCAGCCCGTAAACCGGCTCTTTGGTGTTGTGGCACTGGGCGCAGCCCTTCGGGCCCTTGTCGGTGAACATCGGCGCGACGTCGCGAAAGCTCGCGGAGCCGGCGGGCAGCAGGTCGTCGCAGTTGGGCGAGGAAGAGCAGCCAGCGAGGGCCAGCAAGGCGCCCGCCGCGAGCCCGGCGAGCCGCGACCAGGTGAGGAGATGGGAGTCGATCTGGGATGACATACGTGGGTGCAACCGACGAGATGTACGAAGGAGAGCACGGCTCCCACCCGCGACTCAAGAGGGGGGCGGCCGAATTCGGAACTTCGAAACCGGGCCCACTCCACGACGCGGGGAGCGGCGATGGGACCCGAGTACGGGTGGGTTCCCGAACCTTGACGCCAAGCGCACCAGGAGGGGATGCTCGAGAGGTAGCGATGGAGGGGTCCGATGAAACTCGTCTCGCTCGTCTCCCTTGGCGTTCTCGCGAGTCTCCACTGCCCCGGCACGGGGACCACCGCGGTCAGGGATCTCCAGGATGAAAACCACGGCCGGTGCGAGGTGATCGCGCGCGACGTCGATTCGTGTGAGCCCGGCATCGAGCCAATCGAGCCGTCCGACTCGCCGAAGCTGGGCCTTCAGTCGCGCTATTGGGAACGCATCGCGCAGCGGGCCTGGGTGACGTCGGTGTCGGACTCGACCCTGATCCTCGAGGGACCGTGGGATGTTCCGCTCTCCTTCGTCTGGTTCGAGCCGGTCGACGACAAGTTCGCCGTCGGCGACGAGGTGACCGTGGACGGCAGGGGCGATTGGAGCGTGGTCATCGGTCCCAACGCGACGCTGGCGAACGCGGACGTTTATGCCTTCTCACCGCAGAATCCTTCTCCGTTCGCGGACGATTGCCCCGACATCGACTTCTTTGCGCTCTGCTACGCACAGGGCACCAACACCTGCCGCGTGCCCGTGTACGGCGTCCGGGCGAGCCTGGGGCCCGACTCGATCGAGATCGCGCAAGGCGAGCGGGGCACCATCGGGGACTGGCAGGTCGCCCATCACGGCGCGGTCTCCGCGCGCGGCTACATGGAGGACGGCTGGATCGTGGAGGGATACTTCCACGGGACGGTCTCCGCGTGGAAGCTCAACTCCCCCTGAAACCGATCGCACGACCGCAGGTGCGGGCGAGCGCCCGGCCGCTCGTCTGATCTAGCGGCGGGCCACCGGCACCCCGCCCTGCTCGAGCCGGTAGCGATAGCCGGACTGCAGCGTGAACCGCTGCTCGGTGAGAGCGGCGTCGGGCCAGCGGATCGTCACCTTGGCCTCGCACGCCTTGCCAAGGCCGAAGTGGAGCACGGGGTCGTGCTGCATGCCGTAGTGGCCGTGGCCGCCGCCCTTCTCCTGGGTTTGCGTGCCGAGCTCGGTCTGCACCGTCACCCGCGCCCCGATGGCGCTGCGGTTGGTGTTCGGCCCGCCAACCAGGTCGAGCTGGATCCAGTTGCCGTCCTGGCCCATCACGTTCTCGAAGATGCGCGTGGTCGCGGTCTCGTAGCACTGATCCTCGCAGCGCATCCGCGAGTGGCCCACCACCACGTCGAGGTCGCCGTCGCCGTCGAAGTCCGCCACCGCGATCCCGAGGCTCGCCTTCTGATCGATCCCCACGTCGATCGGCACCTCCTCGAAAGTCCCGTCCTCGCGCTGCCAGTAGAGGTGGCCGCGGGTCCCCGGATAGTCCGAAGAGCCGATGTAGAGATCCGGCCGACCGTCGTTGTCGAAGTCGAAGACGGCAGCGGTGATGTCTCCGTCGTTCCAGTCGACGCGATCGTGCGCTCGCGCGAGGCCGGTGGCCTCGTTGCCCGGGCGCCGGAAGGTCACGTCGGAAGAGCCGGTGTTCAGGAGGAGCTCGCTCGGATCGCTCGAGGTCCCGACGTCCCAGTGGACGATCTCGGTGGTGACGAGATCCATCGCGCCGTCGTTGTTCACGTCGGCGCAGACCGTGGTCCCGGAGTTTCCGCCCAGGCGGTACGGCTCCCGGTCGGTGGCGTGGTTCCAGCGAAAGGCGTCGGCGTCCGTCTGGCAGCGGATCAACTGCGGCGCCGGCACGCCGCCACAATCCTCCGCGTCGGGGTGGAGCTTGCACCAGCACCGGGCCGATTCGTTGTCCCTCCAGTCGCGACGGTCATCGAAGGCGTAGCCCGACTCCACCGAGCGATTGACGAAGGAGATCCCCTCGCCATCCGCCGCCTGCCAGAGGTGGTTCGGCGCGCGCCCGTACGACGACACGGCGAGGTCCGGCCTCCCATCGCCGTTCAGATCGCAGGCCACCGCGCCCCACGCGTTGGAGTGGCCCCGGCCGTGGTTGAGATCGTCGAGCGACTTCCAGGGCGAGGTGGTGAGGCCCGCGGCGGCCGTCACTTCCTCGAAGCGGCCGTCGCCCAGACCGCGGTAGAGCTGGTCCTGGCTGAGAGCCCCGTTCACTGCGCCATTTCCCAGGAAGAGGTCGATCGCGCCGTCCCGATCGGCGTCGAGAAAGACCGCCGCGGCGCGGCTCACGGCGTCCCCCTCGCGCCGAAACACCGCGTCCTCGGGGCCGAGGACGAAGTGCCCCGTCCCGTCGTTGAGCATCAGCTCGGAGCTCTCGATCTGGCGGTTCTTCGGATCGGTGTTCGAGAGCCCGGTAAACGCGTCCACGTGGCCGTCGTTGTTCACGTCGGCCCAGATCACGACCTCCGCGGGACGCCCGCGCCGCGGCTCGGTGGTGCGGCGCGGCGTCACCAGCCGCGACGCCTCGGTGACGTCCTCGAAGCGCTCTCCCGCGACGTTGCGCAGCAGCCACGTCGCCCGGACTCCGCCGGGGGCGAAGTCGTCGGAGAGCGTCCCCACCTTGCGCGCCGAGAGGTCGGGGAAGCCGTCGCCGTCGATGTCCGCGACCGAGAGTCGGGTACCCTCGACTCCCAGCGCCGCGAGCCCCCACTTCTCGGTCGCGTCCCGGAAGGCCACCATCCCCGGCTGCCAGGAGGTCCCTGGGCGGCAGCGCGAAGGCAGCGCCTCGACGCAGCGCTGGGCAAAGGGGTCACAGACCTCCTCTGCCTTGCAGGCGGCGCCGCCGCAGAGCTCGGGCTCCTCGCCAGGACCGGAGCCGGCGTTACCGCCCGTTCCACCAGTAGCCTTCGAGGAGCTGCATCCGGCGAAGAGGAGAACCGCGCCGATCAGGAGCAGGCTTCGCATGTCGTGAGGTCTCCTTCCCGCGGCCCTTTCACCAGGCCCGGGAAGCCCGATCGGCGCGGTCGGATCAATGCGATACGATGCTCTGCGGGAGCCACGCCGGCCCCGACGCGGTCGAGATCGCGACGGAGCTGGAGTTCGGCGCAATCCAGAGGATGTCGAGGGCCTCGAAGGGCGCCCGCTCCGATTTCCAGAAGTCCGTGACATCGCTGCGGATCACGCGATCCTCCGCCGCGATCCACACCACGCCCCGGGAGTCGATCCGCATGCCGCGGAAGCGGCGCGAGCTGTAGGGCGCGAAGCGAAGCCCGTCCCACTCCTCGCCATTCCAGAAGTAAAGCGTGGGCTCGTCCGCGTGCTGCGCTTGCTCCGCGCAGAGCCAGATGTCCTCCGGCCCGGTCCCCGCGATCCCCGTGATCCGGACAGCCGGCACCGAGTTCACCGACCAGCGGAGCCCGTCCCACCGGGCCACCTCCTTGGAGCTCGCCGTGAAGACCTGGCCCTCCGAAGTAGCCCATATGGTGACGAGAGTGTCGCCGAGCGGGCGCTCCACAAACGTCCATTCGGTGCCATCGAAGTGCGCGAGCTTCGCGCCCGCCGCCCACACGTCGTCCGGTCCAGTACCGTGGATGGCGGCGACGTAGCTGGCCGACGGGAGACCGACGCAGCCGTCGCCGGCCAGACAATGGATGTTCCCGTCCCGGTTCGCGGCCCAGACCCTGCCGCCGGCTCCCCACACCGCCGTGTAGTTCTCGGTGCCGGGGCTCGTCCTCTCCTCGAGGGCGGTGCCATCCCAGTGCTGGACCTGTCCTCCGTCTCCGACGAACCAGACGTCGCTCGGACCGCTGCCCCAGATCGCGGTCACGCGGGGGCGCAGCGAGACGACCTCGCTGCCCGCGGCGGTCTCATGGGTGAGATTTCCGTTCACGTCGGCGGACCACCGCTCGTTCCCGTGGGACCAGGAGTCCAGGAGCGCGCTCTGGCTGACCGAGACCCGGTATCCCGTAGCCGTCGCTTGGACCGCTGCGCGGTTCCCAACGAAGTCGATCTTGAGGTCGTCGAGGTCCCCTTCCTGGGCGTGCATGCGGCTCCAGCTCGGCGGAGGCGCGTCTACGTCGAGGAACTCCAGGGCTCCGTCGCGGATCCGGGCCACGAATCCGCCCCCGAGCACGTCCAGGGATCCGGCGGCGAGGAGCTCGCCGTCGGGCTTCGCCGCGAGATGCCAGATCGGCGCGTACGTCCGGAGCACCCTCTTCCAACTCCCGGCCGGATCCCAGCGGCGCAGCACGTAATCGTTGAGGTTTGAGAATTCCACGGAAAAGGCGGAGCCGGCCACCGCCAGGGCGGACATGTACCCTCCGCCTGCGATGCTTCGGTCGAGCCAGGACGCGCCGCCCCACTCCCGCAGCGCCCCTCCGCTTCCGCCGACCCACACACGCCCGCCGCCAGACGCCACCGCATTGAAGCCATTCTCGGACTCGAGCATCGTCTCCCACCGGCCGGCCTTTCGTCGGACCACCGGGTTGTCCGTCGAAACCGCCCAGATCTCATCACCGACCGTCGTGGCCTCGATATGGGAGCCGGGGCCCATGGGGTTGGCTTCCTCCGTGAGCCAACGCCGGCTGGACCAGCGCCCCGCCCATCCGCTGGTGTTGAATCCGACGAGCTCCGAGGCGGAGCGTCCAGCGAGAGCGTCGATGGCCGGGAGATCCGCCCGCTGGTGCTCCGCCCAACAACTCTCGCCCTTCCGGTAGATCCCCGTCCTCCCGAAGATCCAGAGGGCGTCGCGATCCGACGCGAGATGCAAGTTGTCCATGAATTGGAAGTTGGCCGGGAGCGGGATCGCTTCCCTTCCCGCTGCGCTCACCCGATAGAGCGCGTCCTCGAAGTCCGTGGTCCCGACGGCGTAGAGGACATCGCCCACCTCGACGAACGATCGGAGCTCGGCGCCGCCCGGCAGCTCGCGCCACGTGTCGCCCTCGAAGGAGAACAGGCCTCCGCCCTGCTCCGCCCGGAGCACACGTCGCTCGGTTGCCAGGAGGGCCGTCACCGACTCCCTCCCCGCGTGGGTCTCCCAGCTCTGACCGTTCCAATGGGAGACGCTCTTCGAGCCGGTCACCCAGAGATCCGAGTCGTCGATCACCTGGATCCGCCCCGCCTGCATCGTCCTGGCCCCGACCTCGATCCACCCGTCGCTCGACAGGCGGTAGACGGCACCTCCCATCGTGAGCCAGACCGTGCCGGACCGCGAGACGGCGAGGTCGTTGGCCGAGTTGAACGTGGGCAGCGGCTTCTGGGACCTCCAACTCTGACCGTCCCAGCGCATCAGGACTCTCGAGACCAGCCAGACCTCCGTCGGGCTGATGGCGGCCATGGAGAGACGCGACTCGCCGTCCATCTCTTCGACCGGGATGCGGCCGAGGTTGGTCCAGGTGGCCCCGTTCCAGACCGCGAGGCGGAGCTGGTAGCGGTCGCCAGAACGGCCGAGCACGTAGATGTTGCCTTCGGGATCCCGGCCCGCGACGAGGAGATCGACCATGCCGGCGGGCGCGTCGAGGAGGCATGTTCCCTCCAGGCAGAAGGGCGGCAGCTCCTTCGGCTCGACGCACGGGCCCTGCCCGCCCGAGCCCGCGGTACCGCCGGTGCCTCCCGTACCGTCGGACCCGGCAGAGCCCCCGGAGCCCGAGGTGCCACCGGTTCCCGGATCGCCGCCGGAGCCGGCCGTTCCACCGTCACCGCCCGTGCCGCCATCGGCGCCGGAGCCGCCCGTACCGCCGTTTTGGACCGGGTTCCGCTCCGTTCCACAAGCAGTAAGGATCGACAAACACGACACGAGCATCAGCAACCGCGTACGCATACGAACCCTCCGAATACCGGGAACGAAAGACTCTATCACTGCGTGCGCGGTCGCGTGAAATCGCGTCCGCTTTTGGACGGATCCCCTTCCGGGGGGCGACACCGCCCCCGGAGCCCTACCGATCCAGGACGTAGGCGAAGATGAGCGGCGCGACGATCGTGGCGTCGCTCTCGACGACGAACTTCGGCGTGTCGACGCCCAGCTTGCCCCAGGTGATCTTCTCGTTGGGCACCGCGCCGGAATACGAGCCATAGCTCGTGGTCGAATCGCTGATCTGACAGAAGTAGGCCCAGAGCGGCACGCCCGTCCGCTGCAGATCCTGGTGGAGCATCGGCACGACGCAGATCGGGAAGTCGCCCGCGATGCCGCCGCCGATCTGGAAGAAGCCCACCGGCGTCTTGGGAGCCGTCTCCTCGTACCAGGTGGCGAGGGACTGCATCGCCTCTATGCCGGTGCGAACGGTGTGGACGTTCTTCACGTCGCCGGAGATGCAGTGGCCGGTGAACATGTTTCCGAGGGTGGAGTCCTCCCAGCCGGGCACCCAGATCGGCAGGTTCTTCTCGCAGGCAGCGAGGAGCCAGCTGTCGGCCGGATCGATCTGATAGCTCTTCTCGAGCTTGCCGCTGCGGAGGATCCGATACATGAACTCGTGGGGGAAGCAGCGCTCCCCGGCGCGATCCGCGGCCATCCACTCCTCCAGGACCACCGACTCGATGCGCCGCATGGCCTCCATCTCGGGGATGCAGGTGTCGGTCACGCGGTTCATGTGGCGATCGAGGAGCGCCTTCTCGTCGTGCGGCGTGAGATCGCGGTAGCCGGGCACGCGCTCGTAGAAGTCGTGGGCCACGAGGTTGAAGACGTCCTCCTCGAGGTTCGCGCCCGTGCAGGTGATGGCGTGGACCTGGTCGCGGCGGATCATCTCGGCAAGCGAGATGCCCAGCTCGGCCGTGCTCATCGCGCCGGCCAGCGTCACCATCATCTTGCCGCCGCCGTCCACATGGCGGCGGTAGCCCTCGGCCGCGTCGACGAGCGCGGCCGCGTTGAAGTGACGGAAGTGCCTCCGGCAGAACTCCCTGATCGAAAGGGGGCGGCTCGAAAGGGGGCGGGTGGTCATTGGGGTTTCGCTCCCGGCGACGAATGGAGTTCGAGCAGGGAACCGTCGCCGAAAAGCGCACCACGCTCGAACGCTCTACGGCCCGGGGGCCGCCATCGAAGCGTCGGGTGGCTGTTGCGGGCCGAGATCTATCCGGCTCCCGCGGCGGATGCAAGCCGCCGCGAGGGAGATCGTCAGCGGTGCAGGCTCGTGGCCTTGCCGATCACGGGGAGCGCGGGCTTTCGCTCCGGGTGCTCGCGAAGCGCACCGGCGAGCTGGCCGCAGGCGCCGCCGATCTCCCTGCCGTGGGGCATCCGCACCAGGGTGCGCAGTCCCGCGTCGCGGAGCCGCTTCTGGAAGGTGCGCACCCGCTCCATGGACGGCGCGCGCAGCCGCTCCTCGGGGCCCGGGTTGAGGGGGATCAGGTTCACCCGCACGTCCAGGCCCTTGCAAAAGGCGAGGAGCTGGTCGGCGTGGCGATCGGTGTCGTTCACCCCGTCGATCATCGTCCACTGGAGGAGCACGGGCTCGGGCGACTCGGCGATCGCCTCCCGGAGCACCGCGAGATCCCAGGTGCGGGCCACGGGCAGGAGCGCCTTCCGCTCCTCGTCGCTCGCCGCGTGCAGGCTCACCGCCAGGCGGTAGCGCGAGCGCCGGTAGAACTCCCGCATCCGCGGCACCACGCCCACGGTGGACACCGTGATCCGCCGCGGGGCCACGGCGAAGCCGCAGTCGTCGCTCAGGACGTCCGCTGCGGCGAGGACCGCGTCGAGGTTGTCGAGGGGCTCGCCCATCCCCATGAACACGATGTTGCTCGGCGCCGGCCGCCCCAGCGCGGCGAGGTGCCGCGACACCACCGCGAACTGCCCCACGATCTCCTCGGGGAGGAGCTGGCGCTGCAGCCCCAGTCGGCCGGTCTCGCAGAAGAGGCAGCCCCTGGCGCAGCCGGCCTGGGTGGAGAGGCAGATCGTGCTGCGCTCGGGATGCGGGATCGCGACCGCCTCCACCAGCGCGCCGTCGGCGAAGCGGACCGCGTGGCGGATGGTCCCGTCGGGATCCTCCACCGGCGTCGACTCCGGGAGGGACCAGCCCAGCTCGCGCTCCGCCTCCTCGAGCAGGCGCTTCGAGGGCAGCGCGCTTACCTCACGATTGGTGAATCGACCCATCACAGCCCTCGCGAGCTGCCGGGCCGACGCCTCGGATGCGCCTTTGGTCCGGGCCCATTCGGCGAGCTGGTCGGAGGTGAGGGAACCCACGTGCATGGCGGCTTCTTACCGGAGGATCGCGCCCCAGGAAAGAGACGGAGCGATTGAAGAAGACGGCCCCGCGGATGCGGGCCCGTCTTCTTCATCTCGCGCTTCGCGCGAGAGGCTCCCCTTTTGTTTGCTCCGCCTTTCGGCTCCGCGGCGCGACGGCCGGGGCTTGCCTTCCACTACGGATGTCCCAGGCGGCGATCAGGTGGGATCGGCCTTCGGCGTCTTGTCCGTCGAGGCTGGCAGCTCCGGCTTCGCGATGTACGCCGCGGGGACCTCGCCCGTGAGCGAGCCCAGCCAGGCGACGATCGACTTCACGTCGTCGTCTGCGAGCTCCTTGCCGAGCTGGTGCGCCGCCATCATCCGCACCGCCTCGTCCAGGCTCTCGACCGAACCGTCGTGGAAGTACGGACCGGTCTTCGCGATGTTCCGCAGGGACGGGACGCTGAACATCATCTTGTCCGCTTCGTTCTTGGTGACCTCGAAGCGGCCGAGGTCCTTGTTGGTTGGCCAGGCCTTCACGAGGCCCAGCTTCTGGAACATGGCGCCGCCGACGTAGGCTCCGGCGTGGCAGGCGGTGCAGCCCGTCTCCATGAACCTGGTGAAGCCGACCTTCTCCTCGTCGGTGAGGGCCTTCTCGTCGCCGCCCAGGTAGGCGTCCCAGCGCGACGGCGTGACGAGGCCGCGCTCGAAGGCGCCGATCGCCTTGCCCACGTTGGCGAGGGTGATCGGCTCCTTCTCCTCGGGGAAGGCCTTGGCGAACGCCTCGACGTAGGCCGGGATCGAGCGCAGGGTCTCGACCACCCGCTTCTCGTCGGGCATCGCCATCTCCACCGGGTTCATGATCGGACCGGTGGCCTGCTCCTCCACGTCGACGGCGCGGCCGTCCCAGAACTGCGCGTGGCGGCCCGCGGCGTTGTAGACCGTCGGGGAGTTGCGTGCGCCAAGCTGGCCCTTGTGTCCGGGCGAGGTCGCCTTGCCGTCCACGCCGAACGCCGCCAGGTCGTGGCAGCTGTTGCACGAGAGGTCGTGGTTCTTGGAGAGGCGGGTCTCGTAGTAGAGCGTGCGGCCGAGCGAGATCCGCTCCTCGGCGTCGGGGCCGCTCGCGTGGTCGATGCGCGCCGGGAGCTTGCCGAACGCGTGGAGGAAGGCGGGGTCGATTGCCGCGACCGCCTTCTGGACGATCGCCTGCTCCTCCGCCTGGGGCTTCTCCTGCTTCGCCTCGCCCTTGCACGACGCGAGGGCAACGGCTCCCGCGACGAGCGGGATCACTCTGAACGACTTCAAATCATGGCTCCTTAGGGATCGCCATCGCCGCCAGCCGGGGCGACGAACGGCGAACGTCCCTACCAGATGCTCCAGGGCGAGACGAGTTTCGGCCGCCTCGAACGCCGGTTTTCCGAGCGGTGACGCCCATCGATTTCTTGACGATGCGCTCCCGCCGGTGTCTTCTCGCCGAAATCCTAATTTTCAAAGGATGCAAGGTATGAAGCGCAAGCTCGCCAGTTTCGCGGTCTTCGCAACGCTCGTTGCCTGCGGGGACGATTCGGAATCGAAGCCGTGCAAGGTGGATGACCCGCGCACCTGCTCCAAGGGCCTGGTCTGCGAGCCCGTCGTGGGCGAGGCCGATCCCGCCTGCTTCCGGCCCGTGGAGATCCGGGGCTCCGTGATCGACCTGCGTACGGAGGTCGCGATCGCGGCCGCCCGGGTCAACGCCGAGGAGGCCTCGGGGCGGCCCATCGGCGACGTGGCCGAGACGGGGATCGGCGGGACCTACGCGATCCGGATCCCCTCGACCCGCCAGGATGGCAGCGGCGCTCCCGTCGGACAGACGATCACGCTGCGAGCCGCGGCCCGGGACTACGTGCCCTTCCCCAGCGGATTCCGGGTGGCGCTCCCGCTCGACACCGCCCAGGCCACCGAAGCCGCCGACGGCGCGTGGGTGGTCGCCGGCGGCCCCGCCGTGATCGGCCTCGAGCCGCTCCCCTCCGATCGGGTCGGCCTCGCGTCGATCTCCGGAACGGTCGGGCTGCCCTCCGACGGCTCGCTCGGCTTCGGGACCATGGTGGTCGCGGAGCGCGCGAGTGGCGGCGAGACGATCACCGGCCGGGTCAACCAGCGAGGCGAGTTCGTCCTCTTCAACGTCCCGCCCGGCTCGTACACGGTCCAGGCGTACCGGCGCGGCGTCAATTACGTCGCCGCGGGCGTCGCGGTGGAGCGCGCCGACGTGAAGGGCGTCAGGCTCGACGTCGCCGAGACCGGTACCGCGACGCTGGCCGGCTCCGTCTCGATCGTCGCCGGGAACGGCGCGACGAGCGTCGTCATGGTCCTGGAGAGCACGTTCGACGAGACCCTCGCCAGAGGGATCCTGGTGCCCGGGCTGCGCGCGCCGGAGCCGGGCCTGGCGCCGAACATCAAGGGCGACTTCCGGATCGACGGGATCCCGGACGGCAGGTACGTGATCCTCGCCGCGTTCGAGAACGACGGGCTCGTTCGCGATCCCGATCCGGACATCTCCGGGACCCAGATCCAGCACATCGTCGTCTCCGGAGGCGTCACCTCCGCGAGCCCCAAGTTCAAGGTGACGAGCGCGGTTCGGATGGTGGGCCCCGGCGCGGGCGAGACCGTCGAAGCGGTGACGGGCCAGCCGACCTTCCGGTGGCAGGCGTATTCGAGCGCGAAGCGCTACGACGTCGAGCTCTTCGACAACTTCGGCACCCGGCTCTGGATCAAGTCCGTGACGACGACGAACGCGGCCTACGACGGCGCCGTGGCTCTCGAGCCCGGCTTCCCCTACCAGTGGCGCCTCACCGCGTTCGGCAACGCGGGCAACCCGATCTCGATGACCGAGGATCTGCGGGGCGTGTTCGAGATCGCACCGTGAACCACGGGACGGGCGGTGGATCGCCCGGCGCTCGCACTGCTAGTGTCGGCCGAATGTCCCTCCCCGCCGCCCAGCTCGAAGAGCACCGCACCTCGCTCACCGGCCTCTGCTACCGGATGCTGGGCTCCGTCGTCGACGCGGACGACGCCGTCCAGGAGACGATGGTGCGCGCGTGGCGGAGCCTCGATCGCTTCGACGGACGCTCGTCGATGCGCACGTGGCTCCACCGCATCGCGACCAACGTCTGCCTCGACGCCCTCGCGGCGGAGAAGCGCCGCGCGCGCCCGATGGAGGAGGGGCCGGTCGGCTCCATGAACGACGACCTCGAGCAGCGCCCGAGGACTCACTGGCTCGAGCCCGTGCCCGACGCCGCGGTGATCCCCGACAGCGCCGACCCGGCAGAGCGCGCGATGCTGCGGCAGAGCATCCGCCTGGCGTTCGTGGCGGCGCTCCAGCACCTCCCGCCCCGCCAGCGGGCGGCACTGCTCCTAACGGAGGTGCTGGGCTGGTCCGTGGCGGAGGTCGCCGACTGCCTGGACACCTCCGTGCCCGCGGTGAACAGCGCGCTGCAGCGGGCCCGCGCCACGCTGGCGACCCGCGACCTGCAGGGCGGCGGCGGTCCCCTCTCCGACTCTCAGACGCGAATGTTGGAGCGATACGTGGCGGCCTTCGAGCGCTTCGACGTCGCCGAGCTGACCTCGCTCCTCCGCGAGGACGCGACCTTCTCCATGCCGCCGTACGCGCTTTGGCTCCAGGGCCCCGAGCTGGTGCGCCAGTGGCTCCTGGGACCGGGCGCGCCGTGCAAGGGTTCCCGTCTTCTACCCACCTGGGCCTGTGGCGCCCCTGCCTTCGGGCAATACCGGCCCGGGGAGGTCGAAGGGACCTGGCGGCCGTGGGCCCTCGTCGTCCTCGAGCTCGACGGGGATCGGATCGCGGGCTGGAACTCGTTCCTGGACACGGAGGTCCTCTTCCCGAAGTTCGGCCTGCCGCCCGAGCTCGCGTAGTTTTTTCAGGTCGACCGATGAGTCCTCGGGCTCCGAGGAGTCCGTGTTCCGGAAGCACCCACCGGAGGAAACGAAATGGCTTCGACCGAATCCCGCATGCTCTTCGTCAACCTGGCCGTCCGCGATCTGGGCCGCTCGATGGAGTTCTTCTCCAAGCTCGGCTTCGAGTTCAACCCGCAGTTCACCGACAAGAACGCGGCCTGCATGGTCGTGAGCGACAAGGCGTTCGTGATGCTCCTCACGGAGCCCTTCTTCAAGGGCTTCACCAAGAAGGAGCTCTGCGACACCAAGAGCCACACCGAGGGCCTCTTCGCGCTCTCCTGTCCCAGCCGCGAGGCGGTGAACGAGATGGTGAAGACGGCCATCGACGCCGGCGGCAAGCACGCCATGGAGCCGATCGATCACGGCTTCATGTACGGCTGGAGCTTCTACGACGTGGACGACCACCACTGGGAGGTCATGTGGATGGATCCCAAGGCCGTCCAGGGCTGATCGCCGTCCGGGATTCCGCCCTGCCCCGTTCTCGGGGCGGGCGCGCCCCTACTTCCCGAGCAGCTCGAGCGCGCCCTCGGCGACCGCGACCAGGGCGGGCGCATCGATCTCCTTCCGCGTGTCGTTGGCTCCCACGGAGAAGAAGAACCAGGCGTCGTCGGACTTTCGGCGGAGCAGGAAGGTGAGGTTCATCACGCCGGGCTCCGAGCCACCCTTGAAGCCGGCGTAGGACCACTGGTCGCGATCGATCCGTACACCGGGGTTCTGGGCAAGGATGTCGAGGACCGGCGAGCCCTCGACCTGGCCCGCCTCGCGGAGCGCGAGCGCCACCTGGCAGAGATCACCGGTGCTCGCGAACCACTCGAGCGTGTCGATCGCCCTCGGCGCCTTCCACTCGGCCGCCGTCTCGATGGGTGGGAGCTCCTTGCGATCGAGCTCCTCCAGGAACGCCCGCCGCCCCGCCTCGTCGAGGCCGAGGTAGCGCTCCTGGTCGGCGTTGGCGGCGAGCTTGAGCTGGAAGAACTCACGCGTGGTGAGAAAGGGCCGGTTCCGGGTCGCAGACGCGTGACGCGTCCGATCGAGCATCCGCTCCACTGCGTCGCGGCCCACGGTGCGGATCAGGTGATCGGTCGCCGTGTTGTCGCTGATCGAGATCATCTGGCGAGCGATCTGCACGAGAGGAAGCTCCTTGCCGTCCTTCTCGTGCTGCAGCGTCCCCGAGGGCAGGCTCTTCCAGGAATCGCGAACCGCGATCGGCGTCTGCCAGCTCAGCGTCTGGCCTGAGATCTGCTCGGAGGCTGCGAGCAGGACGTAGAGCTTGAACGCGGAGCCGAGCGCCAGAACCTCGTCCTTTCCGACCTCGCGAACCGGAACGCACCGATCCGGCTCGAGGCGGGCGGCGAGCAGATTGGTGCGAGGCGCGATGGCGCCCAGCGCGGTCTCGACCTCCTCCCAGGAGGTCGGGCGGGCTCGCGCCGGGATGTCCGGCCCGATGAGGAGCCCCACGATGCGATGCGGCGGCTCCGGCTCCACGGCGACCGAGACGCGCAGCAGGCCCTGGGCCGAGCCGAGCTTTGCCACGAGGGCCAGGGGCGACTGCTCCTCGACCGACTCGAGCGTCACGTTGCCGATCTGCTGGCCGAACTGCTTCGAGAGCTGGACGAGCTGGGAGGCCGGGACCTTCGAGAGGAAGTCCCCCGAGAACCGCTCGACCAATTCGTCTTCGGTGACCACTCCGTGGGCGTCGTTGATCGACCGCACGAACCACGCGAGGCCCTCGCCTGCCGGGGTGGCAGGTACCGCCGCGGACGCCGCCGAGCTCGGTGTCGCGGACTGCGGAGCGTGGGCACAGGCAGCCATCGTGACGGCCAGGGTGGCCACGACGAACGACACCATAGGTCTTCGCATTGCATACCTCTCGTGAACTCTCTCCAGGACGCGCTCAGAACTACCAAGCCGCCAGGACGATCAGCAATCGCGCTACCGGAACGTTCGCCGTTTCGAACGTCTGCGCCTGGAACGGGGCCTGTCCGAATCTGTCCATCGATCTGGCGCGGCCGGTCACGGTGCTTGCCCCGAGATCCGTGCAGATTGCCCCCCATCGACGGAGGCAATCATGTTCGCACGCAAGTCCACCACCCTGGCCCTTTTCCTCGCTCTCCTCTCGTGCCCGATCCTCGCCCAGGCGCTCGAGGTCAGCCAGTCACCGTCGGAGGCGAAGGAGAGCTCGCTCCACCTCGACCTCGAGGTCGATCCGACCGCGTTCGTCTTCGGCGGCTACTCGCTCCACGCGGGCATCGGCTGGCAGCGTTTTCGTCTCGACCTGGGCGCCTTTGCCATGGACGTCCCCGAGGCGTACCACGGTCAGAAGGCCTTCGAGCAGTCCTTCCACGGCTTCGGAGCCAAGCTCGCCTACTTCCTCTTCGCCGACCAGACCGGCGGCTTCGTCGGCGTCGGCGCCGGAATCGCCCGCGGTCTCTACGGGCTCAAGGGCACCGAGCTCGCCGCCCAGCAGTACGACGTCGGAATCGGCCCCCACGTCGGCTGGCGCTTCGACCTCGGCGCCGGCTTCTACGCCACGCCGTGGATCTCCCTCGATTACTCGCTGAATCCCAAGGACGTCACGCTCGGCGGCGAGACCTTCGCGAGCGATCGCTGGTCGGTCTTTCCCGCCATCCATCTCGGGCGCCGCTTCATGTAGCTTTACTGGCGATCTCTCGCGCGAGGCATATCCTGCGGGGCCGATGGTTCCCTTCTCGATCCCTGCCCCTGCCTGCACCGCGCGGGGATGTCTGTCCTAGATGCTCGGCGCGATCCACATTCGAGGCTCGGTCTTCATCCCCGAGGCCGAGCTGAGCTGGCGCTTCTCCCGCTCCTCCGGGCCGGGCGGCCAGCACGTGAACACCACCGACTCGGCGGTCGAGCTGTCGTTTGATGTCGCCGGCTCACGCGCGCTGCCGGGCCTGTTCAAGGAGCGGGCGCTGCAGCGCCTCGCGGGCCGCCTCTCTGGCGACGGCGTGATCACCGTGCGGGCGTCGGACAACCGCTCGCAGCTCCGCAACCGGGAGGCTGCGCTGGCGAAGCTGGCGACGCTCCTCGCCGAGGCCACGGCGCCGCCGCCCCGCCCGCGTCGTCCGACGAAGCCCACCCGCGGCTCGAAGGAGCGCCGCCTCGCCGGCAAGCAGCACCGCGGGGCGATCAAGAAGGGTCGATCGGGGTCCTACCAAGACTGAGCGGCGGAACGCGGCGCTGGCCTTATGCTCCGGGCCCTATGGTCCCCGTCTCGATCCTCGACCTCGCCCCCATCGTCCAAGGCAGCGACGCCGGCCAAGCGCTCCGCAACTCGCTCGACCTCGCTCAGCACGCCGAGAAGTGGGGCTTCCGCCGCTTCTGGCTGGCCGAGCACCACAACATGACCGGCATCGCGAGCTCGGCCACCGCCGTCGCGATCGGCTACATCGCCGGCGGCACGAGCACGATCCGGGTCGGCAGCGGCGGCGTGATGCTCCCCAATCACGCGCCCCTCCTCGTCGCCGAGCAGTTCGGCACCCTCGCCTCCCTCTACCCGGGCCGCATCGACCTCGGCCTCGGCCGGGCGCCCGGGACCGATCCCCTCACCACCCACGCGCTCCGCCGCAACCCGGCCTCCTCCGACACCTTCCCGGACGACGTCCTCGAGCTGCAGGGCTGGTTCCGCCCCGCCGACCCGGGCCAGGCCGTGCGCGCCGTCCCCGGTGCGGGCCTCGACGTGCCGCTCTGGCTCCTCGGCTCGAGCACCTTCGGCGCCCGCCTCGCCGCCGCCCTCGGCCTGCCGTACGCCTTCGCGTCGCACTTCGCGCCGGACGCCCTCCTCGCCGCCCTCGAGCTCTACCGGCGCGAGTTCCAGCCGTCCGAGCAGCTCGACCGGCCCTACGCGATGGCGGTGCTGAACATCGTCGCAGCGGACACGGACAGTGAAGCCCGGAGACTCTTCACCTCCCAGCAGCAGCAGTTCCTCGCGTTGCGGCGCGGCACGCCGGGCCAGCTTCCGCCGCCCTTGGACGACCTCGCGTCGCTCGCGTCGCCCGCGGAGCTCGCGACGGTCGCGCGCACCCTCGTGTACTCGGCCGTCGGATCGCCCGCGACTGTGCAGGCCGCGATCGAGGCCTTCCTTGAGCCCACCGGGATCGACGAGCTGATGGTCACGTCGCACGTCTACGACCACGCCGCGAGGCTGCGATCCCTCGAGATCACGGCGCAGATCTGCGGGACGATCAGCGCGTCGTAGAGGCGCCCCGTCCACGGTCTTGACATCTACGACGCGCGTCGTAGATGCTCCCCTTCCATGAGCACTCCCAACCTCCCCGGAGGGGATCTCGAGCTCGCGGCCCTCGGTGCGCTGTGGGAGCTCGGGCCGGCTTCGGCTCGCGAAGTCCACCAGCGCATCGGCGATCCCCGAGGCCTCGTCTACACGACCACCGCAAAGGTCCTCGACCGGCTCCACGAGAAGGGCCTGGTGTCGCGTCGCCGCGAAGGAAAGGCGTTCGTCTACCGAGCGGCGGCGAGCCGAGAGGCGATCGGCAAGGAGCGGGCGCGCGACGTCGTGCGACGACTCCTGGGAGACGAGCCGAGGCCCGCAATGGCGGCGCTGATCGACGCGGTCGAGACCGTCGACGCGACTCTCCTCGACGAGCTCGGACGCTTGGTCGCGCAGAAGCGCGAGCGAAAGGAGAACCCGTGAGCCCCGAGCCGGCCCTGATCAGCCGCGAGATGGCGGGGGCCGTCTTCGCGCTGGCCTCGGGATGTCTCGTCTGGATCGCGTGCCGGCTGCCCTTCCGGGCGCCTCGACGCGAAGCCTCCCCCGAAACGAGCGCTCAAGTCGCGGAGCGGACGAGCTTCCGAAGGCTGGTCCTGCCTATGCTGCCGATGGCAGCGGCCATCTTCTTCCTGATCGGCTGGGCACACACGGAGCCGGAGCAATCCGACGAGATTCCGCCGCTCTCGCTGACCCTCGCGGCCCTGCTCTATGGCCCGGTGGTCGTTCGCGCGGGGATCCGCGCCGTCCGGTCCGCTCTGGTTCGCCCCGAGGTTTCCACTGCGGCTGCGGTCGGGATCCTCCGGCCCCGCGTGGTCGTCTCCTCCGAATTCCTCGCCGGCCTCGACGACGAGGAACGCGACGCGGTGCTCGCCCACGAGGCGGCCCATGTCGCGGGCCACGACCCGCTTCGACTCTGGATCGGGCAAGTGATCGCCGATCTGCAATGGCCCCTTCGCGCTCCCGCGCTGCACCTCGCGAATTGGAGACATGCGCTCGGGATCGCCAGGGACGAGGACGCCAGGCGTGCCGGCTCGGACGGAGCCGCTCTCGCCGCCGCCGTGCTGAAGGCAGCGGGATACGACGCTGCCCGTTCGACTTCTCTCGCGGCAATCGAAGGACCGGGAGGCGCCTTGCGCGACCGGGTGGAGCGCTTGCTCGCCCCGGTCCCGACCTGGACTCCTCCTTCCAAACGTCTCCGCATTGCGTGGCTCGCCTCGGCGGCGCTCTTCGTCTCCCTGGGGAGCACCGTGGGAGATTCGATCGCCGAGTGGCTCTGCGGCAACCTGCCGTGAGCGCCCATGGCCTCCACGACGGAAGGCGCGCCTCCTGCGGAGCAGGGCGAGGAGACCTCGTCGCGGCGATCCTCCTCGTCGCGGCGCTCGGCGGTGCTTCCTGCAAGGGAGACCCGGATCCCGGCCGCGATGGCGAGGCAGCCAGGAGTCAGAGGCTCCAGCCCGACGGCTCGGTGCGGCTGAGCGCCAGCGATCGGGCATCTCTCGGCCTGCGGGTCGAGGCCGCCGCCCTCGTCGATCTTCCCGATGTTCGACTCCGCTTGGGACGCGTCTTGGCCCGCCCGGTCGACGGGATCTCGATCGTCTCACCCACCCTCGCCCGCGTATCGGAGGTGTCCCCCCTCTCGATCGGAGACGATCTCCAGGCGGGCGCAATCCTCGCGATCCTAGAGCCGCTCCTCTCCCCCTCCGAGCGCATCGGCGTCGACGTGCAGGCGGCCGACCTCGCCGGCCAGCTCCAGGCGGCACGTCGGGAGCTCTCGCTCCACGAGGCCGCCGCCGCCCGAGCGAACGCCCTGTCCGAAGCCACGATCGTCAGCGGACAGGCCCGGCAGGAAGCGGACACGCTGGTGGAGACGACCCGCGCTCGAATCGCCGGCCTCGAACGGGCACGCGCGGCGAGTCGAGGTCATGGGGCAGTACCCCTCTTCACACCGGAGTCGGGGCGCCTCGCTGCCTTCGACGTCAACCTCGGTGCGGTCGTCCATCCCGGCGACGTGATCGCACACGTGATCGCGAAGGGTCCACGCTGGATCGACGTGCTCGCCGCTCCCGACGAGCCCTCCGGCGACTCCTACGAGATCCGCGCGGGATCCGAGTGGATCCCCGCTCGCCTGGTCGGGACGGGAGGCGTCGTCGGCAACGACGGAGCCCGGAGGGATCGCCTCGAGGTCGATGAATCGAACGCCCTTCGTCTTCTCCCGGGCGCATCCGTACCGGTCCGCGTCGCGGTCGGCGCTTCGTCGGGCGTGGTCGTCCCGGAGGCGGCGCTCGTCCCCGTCGTCGGCGGCGACCTGGTCTTCGTCGAAGGTGCCGACGGAGCGTTCCGGCCACGCCTCGTGACGGCCGTGGCGCGGCTCGCCGGTCGTGTCCGGATCGGCACGGGCCTGAAGGTCGGCGAGCGGATCGTCGTGTCCGGGGCGATGGGTCTCCGTGGGGAGACGCTTCGCTCCCTCCTCGAGGTCGACTGAGCCGTGGATCGCCTCTTCGACGGCCTGATCGCGTGGTCGATCCGCCATCGGCTCATCGTCGTCCTCGTCGCAGGCGCCCTCTTCTGCTGCGGCATCGCGGTCAGTGCGCGCGCGCCGTGGGACGTGCTCCCGGAGTTTCTGCCACCCCAGGTCGTGGTCCAGACCGAAGCCCCGGGCATGAGCACGTTGGAGCTGGAAGAGCTGGTGACACGCCCGTTGGAGCGGGCGCTCCTCGGCACGCCCTCGCTGGATTCCATGCGCTCGTCCAGCGGCCCGGGCCTCTCCGTGATCACGCTCACCTTCGACGAGGCCGTCGACGTCTACCGCGCCAGGCAGCTCGTGACCGAGAGGCTCGAGCTCGCGCGAGCCCAACTGCCGCTGTCGGTTGGACTCCCACGCCTCGCGCCCGTAACAGCGGCCCTCAACGCGCTCCTCAAGGTTTCGATCTCCCTCCCGGAAGATGCGTCCGAACAGGAGCTTCGGGACCTGCGCGCCTTTGGCGACTGGGTCGTGAGACCTCGCCTCCTCGGGATCCCGGGGGTGGCCCATGTCGGCATCCACGGCGGCGCGGTGGAGCGGATCGAGGTCCAGCCCAATCTGGCCAGGCTCCATGCCCGCGGGGTCTCCATCCAGGACCTGGCGCTGGCCCTGAGAGACGCCCAGGCGCCTGCCGGCGCCGGCTTCACCACCAGTGGGGACGCACGTCTCGAGGTCGTCACCGATACGCACCTTCCCCTCGCTCGTGCCCTCACCGACCTCGGCGACGTGGTGGTGGTGTCGCCTGACGGCGTGCCCGTCCGCGTCGGCGACGTGGCCGACGTGGTCATGGCCACCGTCCCGAAGGTAGGCGCGGCGATCCACGACGGGCGTCCCTCGCTCTACCTCCAGGTCAACAAGCTCCCGGGAACGGACACCCTCGAGCTGACCCGGCGGGTCGAAGCCGCGCTCGACGAGCTCGCGGCTGCCGCTCCAGCCCGCGCTCGCTTCGAGGCGCCGGTCTCGCGCCAGGCCGACTTCGTGCGGACCTCGGTCCGCAGCGTCGTCCACGCGATGCTCCTCGGCGGCGTCCTCGTGGTCGCGGTGCTGATCGCCTTCCTGCGGTCCAAGACCTTGGCGGCGATCAGCCTGACCGCGATCCCCTTGTCCCTCGTCGCCGCTCTCACGGTGCTCGTCCTCCGAGGGGAGACGATCAACGGGATGATCCTCGGCGGCCTCGCGATCGCCGTCGGCGAGGTCGTGGACGACGCCATCGTGGACGTCGAGAACGTCTGGCGCCGCCTGAGGGAGAACGCGCTCCGAATCGAGCCGAGGCCCGCCCTCGACGTGATCCGGGACGCATCGAAGGAGATCCGCGGCTCCGTGGTCTACGCCACGGTGATCGTCTGCGTCGTCCTCCTGCCGGTGATCTTCCTGGGAGGGATCGCGGGGCGGATCTTCTCGCCCTTGGCGCAATCCTATGTCCTCGCCATCGCGGCCTCACTCCTCGTCGCGCTGACGGTGACTCCGGCGATGTGCGGGCTCCTCCTCCCGCGCGTGGCAGCGACCGAGGCCAACCCGACCCGGCTCGCGACCTGGCTGCTGCTCCGGTACCGGCTCCTCCTCGGGAAGGCCGTCGGGCATCCCCGGATCGTGTTCGGCTCGGCTGCGACAGCGGTGGTCGCCGCAGTTTTGACCTGGTCCTCGCTCGGAGGCCGCTTCCTCCCGGAGTTCCACGAGCGCACGGTGATCGCGCACGTTCACGCCGCTCCGGGAGCGTCGCTCGAGGCGGCGGAGGCGATCGCGCGGGCCATCGATCGGAACGCCCGGCCCGACGCTGCGGAGCACGTCGCGACGCGAATCGGCCGCGCCGAGCTCGACGACGACGGCGCCCCGGTTCACAGCATGGAGCTCGATCTCGGGCTGCCCAGCGGCGAGAGCAGGGATCATGCGATCGAAGAGCTCGAGGCCAGGCTCGACGCCATTCCCGGGATCGGCTTCGTCGTCGAAGGGTTCCTCTCGGAGAGGATCCACGAGGTCCTTGCAGGCGAGACCGCGCCGATCGTCGTCAAGGCCATCGGTCCCGAGCTGGGCGAGCTTCGCGCCCTCGGAGGGCAGATCGCCTCGGTGATGCAGACGATTCCGGAGCTCGGCCCGGTTCGCGTCGAGCCCCAGCTCGATCTCCCACAGCTCCTCGTCGTTCCCGACCGCGCGAGGCTCCTGACCTCGGGGATCCGACCTGCCGAGGTCGCCGACGCCGTGGTCGACTGGCGACATGGGCGGACCGTCACCCAGGTCTTCGATCCCTCGGGACGCATCGTCGACGTCGCCCTCGCCGGTCCTCCCGATTTTCGCGAGCGCGGAGCGCTGCGTGACATTCCGATCGCGACCCGTCTCGCTGGCGTGCTTCCCCTCGAGGCCCTCGCCTCGATCCGGGAGGTCCCTGCTCCGTTCGAGGTGCGGCGCGACGGCGGCGAGCGGCGCGTCGCCATCACGGCGAGCCCGCCGGGGTCGGCGCTCTCGACGACGGCTGCCCGCCTCTCTCGCGAGCTCGAGCAGCGGGTTCGGCTACCCCCGGGCTACCGGATCGAGATCGGCGGCGAGGCCGTCGCCCGGCAAGAGGCGGCAGGGCGTCTCGCCCTGGTGGGCGGCCTGGTCCTCGCCGGGATCGTCGTGTTCCTCGCGTCTGCCTTCGGCTCTCTCCGGGACGCGGGGATCGTACTGCTCAACCTTCCCCTGGGGCTCGTGGGCGGCGTCCTCGCCTCGACGCTGATCCCGGACGGGCTCTCCGTAGCGGCGTTCATCGGCTTCGTAACCCTCTTCGGGATCAGCGCGCGCAACGGGATCCTCCTCGTGACCCACAAACGTCACCTCGAGCTGGCGCTGCCGGACGTCGACGCCGTCGCGAGGATCCTCCGCGCGGCGGAGGAGCGGTTGCTTCCTGTGGTGATGACGGCGGCAACGGCGGGTCTCGGGCTGCTCCCTCTCGCCCTCTCGATCGGCCGCGCCGGCAGCGAGCTCGAGGCCCCGATGGCCCTGATCGTCTGTGGCGGCCTCGTCACGGCGACCTCGCTGAACCTGATCGTGCTGCCCACCGTCTACGTCTGGCTCGAGAGCCGGCGGACCCGACGGCTCGCGGGAGGCCCGGGATGAAACGGGCCGGCCGCACCTTCGTAATCCTCGCGTTCTCCCTCAGTGGGCCGGCCCATGTTCAGGCGTCCAGCCTCATCGAGGCCCGATCCTGCACGGACCTGGCGAGACCGATGACGCTGGAGGAGGCCAGGTCCGAAGCTCGCGCCCACGCGCCAGAGACCGCGGAGCTCGAGGCCCGCGTTCGCGGCGCAGAGATTCTGCTCGAGGATGCGAGCCGTCGGCTGCGGCACGATCCGTCGCTCTCAATCGATTTCTCGCCTGCGTCCGCCGCTGGAACGTCGGCGGGATATTCCGCCACCGTCGGCGCCCGGTTTCCGATCGATGTCTCGGGCTCGTGGTCATCGCGCAAGGGCTCGGCGGAGGCCGACCTGGAGCGCACGAGGTACGACCGGGAGGACGCGCTCCGCGCCCTGGACGAAGCGGTGGACGTCGCCTTCGCCCAGCTCGCGGCTGCCCAGCGCGCCGTGACCTCTGCCAAGCGTGTGTCCGCCCTCTTCGAGCTCGCGGTGGACGCCGAGAGACAGCGGTTCGAAGTCGGTCAGGGCAATCGGATCGACCTCGACGCGGCGGAGATCGACGCAGCAGACGCCCGCGCCGGACTGGAGCAGGCCAGAGGCGCGGTCGAGACGACCCGGGTCGCCCTGGCTAGGCTGATGGCCTGCGGGCTGGAGCCCTACCTGGAGGTCGAGGATCCGGACGAGCCTTCGAACGCCCCCGACGAGAACGAACCGGATGCCGTGATCGAGCGCGACCCCAGGGTACGCGCCGCGGAGGCCGAGGCGCACGCGATGGAGCTGGCCGTCCGGATGAACGAGCGCCTGATGTGGCCCGTGCCGACGGTGGGCGTGGACTTCATCACCAGGCGGTCCGACATTCCCGAGGGCTCGTTCCACGGTCCTTCGTCTGCAGGCCTGAGCGCCGCGTGGCCGGAGAAGGAGGTGGTCCTCTCGCTGGGTGTGCCGATCCCGATCTTCGAGGGCGCCCGCGAGCCTCGTGCGCAGGCACGAGCCGCATCGCTGGGCGCATCGGCCCGTGTTGCGATCGTCCGTTCCAACGTCCGTGCCGAGCTCCAGCAGGCGTGGGCCGCCTACATGGCGGCCGCAAACGCCCATCGAGAGCTCGTTCCGACCGCTGCGATCATCTCGCGGGACTTCGAGCTACTCGGTCGCGCGGTGGAGAGCGGCGCGATGGACGCCGTCGCTCGAGGCGTGGCCCTCCGCAGGCTGGAGGCCGCGACGAGGCGCCTCGATCTCGCGGTGCTCGAACTGCGGGTGGCACGCGCGTCGTGGCTCCGCCAATCGCGTTCCCGATAGGCGTGCGCGCAATTGAGGGCGACGCGCGGACGCGGGCGGAATAAAGAGCGGTAGCCGCGCCTCTGGCCCGATGTCCCGCCCATGAACAAGACCGCATTCCGCGCCGTGCTCCTCGCCCTGGCCTCGGCCCTTTTCTTCACGCTCACCTACGTCCTCAACCGCCGCGCGGCGGTCGCAGGCGGCCACTGGGCGTGGACGGCGAGCCTGCGCTACCTGATCACCCTCCCGATCCTCGCGGGGCTGGTGGGCCTCCGGGGCGGCGCGCGCCCGGTGCTCTCGGCGATGCGCGCGAGCCCCGGGCCGTGGCTCGCATGGAGCGGCATCGGCTTCGTCCTCTTCTACGTCTGCTTGAGCTACGCCGCCGACAGCGGACCGTCGTGGCTCGTCGCCGCGGGCTTCCAGCTCACGGTGGTCGCGGGCATGGTGCTGGCGCCGCTGCTCTACGACGACGAGCGCGGGCGCATCCCGCCTCTCGCCTTCGGCATCGGCCTGGTCACGGTGGGCGGCGTGGTCCTCATGCAGCTCGGCCGCATCGGCAGCGGCCTGCAGAGCGACGGCTGGATCGCCCTCGGCTGCGTGCTCGTGTCGGCCTTCGCCTATCCCTTCGGCAACCGGAGGATGCTGCTCCACCTGGAGAGGGAGGGGCGCTCGCTGAGCGCCCTGCAGCGCGTCTTCGGCATGACCCTGGCCAGCATGCCGCTCTGGCTGGTCGTCGCCGTCTGGGGCTTCGTCCGGAGCGGGGCGCCGTCGATCGAGCAGGTGTGGCTGTCGGGCGGCGTCGCCGTGTCCGCGGGCGTGATCGCGACGGTGCTCTTCTTCGAGGCGACCGGAAGGGTTCGCAACGATCCCACTGCGCTGGGCGCGGTGGAGGCGATGCAGGGCTCGGAGCTCCTCTTCGCCACGCTGATGGGCGTAGCGCTCCTCGACGAGCCCTGGCCCGCCGGCTGGACGCTGGTCGGCGGGGTGGTGGTCCTGCTCGGGCTGGCGGGCCTCGCCGCGGTGAGCGCGAGGCCGCGGAGCCTTCCGCGCCCCTGAACCGAAGGCGCGGAAGACGGGCCTCAGCTTAGTCCGCGAGGGTCTCGTCGCAGGCGTCGACCTCGCCGCAGGCCACCGTGGAGAAGCAGGCGACCTCGGTATCCGAGAAGAGGCCCCAGCGGCAGAGGACCTCGCAGTCCTCCTGGGTGCCGTCGCCGATGGCGGCGCCGCACTCGTTGTAGACGTGGTCGCACATCCCGACGCAGGAGAGCTCGCCGAAGCAGGTCTCGATCGGATCCGCGGTGCACTCGAGCGAGGCGAGGCAGTCCGCCTGCTCGGCGGTGTAGGAGGCGCGGCACGCGCGCAGGCACGAGGTCTCGGTCCAGGTGTCGAGGCCGCACTCGCCGGTCACGTGGGCGCAGGCCACCTCACAGGCGTCCGGCCCGCCGGGACCCTCGCCGTCGTCGAAGCAGGCCTGAAGCGCGTCCTCGTCGCAGGTGGCGGAGAGGCAGGCGACCAGCTCCGGCTCGAACACGCCCGCCGAGCAGGCGGCGCCGCAGTCCGCGCGGGACACGCCCTCGAAGCCGCTCCCACACTCGTAATAGAGGTTGTCACACATCTCGGTGCACTCGGGCGTCTCGTCCGCCGAGCGGAAGCAGGCGTCCAGCGCTCGCTCGCTGCAGGCATGGATGGCCTCCACGAAGCACTCGGTCTCCGCGTCGCACATCGCTATGCAGCCGGCGTGCTCTGCCGCATAGTCGGGGCTCGAAGCGTCGAGCCAGCCGCAGGTCTCCTCGGCGAAGTCGCAGGCCGCCTCGCAGTCCGTCGGCTTCACGCCGCCGTCGTCGCCACCAGTTCCGCCGGTGCCGTCATCGCCACCCGTGCCGCCGGTGCCGTCGTCGCCGCCGCTGCCAGCGGTGCCATCATCGCCACCGCTGCCGGCGGTGCCGTCATCGCCGCCGCTGCCGGCGGTGCCATCATCGCCACCGCTGCCGGCGGTGCCGTTGTCGCCGCCCGTTCCTCCCGTGTCGGCAGAGTCGCTGCCGCACGCCGACGTCATCGTTCCAACCGCGAAGAGAGCGGCCACCAGGAGGTACTTCATTCGAAACATCTCGACTCCAACTGCTCGGGTTTGGTTTGGGGGGTCGGCAGAGCGCCAACTTGCTCGACCCTACCCGCAATCGGTTTGAACTCCAAACGACACTCTCACGAGAGCGCGAGGAGCCCCATTCGCTCGAGCCTCGGGGAAGGGAGAGCGACCGTCCAGGCAATATGCAGGAGCCGCCCCGGAGCAATCGCGCATTCCGCCCCGACACTCGCGGAAAACCCGGGGAAAATCGCTGAATCGGGCGTCTGAGAGCTGGCATCGGAGGTGCACGGGGGCCACGCGATTCCGTCGCCGCGACGCTCGCGGCGCGATCGCCCGGAAAGCCCCATGTTCCTCCGCTCCAGACGTCCCGGCGCGCTCGCCTCCTTTCTCCTCCTCACCGCCGGCAGGCCCGCCTTCGCCGAAGTCGAAGCCGAGGCCTCGCCCGCGTCCGTAGCGGCGCGAATCGCGTCGTGTCTCGAGGCCGATCCCAGGCTTCTCGCGGGCAAGGAGGAGATCCACCAGGCCGAGGCGGAGGAAGTCACGGCCTCCCTCGTCCCCAACCCCGAGCTGCAGGTGGCCTCGGGCCTCGTGCCCTTCCCCTGGAGCCCCTTCGACGACGCCGACCACCCGGGCGGCCCTCCGCAGCTCGAGGCGATCGTCTCGATGCCTCTCGATTGGCTGGTCTTCGGCAAGCGCGCCGCCGCCCGAGAGAGCGCAGGTATCGGCGTGGACGTGGCGAAGGCCGGATTCGACGACCTCCGGCGGCAGCGCCTGCTCGCCGCCCTCGAGGCCCACTACGATCTCGCCGAGGCCGCCGGCGTGCGCGAGCTCGCCGACGAGGCCCACCGCGAGGCCGAGCGCCTCTACTCGATCACGGCGGCCCGCGTCGGCGCCGGCGGAGCCGAGGCGGTAGAGCTGGATCGCGTCCGCGTCTCCATCGCGGAGAGGCGCCGCGAGCTCGCCCTCGCCAGGGCTGCAGAGACCGGAGCCCGTGCGCGCTACGAGGCGATCGTCGGCCGGGGTTGCGAAGAGCCCGGATCCCTCGAGGGCCCCGCGCCGGAGCCCGTCTCGGAACATGCCGCGCTCGAGCTCGCGGAGAAGAGCCGCCCCGATCTCGTAGGCCTCCGTTTGCACGTCGATCAGTCGGGCGCGGAGCTCAGAAAGGAGCGGGCCGATGCCTTCCCCGAGCTCTCGGTGGAAGCCGGTTACACACGTCAGTTCCAGCGCAAGGCGATGGGCGCCCCGGATGCCCACTCCTGGGGCGTCGGGCTGACCGTGGGCCTCCCGATCTTCGACCGGAACCAGGGCGGCCTGGCGAAAGCCCGCTCCGTCCGGCGGCAGGCCGAGCACGAGCTCGAGGCGAGCCGGCGCGAGGCCCGCGCGGAGGTGACAGAGGCCGTCCGCAACTACGAGGCGAGCTTCGAGATCGCCACCACCCATGACGAGGAGGCGCTCCGGGCCGCGACCCGAGCCAAGGAGCGGATCGAAGAGGCCTACGCCCTCGGCGGCCGATCGCTCCTCGAGGTCCTCGACGCCCAGGAGAGCTGGCGCGAGGCCCGGCGGAACCACCTCTCCAGCCGCGCCGAGCTCTGGCGCTCCCTCTCCCGCTTGCAGGCCGCCGTCGGCGTCCAGGTGCTCCCGTGAACCGTCTCGCGAATCTCTCCGGCGAATGGAAGGGTTGGGCGTTCGTCGCCGTCCTCCTCGGCGCCGCCATCGGCTGGCTCGCGCTCGCCGCTCCTCCCGCTCCCGCGTGGGCCCCGAGCGATCCAGCGCTCCGCGCCGGCATCTCCATCGAGCCCCTCGCCATCGGGATCCCCTCGGCCTCGCCGCTGGCGGAGCGCCTGACCATCGTCCCGATCCGGACCGCCGAAATCGACAGCCCGCTCCTCCAGGTGGCCGGCTCGATCGTCGCCACCCACCGCGCGGAAGGCTGGCAGCTCGCGAGCCCCGAGCTCCTGGGCGCGTGGGCGGAGTGGGTGCAGGCCTCGGCGGACGTCGCCTTCCAGCGCTCGCAGCTCGCCACCACGAGGCAGCTCCACGACGCGAAGGGCAAGGCCGCCGCCGACGTGGTGGAGAGGCTCCGTCGCCTTTTCGAGATCGGCTCCAGCGCCGCGAGCGAGCTCGCCGCAGAAGAAGCGAACCTGATCCAGGTCCGGCTCGAGGCGCGGCAGGCGAACCACGAGGCGGAGGCCGCTTCGACCGCGGCTACCCGGCACCACGCGTCCCTCGAGAGGCAGCTCGAGCAGCAGGGCGTCTCGCCGACCCTGCTCCGCGAGGTCGGCGTTGGGAACGCGGTCGTCGTCGCAGAGGTCCCCGAGTCGCAGATCGCGCGGGTGAAGACCGAGCAGGAGGTCTCCGTCCGCCTCGCGAGCGAACCGGCCGCCACGTCGCGAAAAGGCCGCGTGAAGAAGATCCTCCCCTTCGTGGCCACCGAGCCGCGCACCCTGCGCCTCCTGGTCACACTGGAGGACCGCGAGCAGCGCCTCCTCCCCGGCATGTTCGCGGAGGTCGGGATCGGCGTGGACCGGCGGGACGCGCAGCTCGTTCCCCAGACCGCGGCCCTCCACCTCGGCCGCTTGGACTACGTGCTGGTCGAGGACGGGAACGATCGCTGGCGCGTGGCGGAGGTCCGCTTCGGCCCTCCGCATGGAGCCGACATCGAGCTCCTCGACGGCCCCGCAGCGCCCCTCCGCGTCGTCGCCGACGGCGCCATCCTGCTCAAGCCCTTCGTCGCGAAGGCCCTCGCCAGCCGAAGCGAGAGGTAGAGACATGGTCGCAACGCTCGTTCGCGCCGCGCTCGCTCACCGGGTGCCGGTCCTCGCATGCCTGTTCTTCGTCGCCGCCGCCGGGGCCTGGGCCCTCGGCCAGCAGAACGTCGACGCCTATCCCGACATCTCCGCGCAGATGGTCGAGGTGGTCACCACCTTCCCCGGACGTGCGCCGGAGGAGGTGGAGCGGCAGGTCACCATCCCCATCGAGCTCGCCCTGCGGACCGTGCCCAAGGTGGAGACGCTGCGCTCCCGCACGATCTTCGGCCTCTCGGTGGTCTCGCTGATCTTCGAGGACGGCGTGGACCCCTGGTGGGCCCGCCAGCGCGTGCAGGAGAACCTCGCCGGCGCCGAGCTCCCCGAGGGCGCGACCGCCGAGCTCGGACCCCTCGCCACCGCCTACGGTGAGATCTTCCGTTACCAGCTCGCGAGCGACGGCACCCGCGACGCGATGGAGCTGCGCACGCTGCAGGATTGGGTGGTGATCCCCAGGCTGCTCCGCGTGCCCGGCGTGGCCGAGGTCTCCAACTTGGGCGGCGACGCGAAGGAGATCGGCGTCGTCTTCCAGCCGTCGCAGCTCCAGCGCTTCGGCCTCTCGGTCGGCGACGTGATCGAGGCGATCCAGAGCAACAGCGGTAGCGCCGGCGGCAGCGTGGTGAACCGCGGCAGCTTCTCCTTCGTGGTCCGGGGACGCGGCTCGATCGAGAGCGCCGCCGACCTGCGGGAGATCTTCCTCAAGTCGGTGGGCGGGACGCCCGTGCTCCTGCGCGACGTCGCCACGGTGGAGGAGACGGCCAAGCTCGCCACCGGGATCTTCCTCAAGGACGACGACGATCACGCGGTCGAGGGGATCGTCCTGATGCGAAAAGGTGAGAATCCAACCCAGGTGCTCGAGGGACTCCACGAGGCGGTGGCCGAGCTCGGCGAGGGCGGGCTCCCGGAGGGCGTCTTCCTCCGGCCCTTCTACGACCGCAGCGAGCTCGTCCAGGGGACGGTGCACACGGTGACACACATCGTAGTCACCGGCATCACACTCGTGCTCCTGGTGCTGATCTTCTTCCTCGGACGCCCCTCGATGGCGCTGCTGGTCGCGGCCACGATCCCCTTCGCCCTGCTCTTCGCGATCGGGATGATGTACCTCACGAACATCCCGCTGGGCCTGCTCTCCATCGGCGCGATCGACTTCGGGATCATCGCCGACGGCGCCGTGATCATGGCGGAGAACATCGCCCGCCGGATCGGCGAGGCAGGGCGCGTGCCGCGGCGCGAGCTGATCCGACACGTCCTCGACGCGGCCCTCGAGGTGGAGAGCCCGCTCTTCCTCTCGATGCTCCTGATCGTCGCCGCCTACCTTCCCCTGCTCACGTTGGAGAAGATCGAGGGACTCCTCTTCCGCCCCATGGCCATGACCATGATCTTCGCGGTGGCGGGTGGCCTCCTCTTCTCCCTCTTCGCCGTGCCCGTGCTCTCCACGTGGATCCTCCGGAACGGCTACGAGGAGTGGGAGAACCCGCTCCTGCGCTGGTTCCGGCCGCGCTACGCCGCCTGGGTGGAAGCGCTCCTCCGTCACCGCGGAAAGGTCGCCGGCCTCACCGTGGTCGCCTTCGCCGCGAGCATGGCGGTGGTGCTGCCCCGCCTCGGCACCGAGTTCCTGCCCTACATGGACGAGGGCGTGATCTGGGTCCGGGCGAACTTCCCGGAGGGCACCTCCGTGGAGCAGAGCGCCGCCTACGGCAAGCGCCTGCGCGACCTCGCCCGGGAGCTCCCCGAGGTGGATTACGTGGCGGTGCAGGTGGGCCGCAACGACAGCGGCACCGATCCCTTTCCGCCGAGCCGCCTCGAGATCCTCATCGGGCCGAAGCCGCGCGCCGCTTGGGAGCGCTTCTCCACCAAGCACGAGCTGGTGGCGGCCATCGGCGAGAAGTTCCGGACCGAGTTCCCAACCACGAAGTTCAACTTCACCCAGCCGATCATCGACAGCGTGACCGAGGACACCAACGGCACGTCGGCGCACCTCGCTCTCGAGATCAGCGGGGCCGATCCCGCCACCCTCCTCTCGCTCGCGCAGCGAGCGACCACGGTCCTCGCCAGCGTCCCGGGCGCCAGCGACGTGGCCATCGAGCAGGAGGGGCCGCAGCCCCAGGTGGTGATCTCGGCCGACCGGGCCAGGGCCTCGCGCTACGGCGTGAAGGTCGCGGAGCTCACCCGGATGATCGACGTCGCCATCGGCGGCGAGCCGCTGGGCGTGCTCTACGAGGGCGATCGACGCTTCGATATCACCGCCCGCTTCGACCGCAGCGCGCTGGTGTCCCCCGAGGCGATCGGCCAGCTCCCGGTCCACACCGAGAGTGGCGGGACGGTCCCCCTGGCCCAGGTGGCAACGATCGAGGTGGTCGACGGCCAGACCATCGTCGCGCGGGAGAACGGACAGCGCCGGCTCACCGTGCGCACCGACATCGTCGGCCGCGACCAGGGCAGCTTCGTCGCCGAGGCGAAGCGGCGCTTCGAGAAGGAGGTCGAGCTGCCCGCCGGCTACCGGGTCGCCTGGCTCGGCATGTTCGAGAACCTGGCGCGGGCACAGCGGCACTTCCTCCTGCTGATCCCCGCCACCATCGGCGTGATCGCGCTGGTGCTCCTCGCCGCGTTCCGCTCGCTGAAGACCACGCTGATCCTGCTGGTCCCGATCCCCTTTGCGTTTGCCGGGGGGATGATCGCGCTCTACCTGCGCGGCATGAACCTCAACGTCTCGACCGGCGTCGGCCTCGCCACGGTGTTCGCCGTCTCCATCATGGACGGCCTGCTCATGGTCCGCGGGATCGACGCCTGGCGGCTCGAGGGGCATTCGCTCGACGAGGCGATCGTCCATGGACGGATGTCCCGCCTCCGCCCGATCCTGATGACGTCCGCGGTCGCGGTGCTCGGCCTCCTGCCGGCGTCGCTCGCGACCGGCCTCGGCTCGGACGTGCAGCGTCCCCTCGCCACCGTGATCATCTGGGGCCTCTCGAGCGCGACGCTGCTCACGCTCTTCGTGGTCCCGGTGGTCTACCGGATACTGGCGCCAGCCGGGCGAGGATCCGAGCGCACGATCGCCGC
Source organism: Vulgatibacter incomptus (assembly GCF_001263175.1). Taxonomy (GTDB): domain Bacteria; phylum Myxococcota; class Myxococcia; order Myxococcales; family Vulgatibacteraceae; genus Vulgatibacter; species Vulgatibacter incomptus. The sequence continues at coordinate 4,112,625 of NZ_CP012332.1, read as the reverse complement.
GGGGCAGGAAGCATTCGACTAGGGTGTTCGAACGCCCGTTCCAGGGAGGCGCAGGTGGAGATCGCCAACGACAAGAGCTGGTCCGCCCTCATCGTCGACGACGACGCTGGAGTGAGGCAGTCGCTGCGCCTCTGCCTCGAGGCGGCGGGCGGCCGGATCCTCGGCGTGGGCGCCGGCGCCGCCGCGTTGGAGGCCCTGGAGCGGAGCGCCTACGACCTGGTCTTCCTCGACCTCTGGCTCGGCGCCGAGTCGGGGCTCGAGCTCCTGCCGCAGATCCTGCGCCGGCAGCCGCACACGGCGGTGATCCTGATCACGGCCTTCGCCACCTTCGAGAGCGCCGTCCAGGCGATCAAGGCCGGCGCCGTCGACTACATCCCCAAGCCGTTCACGCCCGATCAGGTGCGCCTCGCCGCCGAGCGCGTGCTGCAGGCGCGGAGGCTCGAGGCGCGGGTCGGAGAGCTCGAGGAACGCCTGGGAGAGCTGGACGCCGAGAGCTTCTTCGACACGGAAAACCCCGCGTTCCGCGCCTTCCTCCAGACCGCGGGCCGCGCCGCCGCGAGCGACGCCGTGGTCCTGCTCCGCGGCGAGAGCGGTACCGGCAAGAACGTGATGGCGCGGTGGATCCGCGACCGGAGCGCACGTCACGCAGGAGCCTTCGTCGGCGTGAACTGCCCGGCGCTCTCCACCGAGCTGATGAGCAGCACGCTCTTCGGCCACCGCAAGGGTGCCTTCACCGGCGCCGTCGCCGACGCCGTTGGCAAGGTGCAGGAAGCGGAAGGAGGCACGCTCTTCCTCGACGAGGTCGGCGACCTCTCCCTGGACGCCCAGGCCCGCCTCCTCCGCTTCCTGAACGACCGCACCTACGAGCGCCTGGGCGAGGCCGCCGAGAGGCGCGCCGACGTGCGCCTGATCGCCGCCACCAATCGCCCCCTCGAGGAGGAGGTGCGCGCCGGCCGCTTCCGGGAGGATCTCTTCTACCGACTGAACGTGCTCAGCCTGCACCTGCCGGCGCTGCGGGAGCGCCCCGAGGACCTCCTGCCGCTTGCGGGCCACTACCTCCGCTTCTTCTCGAGCCGGATGGGCCGGCCGGGTCTGCGGCTCACTCCGGCTGCAGAGGACGCCATCGCCTCCCACGGGTGGCCCGGAAACCTGCGTGAGCTCCGCAACGCCATCGAGCGAGCGGCGATCCTCTCGCCGTCCCAGGAGCTGGGCCCCGCGGACCTCGGGCTCACCCACGCGAAGGGTGCGCCGGAGGCCGCGGTCGGCTCCCTCGTCTCCCTGGAGGCGATCGAGCGGGAGCACATCGCGCGGGTGATCCCGCAGGCCCCGACCCTCGAGGCCGCGGCGCGGATCCTGGGCATCGACGCCACGACGCTGCAGCGGAAGCGCAAGCGCTACGGCCTGGTGTGACGATGGCACCCCCGGAATCGCTCCCCGGCGCAATCGGTCAGCAGGCGGATGGAAAAGCGCGACGCCTGCGCCTCGGCTCGCGCTTCCTCCTCGCCGCGGGGCTCCTGGTCTGCACCACGGTGGCGACCGGGGTCTTCACCGTGATGGCCCTCTCTCGCCTCACGGTCACCATCGACGACACGCTTCGTGCGAGCGACGAGACGACCTCCACCATCGCCCGCCTCGCCGGCGGCCTCGAGCGGGAAGACGACGCCCTGCTCCTCGCCCTCGACACCCGCGGGACGCGGGTGCCGCTCGAGGCGCAGAGGGCCGAGGTGGACGAGGCGCTCCATGCCCTTCGCTCGGTCGCCACGAGCGAGGCCGAGACGGCCCTCGCCGATTCCCTCTCGCGGTCGATCGCCGCCTACCGCAGGGCCGGCGATGGGATCGCCTCCGCCGGCGACGATCCGCTCGCGCTCTACCGCGAGCGAGCGAACCCGCTCCTCCGAAAGGCGGTGATCGAGACGGGACGTCTCCGCGCCCTGCACTTCGAGGCGATGGGGAGGGTCGCGGCCGTCGCCGGAGAGGAGGCCCGGCGCGCCACGCGGATCGTCTTCGCCATCGCCCTGGCGGCGTTCGGGATCTCCGCCCTGATCGCCCTCCACCTCGCCCGGATCGTCATCCGGCCGTTGCGGGCGCTCAGCCACGGGGCGGACGAGATCCGACGGGGCAACTTCGGCGAGCGCCTCCCCGTACAGCCGGGCGACGAGCTCGGAGACCTCGCCGAGACCTTCAATCGGATGGCGGAGGAGCTCGCCTCCTTCCGGGCCACCAACCTCGGCGAGGTGCTGCGGGCCAAGCGCACCCTGGAGGCCACCCTGGGCGCCCTCCCCGACGCCGTGCTCCTCGTCGACTCGCAGAAGCGCGTGGTGGCGAGGAACCCCGCCGCACAGGCCCTCCTCGGCGAGGCCGGCCGCCTCGACGAGCTGCCGATCCCCGACTCGGCGAAGCGGGAGGTCGAGAGGGCGATCGACGAGGTGCAGGGGAGCACGCCACCGGTGGATCTCGGGAGCGCGATCCCACTCGCCTCGAGTGGCGAAGCGCAGCGATTCCTGCCGAGGATGCTCCACGTCCCCGAGCTCTTCGAGGGCGCGGGCGGCGCGATCCTCGTCCTCTCCGACGTCACCGAGCTGGCGCGGGTGGACGAGATGCGCGCGGAGCTCGTGGCCGTGGCCTCCCACGAGCTCCGCACGCCGCTGACCACCCTGCGCATGACCCTGCTCATGCTCGAGGAGGGGGCGGCGGCGCTCTCGGATCGGCAGCGGGAGCTCGTCTCCACCTCCGTCCTCGGCGCGGCGCAGCTCGCCTCCACCATCGACGAGTACCTCGACCTCACGCGGATCGAAGCGGGCCAGCTCCGGCTCGATCGGGAGCCGATCGAGCCCGCGGCCCTCGTCCGCGACGCGATCGCGCGCGCCGCGACCCTGGCCGCCGACTCGGGAGTCCGGCTCGAGACCGCGATCCCGGACCGGCTCCCCCTCGTGGTGGGTGACGGGGCCCGCCTGCGCCTCGTCCTCGACAACGTCCTGTCCAACGCCTTGAAGTACACGCCGTGGGGCGGCCGGGTGGCGATCGAGGCCGCCGAAGAGGACGGCGCGATCCGAATCGGGATCGCCGACACCGGCCCGGGCATCCCGGCCGAGTACAGCGAGCGCGTCTTCGAGAAGTTCTTCCGGGTGGAGCACCACCTCCCGAATCGGGAGCGGGGCGGCCGTGGCGCCGGGATCGGCCTCTACCTGTGCAGGGAGATCGTCGGGCTCCACGGCGGGACGATCCGCTGCGACGAAGCGCCTGGCGGCTCCGGCACCCGATTCACCGTGAGAATTCCCATACAGTTCTCGCCGTGAAGACGATCGTCCGCCCGCACGGCTGCCCGCCGAGCCGGAGAGCACATAGTGACCGCCGGTTGAATCCGGAGAAAGAGGAGTCAGGTTGTGCGCGAGGGAGGTCGCGCGATGGGTCTGGACATCCTGGAAGAGAAGGGCGTGCCGCTCGAGCGGCAGAAGTTCACCTGGCGGGAGATGTCGGGGCCGCCGTTCAGCAAGCTGAACGACGACGCGTACACGCGGGTCCGCACGATCCTGATGAACGGCATCGAGTCGGAGGCGCTCCGCTTCTCCCACGGCTGCGCCCGGATGAACAAGGACCTGCAGCTCCCGCTCGCGAAGCTGCGCCGGATCGAGCAGCACCAGCAGACGATGGTGAACTGGCTCAACCCGCCGGACCAGTCGCCCCTCGAGACCACGATCGGCTTCGAGCAGGTGGCCATCGAGGTGACGTCGAGCGTCGCGCAGAGCGAGCCCGATCCCTACCTCGCGCAGGTCTATCGGTTCGGGATGCTCGAGGACTTCGACCACCTCTACCGCTACGCCGCGCTGATGGATCGGGTGGAGGGGCGCGACGCCAACGACCTCCTCCAGGGCTACACGGACATCCGCGCCGGCCGCCCCACCTCCGTCGAGCACCGCGCCCCGGAGGACGAGCTCCGCACCGCCTACGACCGGAAGACGGCCGAGCCGCTCACCAAGCTGAACGCCGGCACGATCGTGGCCGCGGAGCACCAGACCCACGACTTCTACATGACCGTCGGGCCGAGCTACCCCGATCCCATCGGCCGCATGCTCTATGCGGAGATCGCGTCCATCGAGGAGCAGCACGTCACGCAATACGAGTCGATCATCGATCCGAACGAGACCTGGCTCGAGAAGTGGCTCATGCACGAGGCGTGTGAGGTCTACAACTACTGGAGCTGCGTGCAGGGGGAGCGGAACTCCCGGATCAAGACGATCTGGGAGCGCTTCCTCGACTACGAGCTGGGCCATCTGCACTTCGTGATGGAGCTGATGAAGAAGGTCGAGCGCCGGGATCCGAAGGAGCTGCTGCCGACCGCCCTCCCCGAGCCGATCCGCTACGAGAGCCAGCGCGAGTTCGTCCGGAAGGTGCTCGCCTCCGAGGTCGACTTCCGCGCGATCGGCACGAGCTTCGGCCGCGGGCGGGAGAGCCAGGCCACGCTCGAGTACCGGAAGACGCTGAACGCGGACGGTTCGCCCTCCGACCTCATCGCCGAGGGCTATCGCTGGTCGCCAGGCACCGAGCTCGCGGACCGGGTCCGGCAGGAGCACCGCGAAGGGAGGCTGCAGTGAGCCACAAGCCGACGGATCTCGGAGGGAACCGGACGGGGATCGCGAGGTCGCCGACGCTCGCGAGGCAGACGGCCGAGGGGGCGGCGGCGTCGATGCCCAAGCGATCGTTCGTGGGCAAGGGCGCTGCCGAGGTGCGGAGGGAGCTCTGTGGGAAGGCCGAGCCGGTCGGGACCATGTCGGGGATGGCCCTGCGGGGGATGGAAGGGAAGAACCCGGTCATCCTCATGGATCTGCTGGGCGAGCGCCTGTCCTTCGAACGAGCGGGAGTCCGCCTCTACGAGGCGCTCCTGAGCAAGTTCGACGCCGCCTCCGTCCACGAGGAGGAGTTCACCCGCGAGGACCTCGAGAACATCCACGACCAGGAGCTGGCGCACTACGGCCTCCTCATCTCCGCCTTCGACGAGCTGGGCGCCGACCCCACGGTCGTGACCCCTGGTGCCGACCTGGCCGGCGTCGCCTCCGCCGGCATCCGTCACGTCCTCGCCGATCCGCGCACCACGTTCACCGAGGGCCTCGGCGCGATCCTCATCGCCGAGCTGGCCGACAACGCGGGGTGGCAGATCCTCTCCGAGCTCGCGGAGCGATGCGGCCTGGACGTGCTCGCCTCCCGGTTCCGCACGGCGCTCGAGGAGGAGGATGAGCACGTCGCGCTCATCCGTCGCTGGCAGGGCACGAGGGTGGGCGGGCAGCTCGAGACGCAGTGGTCTTCGACGGCGCCGTCGCCTCCCCCCTGACGGCGCCACGAGACGGTCGCCCGTCGGACAATCATCGCGTTGGTTCGACCCCGGCGCGGGCCCATCTCTACCCGCGCCTTGCTAGACTTCGCGCCCTTCACAGCTGGAGGACAGAATGAGCGCAGAGAGTGCACGCTTCGTTTGGTACGATCTGATGACCACCAACCTCGAGCAGGCCCGCTCGTTCTACACCGACGTCATCGGCTGGAAGACCCGCCAGTGGTCCGACGGCAAGTACGAGATGTGGCTGGCAGGGGAGAATCCCGTCGGCGGGATCGGAGAGCTCCCGGACGAGGCCAAGAAGGCCGGCGCGCTGCCGCACTGGCTCGGCTTCGCTTCGACCCGCGACGTCGACGCCACCGTGAAGAAGGCGCAGGGTCTCGACGCCCAGGTGCTCGTCCCGGGCACCGACATCCCCGACGTCGGGCGCTTCGCCGTCCTCGCCGATCCCCAGGGCGCGGTGTTCGCGGTCTTCGCCTCCAAGGAGACGGGCGAGATGGGTCAGTCCCAGGCCGCCGGGAACTTCAGCTGGGCGGAGCTCAACACCACCGACTGGAAGGCCGCGTGGAAGTTCTACTCCGATCTCTTCGGCTGGAAGCCCACCCGCTCGATGGACATGGGATCCGAGTTCGGCGAGTACTTCATGTTCGGCACCGACACCGAGAAGTCGATGGGTGGCATGTCGAACGCGGCCTCGGTGATGAAGGCGCACCCGCACTGGCTCCACTACATCAACGTGAAGGACATCGACGGCACAGTGAAGAAGATCGAGCAGAAGGGCGGCAAGGTGCTGAACGGACCGATGGAGGTCCCGGGCGGCGATCGGATCGCGGGCTGCATGGATCCGCAGGGCGCCGCCTTCGCCATCGTCGAGGTCAAACCGCGGTAGCCACGTCGCGGCTCGCGCCCCGACGCTGATTGCCGGGTGGCCTTCCTCGCCACCCGGCGCCGCTCCAGGAGAGCCGCCGCCCGAGCTAGACGGGTGGGGCCATGAACTCCGGGCCGATCGGCGCCTGGACTTCCTCGCGGACGATCCGGTCGATGCCCTCGAGCTCGCCCGGAGCAAGCCGCCAGCCCGTCGCGCCGGCGGCCTGCTCGATCTGGCTCGGGCTGCGGGCGCCCCAGAGGGCCGCCGTCACGCCTGGCTGATCGAGGAGCCACCGCACCGCCAGATGGGTGAGGCTCTTGTTCCGCGCGTACGCCATCGGCCGAAGTCGATCGACGGCCGCGAGGTAGCGGGCGAAGCGCGGCGGCTGGAACTTCGGGTCGCTGCTCCGTATGTCGCCCTCGGGGAAGGTCGTCTCCGGGCGGAACTTCCCCGAGAGCAGCCCGCGGCAGATCGCGCCGTAGGCGAAGACCCCGACGTCGAGCTCCCGGCACGTCGGGAGGACGTCCTCCTCGATCTCCCGCTCGAAAAGGTTGTACGGCACCTGGTTCACGACCGGCCGCCCCGCCGCCGTCGCTTCGGCGAGCTGCGCGGCGGAGTAATTGGAGACGCCGTACCAGAGGAGCTTCCCCTCCTCGCGCAGCGTCTCGAGCGCCTCGATCGAGGCCGCGATGGGCGTCGCCGGATCCGGCCAGTGGATCTGCACCAGGTCGAGGCGCTCGGTGCGCAGGCGCGAGAGCGAGGCCTCGACGTCGCTGCGGATCCGAGCCGGCGACGAATCGCGCCGGATCCGGCCCGCCTCGTCCCAGGCCAGACCGCACTTGGTCGCGAGGAAGACGCGGTCCCGGACCTTCGCCTCGTCGAGCCACGCGCCGACGATCTCCTCGGAGCGGCCGAAGCCGTAGACGGGTGCGGTGTCGATGAGGTCGATGCCGAGCTCGAGGGCCTTCTCGATCGTCTTCCCGATCAAACGCGCGTCGGAGCCGCCCCACATCGCTCCGCCGGCCACCCACGTCCCCAAGCCGATCGCCGAGACCTCACGGTCCGTGCCCGGCAGCTTCCGCCTCTCCATTCCAAGCCTCCTGTCGGCGCCCTTCTATCGCGCGACGACACAGAGCGTGTGAAGGAGTCGCCCCCGCGGAGCGGGAGCGATTCCTTCATCTCGCGCTACGCGCGAGAAGCGCTCCTCTTAGTTTGCTCGCCTCCGGCTCGCGTGTCGCCCTTCGAAGCACCGCTCGACTGCCCGCGAGGGGCGCGAGGCGCGCGAGCCCGACACCTCGCCCACTTCACCGCGCCCTCGGCCGGAACATGGCCCCCATCGGGGGTCAGCGCACGGCCACGCTGACCTTGCTCCGGCCGCTCCCCTCCGGCTGGACTTGCACCTGGACGCCGATCCGTTCCGCCATGCCCTGTACGTGCGAGATCACGCCCACCTTCCGCCCCGTCGCCTGCAGGGCGTCCAGCGCGGCGAGAGCGGTGTCGAGCGCTTGGGGATCGAGGGTGCCGAACCCCTCGTCGATGAAGAGCGACTCCACCCGCGCGCGCGAGGAGAGGCCCGACAGGCCGAGAGCGAGGGCGAGAGAGACCAGGAAGGTCTCGCCGCCGGAGAGCGTGCTCGCAGCGCGGACCTCATCGCCCATGTCCCGGTCGACCACCTGGAGCTGCAGGTCGTGGCCGGGAACCCTCTCGAGGCGGTAGCGCGGGACCAGCTCCTCGAGGTGCACGTTCGCGTGGGCGAGGAGCACCTGGAGGGAGAGGCTCTGCGCGAAGAGTTGGAACTTGTCGCCGCTGGCGGAGCCGATGAGCTCGTGGAGGTCGGACCACCTCTTCGCCTCCGCCCCGGCGGCCTCGAGCCGGGGCAGCATCGCGGCCCCTCTCTTTCGCGCCTCGTCGTCGGCGCCGAGCCTGCCGCGAACGTCGTGGAAGGCCGTCTCCCGGCTCGAGCAGCTCGCCGCGCGCTCCTCCTTCGCCAATTTGGCGGCCTCTGCATCCAGAGGCGGTCGCCCCGACGCCTCGTGGGCCACACGGGCGCGGACGCGCTCGTCGGCCAGGGTGCGGGCCCGATCCCGGCCGCGCTCGAGGTCCGCTGCCCGCCGCCGCCAGCCCTCGAGCTCCGCCGGATAGCGGTTGAGCCGCGCCCGCGCCTCCTCGAACGTCAACCCGGCGTCCGCGAGGGCCGTCTCGCGCGCCGCCTCCTTCTGCGCCCGAGCCGCCCCCGCCTGCACCCGCTTCTCCTCGCTCGCCTCCACGAGCGCGGACGCGCGCGCGAGCGAGCTCGACGCGAGGGCCTCCACGCCCCGAGCCGCCTCGAGCGCCTTCGAAGCGGCGGCCCCGGCCTCCCGCAGCGCGGCCTCCCGGACGGATACCGGCTCGCCGCCCAGCACGAGGCCGCGCCGGCGCGAGAGCTCGTCGGCAGAGGCAGCAGCATTCTCCTGGGCCCGGACCGCCGCGTCGTCCGCGGACTCGCGTTCGCCGAGCAGGGAGACCGCCGCCGCCTCACGGGGATGCAAGAGCGCCAGGCTCTCCACCGCGCGGGCCCGGTCGGCGTCGTGGGCGCTCCACTGGGCCGCCTCCCGCCCAAGGCCGTCGACGAGCTCGCGCGGATTCCGCTCGAAGTCTTCGCGCCACGAGGCCCGAGCTGCGTCCAGGATCGGAGCAAGCGGTCGCAAGATCCCGGCGACCTCGTCGCGCGCACCCTCCGAACGGAGCCGTAGCTCCTGTGCCTCGACAGCGAAGCGCTGGAGCTTCTGCTCACCCGCGCGAAGCGTCGCCTCCCGAGACTCCTTCTCCTGCCGCAGCGAGGCCACCCTCGCCCGAGCGAGCGACGCCTGCCCCTCCAGGCGCTCCGCCTCCGACTCGCGCCGATCGAGCGCCCTCCTCTCCTCGCCCAGCGCCTCGAGCAACGCCGTCACGGCGTCCCTGGCCGCCCGCGCATCCTCTGGAACCAAGAGGTCCAGCCGCACCGGGATCGCCATCCACTCCGCGCGCCTCCGTGCTGACGAATCCGCCACGTCGGCCCCGTCAGCGCCATCGTCCGGGCCGGCCGCGTTCTCACGCTCCAGTCCCGACCGCTCTTCGCGGAACGCGTCGCCGAGCGCCGCCGCCCGCCCGAGCTTCTCGTCCGCGGCCCTCTCGTGGGCCGACACCTGTCCCGCCGCCGCCTCGGCTCGCGTCGCCGCTTCGGCGTGGGCGCGGTCCACCCGGGCATGATCGATCCGCAGCGATGAGAGTCGCGCCTCGCGCTCGGCAAGCCTCCCCGCGATCGCCGCGCCCTCAGCCCCCCAGGGATGATCCGGCGAGCCGCAGAGCGGACACGCCTCGCCGTCCCGGAGGAGCGCACGCCGATCGCCGAGCTCCAGCGCGTCGCGCGCGGCCTGCGCCTCGAGCGCTGCCGCTTCGAGCTGAGAGCCGAGGAGCTCGCGCTGCGCCGAGAGCTTCAGCGCTTCCCCGCTCCACCGATCACGCTCCGTCGCAATAGAAGCCGCCTGTGAACGGAGCGAGCCCAGCTCGACCTGCAGCCGAACCGACTCCTCGACGACGCCCTCCAGAGAGCGTGCGTGGCGCTCCGTCCTCTCGAGAGCTCCCCGCTGCGCCCGCAGCGACGCCCTCGGAAGCGATTCAGAGGCCCGCACCGCGGAGGCCTCGACTTCACACGCCTCAGAAAAGCGTGCATCGACCTCGACCACCGCGGCGCCCGCCGCAGCGACCATTCCCTCCAGCGACGTCTTCTCCCTCTCGAGGACCGAGAGCCGCGCGGTCGCTGTGCGCTCACGCCCCTGCACGCCTGCGGCACGCTCGAGCTCCGTACGCCAGCGCTCCCACTGCCCGGCGAGCGCCGAGAGCCGGCCGTGCTCATCCAACCACGCGATCGCCGCCGACCGCGCCGCCTCTGCCCGAGCCATGGAGCCGCGGATCGAGGCGAGACCCTCCCGCTGAGCTTCCACACGGGAGGCGGCCTCGCGGCGCTTTTCGAGCGCTTCCGCTGCCCCCGCCTTCGCAGCTCCCAGCTCTGCGTCTAGGCGCCGCGCCTCCTCGAGCTCGGGCCGGGCCGCTTCCTGCGACGCCGCCACCTGCTCCTGTCGGTCCCTCGCTCCCGCGAGCCCCCGAGCCGCGCCCTCGCTGGCAACGACGGCCTCCGCGTGGGCCCGAACCGCAGCCTCAACGCCTTCCGCCGCTCGAACCTCGTCCCGCACCGCGTCGTCGGCGGCCTCGAAGAGCGGCCGGAGCGGCAACGCCTGCTCCGCCGCGACGAGGGCCTCGCGCATCGGGGCGCTCTCCGTCCACGCCGCCTCGGCGAGAGCGATCGCTGCATCGGCCTCCCGCTCACCCGACTCGAAGCGCTCCAAGGCCTCGTGCCAGGCATGGGCGTCCACCGCCTCCTGCAGCGAGGCCCGCGCCTCGACGAGCGCCTTCTCCGCTTCGCCCCTCGACGCCTCGAGAGCAAGCCGCTCCTCGTTCGAGAGGATCCGCTCCCCGTCCAGCTCCCGCTGCAGCTCGGCGAGGGCCCGCTTCGCCTCCGCGTGGCGCTCGTGGGCGGCGATCGAGAGGTGCCGGTAGATCTCCGTTCCCGTCACCCGCTCGAGGAGCTCGGCCCGGTCCTTCTCGCCGGCCTGGAGGAAGCGCGCGAACTCGCCCTGCGCGAGCAACACCGAGCGGCAGAACTGCTCGTACGACAGGCCGATCGCCGCCTCGATCGCGCGGTAGACCTCCGTGGCCGTCCGCCCGATCGCCGTCGAGGTCTCGTCGTTCCAGAGCTGGACGGTGGGCTTCTGGATCTTCCCGTCGATCCGGCCGCGGGCCCTCTGCAGCTTCCAACACGCGCGGTAACGAATCCCATCACGGCCACGGAACACGACCTCGGCCCCGCCGGAGGCCGTGCCCTTGCGCAGGATCGTCGCGGGATCCGTGCTGCCCAGCCGGCTCTCCTCGCCCTCCCGACCCACGTCGTAGCCGCGCCCGGCCACCGACTCGATCCGCGGCGTGGTCCCGTAGAGCGCCAGGCAGATCGCGTCGAGCAAGGTGCTCTTGCCCGCGCCCGTTGGGCCCGTGATCGCGAAGAGGCCCGCTCGCTCGAGGGGCTCCGCCTCGAAGTCGAGCTCGAACGGGCCGTGGAGGCTGGCGAGGTTCTCGCCCCGAACCGCGAGGATCTTCACGACGCCCTCCCCTGCTGCACGTCACCTACCAGCTCCAGGAACGCCGCCATCAAGTCCGGCGGCGGCTCTCCGGGGTGCTCCTTCTTCCAGCGGTCCTCGAAGACCTTCTCCGGCAGGAGCTCGTCCAGCATCTGCAGCTCCACCCGATCGGCGAGGGACTTGCCGTCGCCGCCGAGCTCGATGCCCAGCTTGACGAGGCGCGCGGCCTTGCCCTCCAGGGCCTGCTCCACGTCGCGGCGAAGCGAGGGATCCGGCCGCGTCTGCCGTACCCGGACCTCGAGGAAGGGCCGCAACGCGGCGTCGGCCCCGTCTGCCTCCGGCAGCGTCCCGTTCGGCAGCGCCCTGAGCGCCTCCAACAGGGCTTCTCTTTCCAGCGCCCCGGACCGCGGCACGCGAAGGAGCTCGACGAAGCGCGGCACCCGCAGCGGCTCCACCGAGCGCATACCCTCGCCCTCGAGATCCACCAGGCAGACCTGGTGCGGATAGTCGAGCTCCGACATCGACAGGGGGATCGGCGATCCGCTGTAGCGCACCGACGGCCGCCCCACCTGCTGCGCGAGGTGGAGGTGGCCGAGCGCCGCATAGGCCACATCGTCCGGGAAAATCTCCGCCGGGAGCGCGTGCTGGTTCCCGCCCAGGATCCGCCGCTCGCTCAACTCCGAGAGCCGGGTGCCGGTCATGTAGAGGTGCCCCATCGCCACGATCGCCTGCCCCGGCCGGCGCCGCTCCCGCACGGCGTCCAGCACCTCGCGGTAGGTCGCGCGCACGCCCTCCACCAGCTGATCGTCCGCTCCGGGCACGGCGGGGAGATCCGCCGGCCGCAGGAAGGGCACGGCCGCGACCCAGGCGCGCACCTCACCCTCCCGATCGCGCAGCGGGAGGATCAGCCGGTCGAGGTCAAGGGAACGATCCGCGCGCCGCGCCAGGCCCCCGACCACCCGCACGTCGAAGCCGTCCAGCAGCGGCGACGGCGCGTCGAGCCGATCCGCCGAGTCGTGGTTTCCGCCGATCGCCACGATCTCCAGCCGCTCGTAGCGCCGCCGCGCCTTCGCCACGAAGCGGTAGAACATCGCCTGCGCCGCCGCCGGCGGGTTCGCGGTGTCGAAGACGTCGCCGGCGATCAGGAGGGCATCCGCCCCGTGCGCGCCGATCGCCTCGAGGAGCCACTCGAGAAAGAGCTCGTGCTCCCGCTCCCGCGACACGTCGTGGAGCGTGTGCCCGAGGTGCCAGTCCGATGTGTGGAGGATCCGCATGGTCGGCACCATAGACCATGGGTCCGACATCGGCGCATCTCGAGCGCTCGCGGCCGCCACGACCTCTTGCGCCCTCCGCGCCGGCGTGCTGGCATGGGCCGTGATCCCCGCCTCCAAACGCTCGACCCGAGCCCGAGGAAGGCACCGCGATGCACGTTCGTGACGCACGAATCGAAGATGCGGCATCCCTCGCCAGCCTCGCGGGCGAGCTCGGCTACTCCTCCCCGGCCGCCGAGATGCGCGCCAGGCTGGAGGTGCTCCTTCCCCACCGCGATCGCCGGATCCTCGTGGCGGAGGACGATGGCGCGATCCTCGGCTGGATCGAAGCGGAAGAGCGGCTCACCCTCGACTCGAGCCAGCGCGTCGAGATCCTCGGCCTGGTCGTGGGAACGACCGCGCGGCGTCGGGGGGTGGGTGCCGCGCTGGTGTCCGCCGCCGAGGCCTGGGCCCGAGCGCTGGCCGTCGGCGCCGTCACCGTCCGCTCGAACGTGCTCCGTGCCGAATCTCACCCGTTCTACGAGCGGATGGGCTTCGCGCGCACGAAGACCCAGCACTACTATCGAAAGCGGCTCGATTGACCCGGCGCTCGACCGGGTCGGTCCTGTTCAGAGGCAGCCGGCATCCAAGGGCTGATAGCTCGAGTCGTAAGCGAATGCACAGGTGATGGATCCACGGGACTCCAGGAGAACGGATCCCTGCACCATCGATGCGCCAACACGAACGGGGCAATCCTGGGATTCGATGGCGGCACCGGTGGATTCGATTCGCGCCCCGTCGAACGTCACGGACGAAAGCGTCAGTAGCAACCTGCCACAGCGTAACGAGGCTCCCACCGCGTCGACGCTTCCCTTGGCGATCAGCTCCGTAGAGCGGATCCGCGCCACCGCTTCCGACACCTCGAATGCCATCGCCACGGCATTCGTGTTGGGCCCCGCAGACGCGGAGATCTTGGTCCCTTCGATCTCCAGATCGTCGAACGCGCGAACTCCCAACGATGGACCCACACCACCCACCAGAATCTCGCTCCCCTTGATGCTCACTACGCCGCCCGACACTCCATGTGCGATTCCTTGCACTTCGATCCGGCAGCTCTCGAGCGCCAAGTCGGGGGCCGGTCCGCGATACCTGATGCGCCTGGACTTCACCCCCCACACCTGGCCGACTCCGGATGCGGAGATGTCGACGCGAACGAGGCGAAGATCTTGCTCGTCTGCCGAGATTGCCGTCACCTCGCCGAGGGAGTTCGTCGACGAGAGCTCGACCCGGAGCGAACGAATTTCGGTCCGACCTGGCCACAAAGCGGCGATCACGCGACTTCCGCTCCCACGGATGATGGTATGACTCGGACCGGCCCCCTCGAGCACCACGTCCGGGGGCAACTCGACCCTCAAGGTCCCCACGTCGTACGTTCCCGGCTCGACTCGGATGAGCCAGGGCTCGATGACACTGGTACTGTTTCGAATCGCATCGACGACGCTCAACAGCGCGGTCCCGTTCGCGAGCGGATCGGCTCCGACCGGCGACACGACGCGCGTCCGCTGGTACCGCGCCTGGTAGCGATCGTCCGTGAAGGCGAGATCGAGACCGACGGTCGCCGTCCCGTCGGAGGCCTGGCCAACCAGGCCGGGTCCGGGATTAACCGCGGTGAGGGTTCCCCGCGCGGCGCATTCCCATGACGTCCCGCTCCAGGTGGCGACCTGATCATTCGCGCACGTCTGTGGCAGCCGATAACTCTGCGCGATCGCCACCGTGTCCCCGGTCTGGCTGAGGCCAGCGCCATACGAAACCGAGGAATCCGCGGAACAGACCCATCTCGACCCGACCCACCGTGGTACCTGCCCCTCGCCGCACGAGAGGAACGCCAGCGTGTCGTCGTCGACTCCGCAGGTCCACCCGATGCCATCCCACCTCGGCACGGCCCCTGGAACACATGAGAGCGACGCCAGGGTGTCCCTCTCGATCGCACATTTCCATTCGGTTCCATCCCAACGCGGAATGGATCCGTTGTCGCACCGCTCCGGAAGGCGAAACTCCGCCGAGACGCTCACCGTGGTCCCGCTGACGCTGATGCCGACGCCCGCCGCGGGACCGTTGTCCCAGTCGTCCGCGCAGCTCCAACCGCTGCCGCTCCACTTCGCGACCTGACCGCTGGCACATGAAAGCCCTGCGAGGGTGTCCTTCGGAAGCTCGCCACACACCCAATCGCCAGCGCTCCACTGCGGGAGGGATCCGTCCAGGCAGCCCTGAGGGAGTCGATACGGCATCGCGATCCGTAGCTCGCTCTCCTGCATCTCGAGTCCGGCTCCCGCGGAGATCGCCGAGTCGCCCGAGGAACCGTCCGGCGCCGTGGAGCAGCCGCCCCCAGCGAGAACCAGAAACATGACGGCAGGCGCCGTCCATCGATGGGTAGAAAACAAGTCCCGCCTCCCCAAGACCTGAAGTGTTCTTCAATCGTACATACACAAATTCATGGAAGCCGAACAGGTAGCAAACTCGGCTTCTCGAAGACGAAGACTGCTTCGCGCCGGGCACCGAGCAGAGGCCCCAGCACGTCATCCGTCGATCCACCTTTCCCAGGAGAAGAAGGGCCTGGCGCCCGCACGCTCGTTCCTCGCGCGGCCCGACGTCGTGCATAGTGCGCCAGTGGACATCGCCCTTCCCGAGCTCGCGCTCCTCACCAGCGTCGCCTTCATCGCCGGCGTCGTCGACGCCATTGCCGGAGGCGGCGGCCTGCTCACCCTCCCGGCGCTCCTCGCCGTCGGCCTCCCGCCCCACCTCGCCCTCGGCACCAACAAGGGGCAGTCGGTCTTCGGCTCGGGCGCCGCGCTGGCCGGCTACGCCCGCGCCCGCATGATCGATGGGCGCCTCGCGCGGATCGGCTTTCCGCTGGGCCTCGTCGGCTCACTCGCCGGAGCGGCGCTGGTGATGCTCCTGGATCCCTCCCTGCTCCGCCCGGTCGTGCTGGTGCTGCTCGTCGCCGTCGCGCTCTTCCTGGCCTTCAAGCCGGCGGTGGCTTCGGGTATCGCCCCTTCGCCCAAGAAGGCCGCGTGGCTCACCGCCGCCCTCGCCCTCGGCCTGGGCGCCTACGACGGCTTCTTCGGCCCTGGTGTCGGCACCTTCCTGATCGTCGGCTTCGTGTGGCTCCTGGGGATGCCCGTCGCCAGGGCGTCCGCCAACGCAAAGGTCGTCAACTTCGCGTCCAACCTCGCGGCGCTGCTCCTCTTCGCCCAGCGCGGCGCGGTGCTGCCCGCGGTCGCCGCCCCCATGGCCGCCGCCCAGCTCGCGGGCGGCTTCCTCGGCGCCAGGCTCGCGGCGCGCGGAGGCGACGTGCTCGTGCGCCGCGCCGTGCTGATGGTGGTGACGGCGCTGGTGATCAAGCTCGGCTTCGACCTCTTGCACTAATCCGTCCAAAGAAGCGGCACTCCCTGTATCCAATGGACTTCACCGCGCACGCTGGGTAGGTCTCCGGTATCGGCAACTCGAACCCCCACGAGAGCTCGACCATGTGGTCCGTCCACCTTCTGAACCGCGGGACGGCCCGGAGCGAGTCCGGCCGAATGGTGGAGCTCGAGCGAAAGACGGCGGCCCTCCTCGCGGTCCTGGCCGTCGACGGCCCGACCTCCCGCTCGCGGATCGCGGGGCTCCTCTGGCCCGACTCGGACGAAGCGCGCGCCAGGGCGAACCTGCGGCAGGCCCTCTCTCGCCTCCGCAAGCTGACGAACGTCGACCTCGTCGACGCGGGAGATCCGCTCCAGCTCGCCGACGGCGTCGACGTGGACCTCCGCGACCTCCGCCGCACCCTCCTCGGCGGAGCGCTCCCGAACGAGTCGCTGCGGAGCACGATCCTCACGGGCCAGGATTTCTCCGACTGCGACGAGCTCGCCTCGTGGATCGAGGGGGCCTCCACCGACCTCGGGCGGCTGGTCCTGGCGAGCCTCGAGCGCGAGGCCGACCGGCTGGAGAAGGACGAGCGGCCGCTCCAGGCGGTGCCCCTCGCCGAGCGGCTCATCGCGCGCGATCCCTACTCGGAGCGCGCCCACCGACGGCTGATCCGCCTGCACTACCTCGCCGGCGATCGCGCCGCGGCCCTCCGGGCCTTCGAGCGCGCGAGGCGCACCCTCCTCGATGAGCTCGGCGTGGAGCCGGATCCGGAGACCCTCGCCCTCGCCCGCCTGGTCGAGCGCGGCACGCTCCCCGGCTCGGCAGGGACCGCCCGCGAGATCCCGCCGTCGTTGCGGCGGCCCCCGAGGCTCGTCGGCCGCGAGAAGCATTGGGCCCGCATGCAGGCCGCCTGGGACGAGGAGAAGGTCGTCTTCGTCACCGGCCCTGCCGGCGTGGGCAAGAGCCGGCTCGCCAGGGATTTCGCCGCCGCCCAGGGGGTCACGCCGATCGTGCTGGCGAGCCGCCCGGGCGACGCAGGCCTCCCCTTCGCCTCCCAGGCCCGCGCCGTTCGCCAGATCCTCGCCGCATTTCCGGAGATCGAGCTCCCGAGGTGGTTGAGACGGGAGCTGTCGCGGATGCTCCCCGAGCTCCTCGAAGCCGGAGAGGAGGCGCTGCCGCCCCTCGAGGAGGCCGACATGCTCCGCTTCCTCCAGGCGCAGCTCGAGCTCCTGCGGCGGATCGACCTCCCCTACTTCAACATGGTCGTGGACGATCTCCATCATTGCGATCCCGCCAGCGCGACCATCGGACCCTTCGTAACGTCGAATCCGGCGGCGATCGGTGCGGGTCGAAAGTTCCGGCTCGTCGTCGTCTTCCGGCCGAGCGAGCTCGACGAGACGCCGCGCGACGTGGCGGACAAGATGGTTCGGGAGGGGATTGCGGTGTCGGTCGAGCTCGAGCCCCTGCCGGACTTCGCCCTCGCCCAGATCGTCCGCGACCTCGATCTCGGCGTCTCCGAGGCGCTCGGCGCCGACCTCGTGCGCGCTGCCGGTGGCAGTCCCGCGCTGCTGCTCGAGCTCGTGAAGAGCCTGTTCCACGACGGGGCCCTCGAAGACGAGCAGTCCGCCCGCGCCGCGCTCTCCGAGAAGCTCGAGGTCCTCTCCCGCCCGCCCTTCGGTCGCTGACGACCGACCCTTCCACGGTCACGCTCCAGTCACGGGTCCCCCGTAGGCTCTTTTTCGGCGGGGGAAGGGCGGAGGCCCCGGGCCCGACGGCGACGAACGAATAAGAGCGCGGACACGTGCAGGGAGGTTCGTTCTTCGCCTCGGGCCCGCGGGCAGGGCGTCACGACTCGCTGGAACCGGCAGCAGGAGGCGGGCATCCTACTCGACGCCCCCTCGCCCCCGGAAAAGCCCGCCATGAACGAACTCGTCCTGCTCGTCGGCAACAAGAACTCGTCCTCCTGGTCGCTCCGGCCGTGGCTCGCCCTCGCGAAGTCCGGCCTCCCCTACCGCGACGAGGTCGTCCACTTCGGCTCGGCGGAGTGGGAGCGGGTGAAGAAGGTCTCCCCCACCGGCAAGGTGCCCTCCCTGGTGCACGGCGACGTGGTGGTGTGGGACTCTCTCGCGATCTGTGAATACCTCGCCGAGCTCGCGCCCTCGCTCTGGCCGGAGGATCGCGCGCGACGCGCCGAGGCCCGCGCGGTCTGCGCGGAGATGCACAGCGGCTTCCCCAATCTCCGCCGGCAGCTCGGGATGGACATCTCCTCCCGAAAGGACCCCGGCCCCCTGGGTCCGGATGTGCAGGCCGAGATCGCCCGCGTGTTCGCGATCTGGTCCGGCAGGTCGCGCTTCGCCGACGAGGGCCCCTTCCTCTTCGGCCGCTTCTCGATCGCAGACGCGTTCTACGCGCCGGTGGTCACGCGCTTCGTCACCTACGGGATCGAGGTTCCCGGCGACGCGCGCCGCTACATGGACGCGATCCTCGAGCTGCCCGAGCTGCGCGCCTGGTCGGCCGAAGCGAAGCGCGAAGTCGACGCCGGGGTGAGGTGAAGCGCTCCGGGTCGCTTTGCGCTTTCCGCAACGATCGGTTATAGAATTTCGATCTATGCGGTGGTCCGAAGAGCTCTTCGGACCCGTGCCGTAAGGATCCACCATGCGTTTCCGCCCGTTGCCCCTCCTCGCCCTGGTCCTCCCCCTCCTCGCCGCCTGTGGCGACGACATGGCGAGGGTCCGCATCGTCGCTGGCGAGGTCCACGACCAGAAGGCGCTAGCCTCGCGTAAGCCCTCGGAGTTCGATGCGATCGTCGTGAACGTCATCTCCGTGAGCGTGCACGTCTCGGGAGAGGGCTGGTACGAGCTCCTCAACTACCGGGACCTGCCCCTCGCCCTCGACCTGCGCAAGCTCCTGAACGGCGAGCAGATCCGGCTCGCCGATGACTGGGTCCCGCCGGGCAAGCTCACGCAGGTCCGGCTGATCCTCGACAAGCGGGCGCCCGGCTACGCCACGCCGGTGGGCTCGCCCTACACGCGCATCCCGCTGAACGTGCCCTCCGGCACCACTTCCGGCCTCAAGATCTCCGGAAAGCCCATCGTGCTCGAGGAGGGCAAGACCCGCGAGCTGCGCGTGGAATTCGACGTGCGCGCCTCGCTCAAGGACGATGCGGACGGGCTCCGCCTGCGGCCCGTGATCCAGCTCCGCGGCGTCAAGACCCAGGCGTTCTGGGACTGACCTCCCGCTCCGCGCCCGTTCGATCCCGCGCCAAATTCGAACGGCGCCGATTGCGACCCTCCCGCCTCCGGCCCTAGAGTTTCGCTCCCCGCAACCACGCGGAGCTCTGGGGTCGTGCCCTCCGGCCGACCGCCGGGAGGCTCTCGATGCCGAGGCGCGTATTCTCGTCGACGAACCTTAACCTCCTCGTCGCGGCGCTCATGGCGGGCACATTCGTGCTCGACTTGATGTGTCCGGTCGGCACCGCGATCTGGATCCTCTACGCCGCGCCGCTGATCCTAAGCGTGCGCGGCTGGCGCCCCTGGGTCCCGCTCGCCGTGGGGCTCGGCTCCGGTGCCCTCGTCGCCCTGGGCTACGTCCTCGAGTCCCCGTCTCCTGACCTCCTCGTCGCCTTCCTCAACCCGCTCAACCGCGGGCTGACGATCACCGCGCTCGGCATCGTGGGCGTGTTCGGGCGGCAGTTCGTCGGCAACAAGCTCCACATGGTGGAGCAGGCCTGGATCAAACAGGGTGGCAGCGAGCTCGCCGTGACCATGCGCGGCGAGCTCCGAGTGGATGAGCTGGGCCAGAAAGCCCTCTCGCTCCTCGGCCGGTACGTCGACGCGCAGGTCGGCAGCTTCTGGGCGAGCGACGACGGCAGCGGCTTCGTCCGCTGCGCAGGGTTTGCCGGAAAGGTTGCCGGAAAGGTCGCCGGAAGAGCCGCAGGTGGCACGCCGAGCGCCCTCGGGCCGGACGCGGTCGCGATGGGCGAGACCCTGATCGGCCAGGCCGCGGCGGAGGCGCGCACCCTCGTCGTGCGCGACGTTCCGGACGGCTGGATCGAGGTCCGCTCGGGAACCGGCGCGGCCAAGCCCGCAACGCTCGTGGTCGTCCCCACGACCGCGGACGACAGGGTCAACGGCGTCGTCGAGCTGGGCTTCTTCACGCCGCCCTCTCCCGCGACGATCGCGCTCCTCGAGGCCGCCGCGCAGCCCATCGGCGTGTCGATCCGCCTGGCGAAGCACGCGGCGCTTCAGGCCGAGCTCCTCGAGGAGACCACGCGCCAGTCAGAGGAGATGCAGCGGCAGCAGGAGGAGCTGCGCGCGGCGAACGAGGAGCTGGAGGGACAGAGCCGGGCGCTCATGGAGTCGCAGGCGCACCTCGAGGCCCAGCAGTCGGAGCTCGAGGAGGCGAACACGCAGCTCGAGGAACAGACCCGGTCGCTCCGCGCACAGAAGGAGACGCTCGTCGCCACCCAGCAGCTCCTCCAGCAGAAGGCCGCCGAGCTCGGCCGCACCAGCCGCTACAAGTCCGAGTTCCTCGCGAACATGTCCCACGAGCTGCGCACGCCCCTCAACAGCGCGCTCATCCTCGCCAAGCTCCTCGCCGACAACGCCGCGGGAAACCTGACGCAGGATCAGGTCCGCTACGCCTCGAACATCTACGCGGCGGGGAACGACCTCCTCGCCCTGATCAACGACATCCTCGACCTCGCGAAGATCGAGTCGGGGACGGTCGACGTCGCGATCGAGAGCGTCTCCGTGCAGCGGATCGCCGACTCGGTCCGCCAGCGCTTCGAGCCCCTGGCGCGTGAGAAGGGCCTGACACTCTCGGTGCGCATCGAGCCGGAGTGTCCCCGCGCCATCGATACCGACCCCTTGCGACTGCAGCAAATCCTGACGAACCTGCTCTCCAACGCGATCAAGTTCACCGAGGCCGGCTCGATCACCCTTCGCATCGACGGGACCGCCACGGGACGCGTCGCCATCGCGGTGGAGGACACGGGGATCGGCATCCCCTCCCAGCACCACGAGGCGATCTTCGAGGCGTTCCGGCAGGCCGACGGGACCACGAACCGCAAGTACGGCGGAACGGGCCTGGGCTTGTCGATCTCGCGCGAGCTCGCGTCGCTGCTCGGCGGCGAGATCCGGCTCGAGAGCGCCCCAGGCGAGGGGAGCCGCTTCACGCTGCTGCTTCCCCGGAGGCTCGGAGCACCGCCCGAAGGATCCCGCAAAGCGGCTGCGCCGCCCCCTCCGGCGATCCCGAGGAGCGACGCGAAGGCCGTCGCGGTCGACGACGATCGAAACGCCCTCACCGATCGGGCTCGCGTCGTGCTGGCGATCGAGGACGACGCCGCCTTCGCCGCCATCCTCCGGGACCTCGCCCACGAGCTGGGCTTCCAATGCGTGATCGCGGGAGACGCCCAGGAAGGGCTCCAGCTCGCGCGCGACTTCCGGCCCGCCGCGATCATCCTCGATATGGGCCTTCCGGATCACTCGGGCCTCACGGTCCTCGAGCTGCTCAAGCGGAGCTCCGAGACCCGCCACATCCCGATCCACGTCGTCTCCGTCCACGACTACCAGAAGGTCGCGCGCGAGCTGGGCGCCATCGGCTACGCGCTCAAGCCGGTGAGGCGCGAGGCGCTGGCCGAGGCCTTCGAGAAGCTCGAGCGCCACCTCTCCCACGACGTCCGCAAGCTGCTCGTGGTCGAAGACGACGACATTCAGCGCGGCGCGATCGAGCACCTGCTCCGGGCCGACGGCGTCGAGATCGTCGCGGTCGCCACAGCGGACGAGGCCTTCGAGCATCTCCGGACCACCACCTTCGACTGCATGGTCCTCGACCTGATGCTCCCGCGGACGAGCGGCTTCGATCTCCTGGCGCGGATGGACGCCGAGCACACGGCCCACCCGCCGGTGATCGTCTACACGGCGCGGGCGCTCACCGCAGACGAGGAGCAGCGGCTGCGGCAGCACGCCCGGTCGATCATCATCAAGGGCGCCCGCTCGCCGGAGCGCCTGCTCGAGGAAGCGACCCTCTTCCTCCACCAGGTCGAGTCCGATCTCTCCCCCGAGAAACGCCGGATGCTCCAGGCGGTCCGCAGCCGCGAGGCCGCGTTCGAGGGCCGCCGCGTCCTCATCGTCGAGGACGACGTCCGGAACGTCTTCGCGCTTACCAGCGCCCTCGAGCCGAAGGGCGCCCGGATCGAGATCGCCCGGAACGGCAAGGAGGCCCTCGGGAGGATCCAGGCCGGACCCATCTACGACCTGGTGCTGATGGACGTGATGATGCCGGAGATGGACGGCCTCTCCGCGA
This sequence comes from Vulgatibacter incomptus, assembly GCF_001263175.1. Lineage (GTDB taxonomy): Bacteria > Myxococcota > Myxococcia > Myxococcales > Vulgatibacteraceae > Vulgatibacter > Vulgatibacter incomptus. Next base: position 4,090,320 of record NZ_CP012332.1, on the reverse strand, counting down.
CGGCCGAGATCCGCAAGGATCCCCGCTTCGACGCGCTGCCCATCATCGCCCTCACGGCGAAGGCCATGCCCGACGATCGGCAGCAATGCATCGACGCCGGCGCAAACGACTACATCGCCAAGCCCGTCGACATCGACAAGCTGCTCTCCATGGTGCGCGTGTGGATGCCCCGTTGAAAGGCCTGGAGGACGCGTCAGGAGATCTCGAGCTGGATCGCCTGCTCGAGGAGATCTTCCGCCTCTACCACTACGACTTCCGCTCCTACGCGCGGTCGTCGCTGCGGCGGCGGATCGCCCAGGCCCTCGCGGCCCTCGGCACGCCGACGGTCGGCGAGCTGCTCGATCGCGTGGTCCGCGATCCCGTGGCCTTCGCGCGCCTCCTCCCCTGCCTCACCATCCAGGTCAGCGACCTCTTCCGCGATCCCGAGCACTGGCGGGCGCTCCGCGAGCAGGTCCTCCCGCATCTGTCCACCTATCCTTCACTGCGAGTGTGGGTAGCCGGATGCGGTGCGGGCGAGGAGGCCTACACGGTCGCGATCCTCCTGCACGAGGAAGGACTCCTCGATCGCACCCAGATCTACGCGACGGACATCGACGCCCGGAGCCTCGAGGTGGCAAGGAACGGCGTGTACGACGTCGATCGGATCCGCACCTTCTCCCGGAACTACTTCGCGTCCGGGGGGCGGGCGTCCCTCTCCGACTATTACTCGACGGCCTACGGCAGGGCCGCGATGTCGACGGCGATCCGCAAGCGGATCCTCTTCTCGGATCACAGCCTCGCCACCGATTCGGCGTTCGCAGAGGTCCAGCTCGTCTCGTGCCGGAACGTCCTCATCTATTTCGAGCGCACCTTGCAGGACCGCGCCATCGACCTCTTCGCCGATTCGCTGTGCCCGAGAGGCTTCCTCGGCCTCGGGTCCCACGAATCCCTGCGCCTGTGCGCACGCGCGAACGAGTTCGAGCCGGTGGCGGGCGGGCAGCGGATCTATCGGAGGAGGGCGTCGTCGTGAACTTGAGCGAAGTCGAATCGAGGCCTCGGACGAGGCATGACGGCAGCGCACGAGAGGCTCGGGGACTCCGCAAGCCGGTGCTCCTGCTCGTCGACGATCTCCCCGAGAACCTGTTCGCGCTCGAGCAGATGCTCCGCCGCGACGACCTCGACATCGTCACCGCGGGGTCGGGCCCGGAGGCGCTCGAGCGCCTCCTCGAGCACCGGGTCGCGCTCGCCATCGTCGACGTGCAGATGCCCGAGATGGACGGGTTCCAGCTCGCGACGATCATGCGCGGCGTCGAGCGGACCCGCCACGTCCCGATCATCTTCGTCACGGCGGCGTCGCTGGATCGGCAGCGGGTCTTCCGGGGATACGACGCGGGCGCCGTCGACTTCCTCTTCAAGCCTCTCGACGTGCACGTGCTCCGGGGCAAGGTCGACGTCTTCGTCACCCTGGAGCGCCAGCGCCGTGAACTGGAGGCCAGCGAGAACCGGTTCCGAGCGCTCATCCAGGCGACCAGCCAGGCGGTCTGGCGACTCTCCGGCGAGGGGCTGTTCATCGACGGTTTCGCGGCGTGGCACGAAGCCACCGGGCAGAGCCACGAGGACTGGCGGCAGGGACGCTGGCTCGAAGCGGTCCACCCCGAGGATCGGGAGCGCGTGAAACACGGCTGGCAGAATGCCCTCGCGGAGCGTTCGCCGTTCCAGAGCGAGTGCCGGCTGCGCCGAGCGGACGGCGAGTTCACGTGGATCCACGCCCGCGCCGCTCCCGTCTTCGACGAGCATCGGGAGCTCTTCGAGTGGATCGGATCCATCTCCGACATCGACGAGCGCATGCGGCACGAGAAGATGCGCGAGGTGCTGGTCGCGATCCTCGGACACGATCTGCGGAACCCGCTCTCGTCGATGATGGTCGGCGCGCAGGTCGCGCTCTCGTGCGCGACCGACGAGACGATCCGCAAGTCTCTCGAGCGGGTCCTGCGCGGCGGCGAGCGGATGGCGCGCATGATCGAACAGATCCTGGAGATGGCGCGCATCCGAGGGAACCGGTCGATCGTCCTCGCCCCTGCGCCGACCGACCTGCTCTCCCTCGTGCGGCAGGTGGTTCAGGGCGCGCCAACGCGAGAGAGGCAGCTGCAGGTCGAGTCCGTCGGCGATCCGTCCGGCGTCTGGGATCCGGACCGCTTGTTCCAGATCCTCTCGAACCTCGTGGGAAACGCCTGCGAGCACGGAGCCGACGAGCTGCCCGTGGTCGTCCGGATCGACGGCCAATCGACGGAGACCGTCCGGGTTCGCGTCGAGAACGGCGGGCCCGCCATCCCCGAGGAGCTACGAGGGCAGCTTTTCGAGCCCTTCCGCGGCACCGAGAGACGCACGGCCGGCAACAAGGGCGTCGGGCTCGGCCTCTACATCACCAAGCAATTCGTCCTCGCACACGGCGGAACCATCGAGGTCACGTCGAGCGACGATCGGGGCACCGTCTTCGAGGTGCGCCTGCCCAGGGCCGTGAAGGACGATCGAAACGGCCCGTGAGCGACCTCTCGGCGCCCTCTCCGTGGCGGGAGGGGCGCCGAAGGGTTCCGTTCGGCAGACTTAGCGGGCCGCTTCCTTCGAGCCGGCGTCCTGCACCGCCTCGGCAGCCGCCTTCTCGGCAGCTTCCTTCTCGGCCGCCTCGCGCGCCGCCTGCTCCTCGACGAGCTTCTTGGCCTCCGCCTCGCCGAGGGTCTTCAGCGACGCGAGCCCGTTCTCGAAGTCCTTCCCGACCATGGAGTCCATGTCCATCACGAGCGAGAACGCCTTGCCCATGAAGTCGTTCGTCCCCTCCATGCGCCAGGTGAGCTTCGTCCCCTCCTTCGACTCAGCCAGGACGAAGGTCACGTCGTTCGTCGCCTTCCAGGGCTTCAGGAACTCCAGCACGAGCGCGACGCGCTCCTTCGGGCTCGCCTCGGTGATCGTCATCCGGCCTTCACCGACCTGGTCGTTGCCGCTCCACGAGTAGATCGCGCCCTTCCCCGCCTTCTCTCCTTCGTAGTTCCTCTTCTGCGAGGGATCGAGCTTGTCCCACGGCGACCACTCGGGCCAGCGGTGGAAGTCCTCGAGGTAGCCGTAGATCACGCCGGACGGCGCGTCGATGGTGGTCGACCGCTCGATGGCGAAGGTCGAAGGACGGGTGGCGATGACTGCGACGAGGCCGACGACGACGATCGCCGCGGCAATCAAGATCTTCTTGAGCATTCGATACCTCTGGGGAGGGTGAGGAACCGCAATCTGGAGCAGGTCGCGGGTCGCTGTCCAGACCCGCCGCACACGCGGATCGCCGTTATCACGCCGAGCGCTATCGCGATGACGGCGCATCGAGGCCGACGGCCGAGGCGAGCGCCCGTACGTCTCATCGCCTGAATAAAGGGATGCCCCCGTGCATTCCGACCCTGTGGAGGTGTAGGAAGCCCCCTCCGAAAGAGCCTGCGGACGATCACTTGAGCGACGACCTGGAAGGACGCCCCTTGCGCCGACGGATGGCGGGCACCTTCCGTTCCCTGAAGGGATACAACTACCGGATGTGGGCCGCTGGCGCCCTCGTCTCCAACGTGGGGACGTGGATGCAGCGCACCGCCCAGGACTGGATCGTCCTCACCCATCTCACGAACAACAACGCCACCGCGGTAGGCGTGGTCATGGCCCTCCAGTTCGGGCCACCGCTCCTCCTCCTGCCGCTGACCGGGGCCGCGGCCGACCGCTTCGACCTGCGCAAGCTCCTCTTCGCCACCCAGGCGGCCCTGGGCGCCCTCGCCCTCGGCCTCGGCGTCCTGACCCTCACCGGCGTCGTTCAGCTCTGGCATGTCTATGTATTCGCCTTCTTGCTGGGGTGCGTAACGGCCTTCGACGCGCCGGCCCGCCACACCTTCGTCTCGGAGCTGGTCGAAGAGGCCGACGTCTCCAACGCGGTGGCGCTCAACTCCACCTCGTTCAACGCCGCGCGGATGATCGGGCCGGCGAGCGCCGGAATCCTCATCGCCGCCGTGGGATCCGGCTGGGTCTTCCTCCTCAACGCCGTGTCGTTCGTCGCCGTGCTCGGCTCGCTGAGCCTCATCCGGACCGGCGAGCTCCGCCGGAAGGACCGATCGACCTCGAGCGGCGGGAGCTTCGTCGACGGCCTGCGCTACCTTCGGGGCCGGCCGGACCTCCAGGTGATCCTGGCGATGCTCTTTCTCATCGGGACCTTCGCGCTCAACTTCCCGATCTTCATCTCGGCCATGGCGGTCTCGGTCTTTCGCGAAGGCTCCGGCGAGTATGGGCTCCTCACGTCGACCATGGCCGTCGGCTCCGTCGCAGGGGCGCTCCTGGCCGCCGGGCGCGAGAAGCCTCGGCTCGCTCTCCTGCTCACGGGGGCGGCGATCCTGGGCTTCGGCCTGGCCCTCGCCGCCGTGATGCCCAACTCCGTCCTCTTCGGCCTCGCCCTCGTCGCGGTGGGCGTGTCCGCCCAGACCTTCACCACCACCGCCAACAGCGCCGTGCAGCTCGGCGCCGACCCGCAGATGCGAGGGCGGGTGGTTGCGATCTACCTCGCGATCCTCATGGGCGGCACCCCGCTCGGCGCGCCGATCGTCGGCTGGGTGGCCGACACCTTCGGGCCGCGCTGGTCCCTGGCCACTGGAGCCGCGTCGGCCCTCGGCGCCGCGATCCTCGGCGTCCATTACCTCGTCAGGTACCGAGGTCTGCGCCCGGGCGTCGTTCTCCGGCAGTTCTTCCACGGTCGCCCTCCGGGCACGACCGGGACGGACGTCGATCAGCGCGCTCGCTGAGCGCCGCCGTTACCGACCGCGAGCAGGGAACGAACGAGGGCCTCGAGCGTGGCCACCGTCCTCCCCGCACGCCCACGCCCCGGCGGCGGCCCATGCGGCGCCTCGCCAAGGACGCTCTCGGGAGGTCCGGGCCTCCGGCCGAGGCGCCTCGCGAGCAGGGCACGCAGATCGAGCGACGCGCCGGCTCCGAAGCCCTCCGCGTCCAGGAGGTCGAGCGGGTAGCCGCCCCAGGTGCAGATCACGTCGTCGGCCCGCAGGAAGTCGCGGAGCGCGCCGAGCGCGAGGGAGACCTCGTCACCGCCCAGGAGATCCGAAGCCTCGAGGCCCACGCGCCGAGGGGTGTCGGGAGCCAGCGGACGCCGAGGCGCGACCACCGCCTCGAAGCGCTGTCCGGTGGCCGGCCGGAGCGCGACCAGGTGCAGGAGCTCGAGCTTGCCGGGGACGTCCTCACCTCGTGAATGCGGGTTCGCCTCCGCGTGGAGAAGCACGAGACCGCCCCATTCCGCGCGCAGCCGCTCCAGCTCCGCGTCGGCGGCCCTCGGCCCGGCGCGGACCTTGCGCCGCGGGATCGCCCTCTCGTCGTTCGCCGCCGCGACCTGGAGGTCCACCATGTGCGTGAACGCGGCGATCATCGAGTCGAAGCGCTCGGGCGATCCCTCCACGTGCGCGAGGACCTGGGCGACCGCCTCCACCGTGGCGAGGCAGTCCTCCGACGGCTCCGCGCGGATGCGGTAGTTGCCCGGGCTCTGCGGCCGGAAGCCCACCCGAGGCAGTGCGCTCAGCACGGGATCGCGCTGCACCAGCTTGCGCGCCTGCGACCATGTCCCGTCCACCACGATCAACGTCCACGGCTCGCCCTCGCGAAGCGTCTCCGGCGGCAGCGCGTCCTCACCCGGGAAGAGCACCGCCGTCCGGGGCGCCGGCTCCATCGGGAACGACGTCCCCACGTGGAACTCGGAGTTCAAGAGCGCAAGATGCGCGATGCGGGCCGTGCCGATGCGGACGCGGCTTTCGCGCTGGTGCTGCAAGAAGACCAGCCGCGTGCGGGTAGCGACCGGCTCGATCTTCCTGCACCAGCAGAAGGACTCCGGCCGGCGGCAGCGAAGGCAGGTGGGGCGGGGATTCGACACGACTGCACAATAGTCGACAATCCCCGGTGGCCGTCCACGTCGATCACGATCGAGCGGCCAGGCGAGCGCCCAGCTACTCGGCCGGGCCCGTCGGACCTGTGCGGTTGGCCAGCAGGTCTTCTGCAGACCCGACGGAGAGCGCGAGCGACAGCCACCGATCGAGCGTTGCCAAGTCGGTCGCGTCGAGGATCGTAGAACGCTGGGACTCTGAGAGAGGGAGTCCGCGCCCCGTGAGCACCTTGACGACGGCTCCCGCGATCGCCCTGCGCCCTTCCTCCTGCCCCATCTCGAGGCCCTCTTCACGACCCTTCTCGAGCCCCTCTTCGCGACCCTTCTCGAGACCCTCTTCGAGGCCCTTCGACCAGTACTTCCGCGCAAATTCGCTCTGGTATTCGTAGCCTCCCGACCGAATGGACATGAACGCCTCCAGAACCTGCTGGGCCAGCTCCCCCATCGAGCGCAGCACCAGATCGCCATAGATTGTAGCCCGATCCGAATCGAGCGCCATGGCGCCCGCCAACGCCGCGATGGCCACCTCCAGATCCGGCTCGTCCCGCGCGTGGACCATCGCCGACAAGACAGTGAGCGCCGGCAACCTCCGCGCCATCTCCAGGTCCGTGATCCTTGGACACGAGCCGGGTCCGAGAACGAGGGGGACATAGCTCGATCCAGGGGTGTCCAAGGAGATGGGCCTACGCGCCCATCTCGCAACCTCAGCGGAATTCGTCACCACCAGCAATAGGGACCTACATCTTTCGCGCGCCCGCAAAGTCGTCACGTAACAGGGCCAGATCCAGCGCTTATCCTCGTCTCGCGCGAGCTGCACCTCGACGATCACCCGCGCGTCCCCGAAGGCGACGACGAGATCGGCACGGAGCTCGGTCGGCACGATTTGATTGAGCGTCGACTCCAGCGTTTGGCCTTCGCCCTCCGGGAGCGGAAGATCGAAGGCCGCTCGGATCGCCTCGGCGGCCAGCTTGGGTGAGCTGCGAAAGAGCTCCACGAGTGCCTCGTGCTCGAGCGAGAGCATCTGCTTCCCCCCGCGCGGTCCTACCCGCGCCACCCATCCAGGCATACCGCAGGGGTCCGACAGCCGAGGTCCAAGGCCACGCTTCGAGTCGACGAGGCCGAGGCAGGCTTCAGGTCATTTTTTCGCCGAAGCGCGCTGCCGTCAGCTCACGGGCGAAGTCTCGTCCGGAGCCATTCCAGCCTCGCGAGCAGCTTCGGGTTCCGCTCGGCGTCCGGCAGCAGGAGCGCGGCCCACACGATGGCTTGAAGCGTACGGGCCTCGATCATGTGGTCGAGCATCGCCTCGTCCACGCTGCCGCCGTAGCACCGCAGGACCTCGGCCGCCTCGCTCCCGTCCCCCAGCACCGCCGACGCGGAAACCAGGCACGCGAGGTCCCACTCCGCCGGGCCCGCGAAGGCGTCTTCCCAGTCGCCCCAGATCGGCCCGACGCTCGTGTTCCAGAGGTTCTGGCCATGGGCGTCACCGTGGAGCGGCCGGAGCGTCACGCCTCCCGAGCGCATCACGGTGCCTACTCGCTCCGCAGCGCTCTGCAAGACCTCCCGCTCCTCGGCGCCCAAGGCAGATACGACCAGCGGGTGATCGAGCAAGCGGCTCGCCTCGTCGATCGCAGCCCATGTCGGCAACGCGCCGCGGTAGCCATCGAGCACCTCGTGGCATTGACGGAGCGTTCGAGCGGCGAGCCGAGGATCGATCGGATCCGGTCGGATCTCGACGAGCTCCCAGAAGGTCATGGTCAGGCCCTCATGCGAGTGGGGCCCTGCCTCCACGAGCGCGCTCGGTCGGACCGCAGGTGCGTCGGCAGCCGCGAGGTGGCGAGCGACGTCGACCTCTCGCTCGAGCCAAGCGGGACCATTGCGAACGAGGCTCGTCCCCGTCGCGATCCGCGCAACCACCGGCAGGGGCGCCAAGCGGACGATCGTGTTGCTGTAGCCGCCGACGACGACCGGCTCCCTCACCGCCAAGCCGAATCGCCGAGCGACGGCCTCGGCAGCCATAGCTGCGCGTCGGGACATGGTGGAGTCGGAGGGCATCCAGACATGCTACCCGGCACGGCCGCGAGCTCACCGATTTGTGGTCAACGCGCCGTCGACGCTCAGCATCCGAAGCGTCGGCATCAATTCCCGCCGCCGCACGACGATGAGCGCGAGCGCCATCGCTCCGTAGAGGCCCGCGAAGATGAGCCGAGCAGAGGGATGCGGGAAGGCGAACTGCAGCGCGAAGGTCCCGAAGAGCAGGAGCGCATCGCGCGCTCGGAGGCGGAGGCAGAGGAGCAACGCCGTCGCGAAGATGGCCTGCGCCGCGGTGAGCCACACTTCCTCGACCTGCCGCGCATCGAGCGGAAGGAAGGTCCCTCCTCCTCCCAGCAGATGGGCCACCGGAATGCTACCGACCAGCAGCGTCCACTGGTTCACCTTCGACGAGAGCAGCGTGCCCAGCGCCGTCTCGTCCTCGCCTCGGAACGCGAGGATGGCGGCGACCAGGAGCTCAGGGGCCTCGGACGAGAGCGGTGCGAGCCACTGCACCAGCAGGAACTCGTCGATGCCGAAGGTACGGCCGGCCTCGATCAGACCGTCCGCGAAGGGCTTGGCGGCCACCACGATCACCCCCGCCGCCACGAGGAAGAAGGCCGCCACGATTCCCCGACGGATCGGCGCCGGCTTCTGCGCGACGATCGACGGCAGGCCGTGGAGCTCGGGCTCCTCTCGCTCCTGCTTCGACGTGCGCCACATGTACCAAGCGAAGATCGCCAGGAGCACGGCGGCGTCTACGAGGCTCACCGTCCGCTTCAAAGGGATGATCAAGCCGTAGACGCTCGCCAGAGCCAGGAAGGCGAGCTCGACGCGCCGCCGCGGCTGGAGCGTGACGGGCCGATGAGGCTCCTTCCGCCGCCTGAGCGCCCACGCGAACACCAGGGCGACCAATGGCCATCCGATGCCAATGAGAAGGCGGTTGCTCCCCGTCATGTTCGCCGCGGCGTAGGCTGCGTACTCGGGGCGCGTCCCGGAGGCGTAGGCGAAGTACAGATCCACCGTGTACTCGGGAAGGACCGCGACGAGCGCCAGGATCGCCGTCGCGAAGCTCGCCGAGATGTCGACCTGCGCGATCTCGGCGGCCCACGCGAGCAGGAACGACGCCGCGACCACTCCCGCGCCGTACACGAGGATCGTCACCAACGGGTTCAACGGAACGCCAGTCAGGCGAACGACGACGCTCGGAGCGGCGAACAGGCCGACCAGCGAAATCTTCCAGCAGCTCTTGGACACTCGGCACCTCGATCTGACCGAGGTCGGGCGCCGGATCGACGGACACGAGACTTCGGCCAGGCATGAAATCCTGGTCGAAGGTCTCGTTCGCCTCGTCGCCGAGGTGGGGGACCGGGCCCGTCGGGCCAGCGTGTCGATCGCCCCTCGCCATCATCCGGATGGCGGAACTACTCCCCTTACGCCGCAAATCAGTACCGATAGGCTCCGCGGGCGTCAAGGCCGCCTTGGAGTGCGACGCTCGAGTTCTGGCTTCACCTTGCGCCGAACGTCTTCACCAGCTTGTTGTAGACGCCCATCGCCAGGATCGGGCCCGGCCACATTCCGATGAACCGGCTCACCCGCCGCTTGCCCGCCAGCTCCAGCGCCAGCGAGGCGACCATCGTGCCGATCGATGCAAAGAGGAACACGACCGAGGAGACCTTCGCCGACTGCTGCTCCACCAGCCGCGTGAGCCGGGTCTCGCCGTGCTCCGCCCGGAACACGGGCGCAGCCCGATAGACGAGCTCCGACGCCTCGCTGGCGGGGTTCACCCGATCATCCATCGCACCTCCCCATCTGGTGCCAACGTTCCCACCCTTCGCTCGATGCGGAAGCGCTCGAGGCACGCCCTGCTCCTCGCCGAGCGAGGGGTCGGCCCGCTCCTGAGGCGGGACTATTGGGCCGTGATCCGCCGCTGCCGTGTTTCGCCCGCGCGGCTCATGGAGGACGTGAAGCGCCACTTCGCATCCTTCGCACCGTCGGAGCTCGTCGTCTTCACGCGCAGCGATGGCAGGGACGCAGCCCTAGAGCCGGGCGACGACCTCGAGGTGAAGCTCGCCGGCGACGGCCGCTTCCGCGTCCGCGTCCTTCACGCCAACGCCCGGAGCCTCACTCTCGGCACAGAGGAGGGCCATCCCGAGGCCGGCCGCATCACTTTCGGCAGCTACCGGAATCGCCGAGGCGACGTTCTCTTCCACATCCGCAGCCATGCCCGCTCGAGCAGCAGCGGCTACCGCGCCGGATTCCTCGCCTGGGGCGAGGTGATGCAGACGAGCACCTGGACCGATTTCGTCAACCGCGTCGCCGTGGCGTTCGGAAACGGGGTCGTCGGCTTCATCCACGCCGAGACCGGCTTCCTCGAGGACGAGCCACCCGAATACGCGAGCTGCGCGCCGACCTTCGAGGCCAGAGGGGGCTGAAGTGGCCGAGTAGCGCTTCCGTCGGGGTTGGACCGAGGCGGAGCTCGCCGAGAGGCTTCACTATGCGGACGCCCTGCCCCTCAATTTCTCTCTCACCGGCGACAGGACGCCGCACCACGGCTGAAACCTTGTCCACTCCACCGCGACGGCGCCTTCGTGGACGCGCTGACGATGGCGCGCCTGCACACGCCCTCCGATGTGAGGGAACGGATCAGAGGCTGAAGATCAGCTGCTCGAGGAGGAGGTCGGCATCCTCCGTGTTCTGCGCCTCGTTGTGGAACGACGTGTAAGTCACCCGCCCCTTCCCCTCCTGGAACTGGATCGACAGGGGTCGGACGCTCCGCACGGGCTTCGGATCGAACTGGTCCGAGTCCACGTTCCCCCAGTCGATGCTGTCCCAATCGATGTCGGGATAGATCAGTTGGGTCACCGGTCCGCTCAGCAGGACATCGGTTCCCGCGGGCGCCGAATCGATCACCGCCCAAAACTCCAGGTCGAAGCGGATCGTCGCCGTAGAGCGTCCCAGCACCCTCCGGAAGGTGTCGTCGTGGACGGCGGCGACGACCTCCTCCGGCTGGCCGGCCTCCGCAAATGGTTCGACGAAGCGGACCCGGCCAGGGAAGGCTTCCGCGATCGTGGAGTACGCCCAGTCGGACGCATACAAGGCGCCGCCCTTCGAGACGAAGGTACGGACCTTCGCGACAGCGTCCTCGTCGAACTCTCCCGCACCGCAGTTCAAGAACAGGCCGTCGTAGCCGGCGAGTGTGGCCTCGCCGAGCGTCCAGGGCGGGATCTCATCCGGCTCGAAACCCAGCCCCCGGAGGACGTCTTCCACACTGTCGTATGATCCGGGAACGTACGCGAGGCGCACCGAGTCCGGCGCGATCATCAGATTGAGCGGCTCACCCGGAGTCGCATCCGTCGACACGGAAAAGATGCCCTTGCGAAGCTCGAGCGTCGCGAGCTCGAGGGGCACCCCGTCGAACTCGAACCTGCCGGTTCCGTCCGTCGCGGCGACGCAATCGGCGGAGGAGATCGTCGCGACCGCGCCGACGATCGGCGTTTCGCCGTTAGGAGCTACGAGACGCCCCGAGAGCGTGCCTGCGCCGGACCCGCACTTCACCGAGGACGGGGGGAGCTCCCGGATCAGGTCGGGCTTCTTTTCCGTCGGAGGAGATCCGGAGGATCCTCCGCACGCCAGAATCCCGCCAGCCAGCAACACCACCCAAGACAAACGGATCATGCCGTGTACCCCCCGGGCGAGGCGCCGCCCGGTAACCGGCAGACGCGCCGCCGTTCCAACGGCTCTTACACGAAAGGAGGGTGGCGACAAGATTTCCATGAGATCCCCGACCGCCTCGGTCGGCCTCGGCGTCCATGCCCGCGAATCCCACTCGCTTTGCGAATCGGAGAAGAGGGAGTTGAATCTTTCCCCAGGGTGGGATCGTCTACGGCTCCATGAGCCCACGAACCCCCGCTGCGCTGCTGCTCCTGTTCCTCCTCCCCTCGTTCGCCGCCGCTGACACGAAGGTGTCCAGCACCCTGGACGAGGTGACCGTCTATCCGGGGTCGGCCCTGGTCACGCGGCGCGCCCGGACGAACCTGGCCGCCGGCGAGGTGCGGCTCCTCGTCGAAGGGCTGACGCCGAGCCTGCTGGACGACTCGGTGCGCGTCCAGGCGTCGGGATCGGCGAAGGCGCGGATCCTCGGCATCTCGGTGGAGGCCCAGCCGCTGACCGAGAGCTCGTCCGCGCCCCTCCGGGCCGCCGAGGAAGCGCTGCGGGAGCTGGAAGACCGCGATCGCGAGCTCCTGGACCAGGCGACGACCGCCGGCAAGGAGCGGGACTTCCTCGACGCGCTGCGGTCGACCTATGCCAAGGAGCAGAGCGAGAACCTCGGCGCCCGGGGCCGAAACCCCAAGGATTGGGCGGCGATGGTGGAGTATCTGGGCAAGGAGTACACCGCGATCCAGAAGCGGCTGCGCCGCGCCGAGGCGGATCGCCGCGAACTCGCGCCCAAGCTCGACGCGGCACGCGCCGACGTCTCCCGGCTGCGCGACACGGGCGCGCTGGCGGGGAAGCGCGTGGTCATCGATCTCGTCGTCGCGAAGGAGGGCGTGCTCACGCTCGAGCTGGGCTACCGCGTCCTGGGCGCGTCGTGGAGGCCGGCGTGGGACGCGCGCCTCGATCCCGCCACCGGCAAGGTGGAGCTGGACCTGCAGGCGGTGGTGGAGCAGCGCACCGGCGAAGACTGGCGAGGCGTGACGCTGGCGGTGTCCACCGCGCGCCCCGAGCAGCGCATCTTCGTCGGCGAGCTCGAGCCCTTGTATCTGCGCAAGGCTCAGCCCGTTCGCGAGAAGTTCCGGTCGCGAATGGCGCCGGCTCCATCGATGTCGGGGGCCGCGAAGGAGGACTACGCCGAGTCCTACGACGTCGAAGCGCCCGCGCGGTTCGACGTCGGCGTCGTGGCCACGACCGTGACCGCCACCGCCAAAGCGTCCGTGCCGAGCACCGGCGAAGAGCGAAAGAGCCCGCTGGGCGTCTTCTCCCTGGATTCAAAGCTGGCGCGCGTGGCGTCTCCCCGGCTGGACGAGCGCGCCTACCTCGTCGCGGAGGCGACGAACGGGACGGGCGTGCCCCTCTTCGCGGGGCCCGTGGAGCTCTTCGTGGGCGGCGCGTACGCGGGCCGCTCGTCGCTCGCCGACGTGCCGCCGGGCGGGGAGCTGAAGCTCGCCTTCGGCCCCGATCCCCGCATCCGCCTCGACCGCAAGGTGCTCGATCGCAGCCGCGACGAGTCCGGCCTGTTCTCCAAGACGGAGACGATCCACTACCGCATCCGCACGACGGTGAAGAACCACCACGACGCGATGGTGGAGCTCCTGCTGCGCGACCTCGTGCCCGTGAGCCAGGACGAGGACATCGCCGTAACGATCCTCAGCGGCACGACCGCCCCCGAGGGCCGAGCGGACGAGTCGAAGCCGGGCGTGAAGTCGTGGACGCTGAAGCTCGGCCCCGGCGAAGAGCGCGCGATCGAGCTGCGGTATGCGGTCAGCTATCCGAAGGGCCAGGCGATCGACGGACTTCCCTGAGCCATGCTCGCTCGGTCTGCTCTAGAGCGCCCGGCGGCATTCGGAACCGCCGCCGGGCTCGCGGATGACGCGCGCATCCATCCGCCCCGCCTTGATGTTCAGTCGAGCAAGTAGGCCGCGCTCATCCCGACGTAGTCCGTGGCGATCACGCTCTCGGCGACCGAGCCTCCCGGGTATGCGGCTGGCGCCACGGCCAGGATCCAGATTCGACCTTCCGCGACATGGTCCGCGATATCGTCCGGCACCAGGATCAGCGTGCTACGCACCGCGGGATCCGACTCGGCCGCGTCTCCGGTGGCGAGCGTCGTCCAGGTCCGCTCGACGGCGTTCCAGAGGTAGAGATCGAGCTGGTTCACGGGAGCGCCGTCTACCTCCCCGGAGCCCGAACCGACCCAGGTGATCTCGACCGACGTGGGAGCTGCGCGGGGGTCGAGCTGGAAGCCCGCGAGCTGCGCCGCGTACCGTGGGTGCGGCGTCGAGCGCTGCAAGACCCGCGTCTCACGCGTGTGCTGCACCACCCCACCTACAGCGCCGTCGTAGACGAACGGCGTCGACTCGAAGGGCTTGGCGTTGCTTGCTGCGATCGGCGTCCAGGACGTTCCGAGCTCCCACGTATCGGAGAAGCCACCGGTTGCCCCGGAGCCCCCGCCCATCAGGATCCGCCCGCGGGAGGGATCGAACGTCATCGCATGCGTCATCCGGGCGGGAGGCCCCGCCGGGATCGGATCGAGCCCCCACCCTTCTCCATCGAAAGACCATAGGTCGTTCGAGAGATTCACAGGGTTGGTCGCAGTCGTATCGCCTCCGAACACGAAGGTCAGGCCGCGGACCGGGTCGAACGCCATGGCGTGCCGACCACGCGGAGGGGGATAGCGATTCTGTGCCTTCCTCGTCCACCGACCGTCGAAGAGCTCGTAAGTCTCGCCTACGAGGCTGGGCGACCTCCATCCGCCGTAGAGAACCAGCCGGCCTCGAAGGTCATCGAAGACCGCCTGCGTCGTCCCAGCGTACGAACGACCGAAGCTGGGTGTGTTGGTCGTCGGGATCCGGACCCAGGTCTCGTTCTCGAAGGCCCAGGTCTGCAGCGCCCAGCCCGAGTTCTCGGCGGAATACCCGACGAGGACCAGCCGCTTGCTCCACGAGTCGTAGACGATCGTCGCCTCGTCTAGCCGTGGACCGCCGTTCGCCGGCGTGACCTCGCGCCAGCTCCCGTCGGAGAAGACCCACGTTTCTTTGGCGTACAGAACGGTCGAGCGCGTGCCGGGATCGTACCCGAGCGCCGACTCGCGCATCTGCGCCGGCCGAACCCTTCGGTCGGTCCACGTGGCGCCGTCGAAGCTCCATGTGTCCCAGCCCGGGGACACCCCGCCAAAGATGATCGTCTCCCCGGTGGCGGCGTGGAACGACATGCCGTGGTGTTGCCGATTCCGCGGCCCGGAGAATGCGATCGGAGTCCAATCGCTCCCGTCGTAGCTCCAGGTGAAGCTCTGTTGGGAGTCGCTACCGCCTCCGAACAGGAGCATTTCCCCACGCAACGAGTCGTAGACCATGGTCGGACCGTCGAGGGCTCCGGGTGTAGTCTGCGTGGGCACCAGAGACCAGCCGGAGTCATCGAGCTCCCAGGTGTCGTCGCGGGACTGGATCCCCGACTTGCCTCCGAACAAGACCATCCGCCCGCGGCCCCGATCGAACGCCATCAACGGCCTGTCCCGCGCGGGTGGCTCGGATGCCACGGTCATCTGGGTCCACGCGATCCCGTCGTACTGCCACGACCGCCCAAAGATCCCCGAAAACGCGACGATCACGCCGCGAACGGGATCGTACGCCATGGCGCCGTACGCGCCGAACCCGGGGCCAGCGACCGGGATCCGGTACCAGTTGGTGCCATCGTATTCCCAGGTGTCATTGAAATCGGACGCTGCATACCCGCCGAAGAGCACAACCCGCTGGCGCGCTTCGTCGTAGGCCATCGCCGCCCAAAGGCGGGGCGCCGGCTGGTCCGCCGTCTCGATCTCTCGCCAGGAGGTGCCGTCGAACTCGAGGGTCGAACCAAGGTTGACGCTTTCCAGGTTCCGTCCTCCGAAGACGACCGTGCGCCCGCGCGCGGCGTCGTACGCAACCGCGTGGCCCCAGCGATCGCGGCTGGCCTCGTTGACCTCCCACCGGCTGGCGCGCGTACGGGTCTCGGGCCCTGCCGCGATCCTCGCTCGCACGTCGTCGATCGACGAGGCCGCAGCGAGCGCTGCAGCCGGCGTCCGGCCGGTAAGCGACAGCCCGAGCCCCGGCGTGGCAAGGCGTGGATCGATGTCGGAGGCGAACGAGTAGAGCGCGCCTCCTCGCCGATCCACGAGCCCCGTGGAGCCGAGCTGCAGCCCCTCCTCCACGTGCCGGCTCAGGATCCCGCTCGACGCGAGGCCGGCCTTGTTCGTCGCCACGAGGCAGACACGCGGAGTGTCCGCCCGCGCGGTCCCGATCGGGAGCTCGTCGAAGCCCCCGTCCGGCCTCGGACGCAAGGTCGGCACAATCGAGGCGACGCAACGGGCATCCCGGATCTCCACGGAGCGCACGGGATTCGTTCCTCCGATCGCCCCGGGCGCCGCCGAAACGCCGTCGGCAACGCCGTCTGCGCGTCCGTGGTAGGTGACGAGGGAAGCTTCGACCGAAGGAGGCAGAGACACGCGCCCGACGAGCGCTTCGGTCGAGGCGCTCCGCTGACCACACTTGTCCTCGCCCGCCACCCAGAGCTGCGCAAAAGAGGCGTCCGGCGTTCCGATCGGCAGCTCGTCGAAGCCGCCGTCGGGCCGCAGAGCTCCGGACGCCTGGAGCGCTCCGCCCGACGCGCGGTCGTGGATCTCCACGCCGCGCAGTGCGCAGACGCTCGAGAACGCGCCAGCCATCCCGCGGATCGAATCGGTCTCGCCAAGCCCGCGGCGGACGATCTCGACCTTCCCGCCGTCGAGTGTCGGGACCGCGGCCTTCCCTACCGCCGCCTCGACTCGCTTACCGACGTTTCCGGTCTTGTCGACCGCCTCGGCCCAGAGCCGCGGGTAGGAGGAGGCGGACGTACCGACCGCCAGCGGCGCGAATCCGCCGTCAGGCGTGGCAACCGCGGTTCCCAGCGGCTCACCGCCCGTCGCGCGCTCGTAGACGCGGACCGCGAGGATCGCGCTCTCGCCGACGAAGGCGCCTGGCTCGCCATGGATCGAGTCCGGGCGAGTGAGGTCCGCCCGGGTGATGACGAGATTCGCCGGCGTGCCGACGGGGCCGTTCTCATCCTCCCCACTCCCAATCTCGAAGCGCTTGCTCTCGCGGCCCGATCGGTCCGCCGCAGAGATCCAGAGCCGGCGCGGTGCCAGGAGTCGCTCCGAGGTGCCATCGGCCCCCGGGAGCGCGACTTCGGCGAAGGAGCCCGCCTCGTCGGGAACGACGGCGACGAGCAGACGACCCTCCGCGGGCGAATCCCAGATCTCTACGCGCGCCACGACCCGGCCCGGGTAGTGTGCGGCGTCGTCGTCGAGCACCGCGCCCGGCTCCGCGACCACGCCGTCGTCGACGCCGACGGGATGGCGCACGATCGTGAACCGGTTCGGGTCGACCCGCGGAGCGGTCTCGGCCAGCATGCGCGCGAAGTCGGGCGCGACCGCGCTCGAGCCAGACGCACGCAGCCTCTCTTGGAGCTTCGCCCGCACCAGTTCGGGATCGACCCTCGCCGCCGCTTCGCGGATCAGCTGCGCGTGCTCGGCCGTGAATTCGCCATCGTCTTCGAGGTCGCGCGAGAGCGAGTTGAGGAGCTCCTGCAGGCTCGCGTCGACCGGCCCCTGAGGGCCCGCGAGGTCCACCGCCGCCTGCGCGAGCACCGCGCTCACGGCGAGCAGGTAGGCGTTCTCGTCGCTCTCGCCTCCGAGGAGGTTCATCGCAGCGCCCGGGATGGCGGGCTCGAAGTCGCTCGGTCCGATCGCGAGTGCGCGCCGAAGCTCCCCTTCGGCTTGGGCGATCGCGCCATTGATCGCGGTACCACCCGCGACAAGCGCCCGAACCCGGTCGTAGCTGAGGTGCGTGAGGAGGTTCAGGTACGCCGCCTGGCTCGGCGCGTGCCCGACCTCATAGAACGCGCGCATCGTCAGCAACGACCGGGACAGCTCGCCGGTGGCCTCGTTGTAGTAGTAGCCCGTCCCCTCCACCGAGACGTACCCCTGGAACGCGATGCGCACGGAGAACTCGCCGAGGTCGTTCCGGGTCTGCGAATTGTAGACCTGGCCAGTCGGAGCGCCTCCCGCGTTGATCGGGGAGACCGAGATCGATGAGCCGAGGACGAAGGGCCCCTTGTGGACTCCGCCCTCGAGAAGGATCTCCTCGAATTCAGGACGGCCCTGGGGCTCCTTCCGCTCGCCGCAACCGAAGGTGAGCAGCGCGAGGAGCACTACGGGCATGGCGCGGCGATCGATCGTCATGGAAGAAGACCTCTCGAGATGCAATTGGGCGGAACCGGAAATCTACCGGCAGCGAGGAGCCTGTCAAACTATCCGTCACATACTGAACGATACGCGAAACGCGCCGGATGCGGGCGCAGCGGTCGAGCGGATGACTCGCCCCCTCGGGCATCCTGTCGGCCCGGGGAGGAGCGCGCGATCGAGCTGCGGTACGCGATCAGCTATCCGAAGGACCAGGCGGTCGACGGCCTCCCCTGACCCGTCGGGCCTGCGCGGCCTGCACTGGCAGGTTGCCGCTTGCCCGCCACCTCCAGGGCCAACGACGCGACCTTGACGCAGGGTCCCCCCTCCCCATTTGGGGCCGACATTCCCACTCTAGGCTCGATGTGGACCAATTCGATGTACCCCGTCCTCCTCGCCGAGCGAGGGGTCGGCCTGCTCCAGAGGCGAGACTACTGGTCTCCGTATTCTTCAGCCTCTCGCCTGGCGGCATCGTTCACTAAGTCAGCCCATGCCCACGGAACCGGAGTGGGTCGACGTGAGGCTGCGCAGCCCAAGCTCGAAGGTCGAGAGCAATCGGAGGGCGTAGGGATGAGACGAGACAGGCTGTGGGAGGTGGCGGCGCTGGGGGCGCTGTCGGGTGTGCGGAGCCTCGTCACTCCTGCCGTGGTCGTTGGGCGGCACGCCAAACGCGCGACCAGCATTCGCGTACTCGCAAAACGTGCGTTGGGCGATCGTGCGTTCGAAAAGAGCCGCCGACTGTCTCCGCTCCTCTCGGCGCTCGCGGCCGGTGAGCTCTTGATCGACAAGCTCCCTTTCGCCCCGCCGCGGACCCAGCCGTTTTCGCTCGCCGCGCGGGCGGCATCCGGCGCGCTCGTAGGGAGCATGTCGGCCCGGCAGGGGACGTCGAAGCCCGCTTTGGCGCTCATCGGCGCAGCGGCAGCGGTCGCGAGCGCATTCGCCTCACTCTACTTCCGGAAGCTCGCCATCGCCCGCTCGGCAGCGCTCGGCATCGCCGCCGCACTCGCGGAGGACGCCCTCGTGCTTGGCGTAGGCGATCGCCTTGCCCGATCAGCCGCCAACTCAACCACGTAGTGTCCGCTGGTCGGCGGACTGAGGCCTCGCGACCAATCGGCGCGAGGCTCCGAGGGCACACCTCCGCCACCCGGAGTGTGCCAATGCGAGGAAGGTCCATCCGGTCGCTCCTCTTGACATGGACTAGTCCGTCGGATGCGCCGAGCCGGAGATGTGCTCGTACGTGTCGAATGGGAACGGGCCTTTTCGGCGAAGAAATCGACGCCATAGGGCCCTGAGTCAGCGAGCTACAGGAAGGCGCCCTGGTCTACTGGCTCTGCTTCTCCAGTAGGAAGGTCCAGTCTCTCAAAAAGTGCAAGCGGCGCATCGACGGTTGTCGGGAACGTAACGCCGACCTAGCGCTTCACAAGCCAGCGGCGATCAGCCGTCGGGCTTGTCGCCGAGGAAGCGCAGAAGCCTCGGACGCCAAAATATGGCACAAAAAACAATTCTACCAGATCAGAACAAGTCGAAAAATACTTCTCGCCGCCAAACGAAGGGGCATGGTACTTTTCTCCAGGCTGGGAGGTGGCCGGATGTTCATTGCCAGACCTCCCTGAAAACGTCGGCCACGATGAATTTTCCAAGCTGGATGTGTGTCGTCCGCGGTTCGGTTCGATCTCCGACCGCAGGCTGGTTTGTACCGCTCGCAAGGAGAACCCCTCCTATGTGGAAGTCGCTTGGGCTAGCCGTTCTCCTAGCTACCGCCGTCGCCGGGTGTACGTCAGAAGCCGAGAAGCGGGCAGAAGCCGCTCGGCTGGCTGCCGAGCAGCAATTGGCAGCTCAGGCGGCTGCGGCAGCTGCCGAGGCGGCCCGGAAGGCGCAGGCGCGGAACGCGCTTCTTGCAAGTCCGAGCCAGTTCATCGAGGCGAGCGAAGCCGAGTTTTTCGACAAGGGTATCATCAACTCGTATCGGGAACTGACTAGGGTCTCGCTGATTAACAAGGCCGAGTTCCCTGTGCGGAACGTCCACGGCACCGTCGAGTGGCTCAACGACGGCGGCGACACGATCGCCACAGTGGCGTTCTCCGTGCCAGGATCCATCGCTGCGGGAGATACTAAGACCTTCTCGAAAGCGGCAGGAAACTTGACCACGACCACCATCCAGACCGGAGCGAAGGGTTACCGAATCAAGGTGACGAAAATCGAGCTGCTGTGACGCCAGGCTCCGCCTCGCGCCCTAGTTTCGGTCCACGGCAATCACGAGGGCTGACCTGTCATGGGCAGTTCAATCCCGTGCCAATAGACCCCGTCTACGCGGTAGCGAGGAAGCCCTTCTCCACGGCTTGGGCGTACCACTCGACCGTAGGCTTGACGCCGGTGCCGGCCATGACCGTCGGCTCGTAGCCCATGAGTGTGGCGGCGCTGCCGATGTCCGCCAGCGATTGGCGGACGTCGCCCTTGCGGAGATCCTTACGTACTGGCTGCGCCCCGGCGGCCTTAGAGCGGAATCCAGCGAGGCCGTCGCGAAGGGCCAAGAAGACCTGGTTCAGGGCGATGATGTCCGAGCAGGCGACGTTGTGAGGCGCGGTAGTGGGCGGCGGCGTCCGGCGCCATGCTGCCAGGAGGTTCGCCTGGACCGCATTGCCCACGAAAGCAGAAGTCCCGACTGGTTTCGCCGTCCCCATAGCGCTCGGAGGGCTGGCCCCGCAGCAGGGCCGGCATCTAACGCGGGATCACGGCGTAGGGGCCGTTCGGGTCCTGGCGGGGGCCAAAAAGACGTTGAAGTACCGCAGCCCGATCGACTCAAGGCCGGAAGCGTCCTGGAAGATCCCCACCTAGAGCTCGTTCATCGCTTAGTTGGGGGCGTCGGACGAGAGGATGCGACTCTCCCATCCCTCGACCCTAGGCAGGTCGGGCTCGTCCCCGTACACCAAGCTCGAGCTGGCGTAGACGAAGCGGGCCACTCCAGCGTCCCGTGGCGCGGTGAGCATGAGGAGGAAGCCACCCACGCTCGTCAGGTGGTTCGCGGTCGGGTCCGCCAGAATCTCGGAACTAACCTGAGCGCCCGTGGTGGAGAACCAGCTCTGCGCCGTCGCAGGCCCTGCGGAGGTACCCGAGGTCGCCGATAACCCGGTCGACGAAGCGAGAGCGCGCCGCCCGAACCGGCCCGATCCGACCCGCGTCTGCAGGTCCTCCAAGTTACGCCGGTGGCCTCTAACGAAGTTGTCGAGGCCCACCACGACCGGGCGAAGCCCTTGGACGCCGAGCGACCATCCGTTCAAACGATTGCGGCCTTCCGTTCAATTTCCTACGGTGCCGCACATGAAGATCGTACACGTGGTGGGCGCCCGCCCCAACTTCATGAAGATCGCCCCGGTGATGAAGGCCATTGCGGCCGCGGGCTTCGCCCAGCAGCGGCTCGTCCACACCGGTCAGCATTACGACGCCTCGATGTCCGACGTCTTCTTCGACGACCTGGGGCTCCCTCGCCCTGACATCTTCCTGGGGGTGGGCTCGGGTTCGCACGCCGAGCAGACCGCCAAGGTACTGATTGGCTTCGAGAAGGTGTGCTTGGAGGAGAAGCCCGACCTCGTAGTCGTTGCAGGTGACGTGAACTCCACCCTCGCCGCGGCGCTCGTCTCGGCCAAGCTTCTCATCCCGGTGGCGCACGTCGAAGCGGGGCTTCGATCACGTGACCTTTCGATGCCCGAGGAGGTGAACCGCATCCTCGTCGATCGGATCAGTGACTTGCTCCTCACGCCCTCTCGTGATGGGGATGAGAACCTGCTCGCCGAGGGCACTCCCCCCGACCGCATCCACCTGGTCGGGAACGTGATGATCGACTCGTTGCTCTCTCACCTCGAAACCGCCCGACGCCTGGGGATTCCGGAGCGGATGGACCTGGCGCCGGGCAACTACGCCGTGCTCACGCTCCACCGGGCATCCAACGTCGACGATCCTATGGTCCTCTCTGGATTGTTGGGCGCGATCGAGCTGATTCAACAGCAGCTTCCGGTCGTATTTCCCGTCCACCCAAGGACTCGCAAGCAGGTTGAGGCCTTCGGCTTCGATTCACGCGTGCAGGCAATGAAGAACCTGAAGCTCTGCGAACCGCTCGGCTATCTGGAGTTCCTCGGACTGACTTCGCAAGCGAAGCTCGTCCTTACTGACTCGGGCGGTCTTCAGGAGGAGACGACTGCGCTTGGGATACCCTGCCTTACCTTGCGTGAAAACACCGAGCGCCCGGTGACTGTGACAGAGGGCACAAACACGGTGGTCGGAACCGATCCCAACTCCATCATGTACGAAGCTGAATCAGCGCTCGCGGGACGGGGCAAGGGTGGGCGGCGACCGGCCCTCTGGGATGGGAGAGCAAGCGAGCGAATCGCGGAAGTCGTCCGCGCCTTCGCCGTCCAGCGCGGACTCGCATGACGCAGTGAGCCGTGCCGCCGCCGCGGGCAATCCCCCGTGACCGTTCACGGGGGAGATCGGGGGCGAAGCACGCAGGGGTATGTCGGCTTCAGAGGCTCCAATAGGCGATCGACGCCGGTAGCTCCTTCGGCTCGAAGATCGACTTCACGTCGATGAGTGCGCCGCCGCCGCCCTTCAGCATCCCCAGCAGATCGCTGCGAGGCATCTCCAGGTAGGGCTTGTGCGAGACCGCGACTACCAAGCCGTCGAGCTCACGCAGAGCGGCGAGCGGAGATAGCTCGATGCCGTATTCGTGCTGCGCCTCTGCCGTGTCGGCGAAGGCGTCGTGGACGATGACCTCGACGCCGAATTCCTTCAGCTCGGAGATGATGTCGGGCACGCGGCTGTTGCGCAGGTCGGAGACGTTCTCCTTGAACGTAAGCCCCAGCACGCCCACCTTGGCGCCGCTGATCGGCTTGCCGCCCTTCGCCAGCATCTTCATCAGCCGCTGGGCGATGAAGGCGCCCATTCCGTTGTTGATGCGGCGGCCTGAGAGGATCACCTCGGGAAAGTAGCCGAGCTCCTCGGACTTCGAGGTGATGTAGTAGGGATCAACGCCGATGCAATGGCCGCCCACCAGGCCCGGCGTGAAGCGCAGCGCGTTCCACTTGGTGTTCATGCCCGCGATGACGTCAGCCGTGCGGATGCCGATGCGGTCGCAGATGTGGGCGACCTCGTTCATGAAGGCGATGTTGATGTCGCGCTGGGCATTCTCGATGACCTTCGCCGCCTCGGCCGCCTTGAGGTTCGCCGCTCGGAATACGCCCGCCGGCACGATTGCCTCGTAGGCGGCGGCGACGCGCTCAAGGGTCTCGCCGTCCTCGCCCGAGACGATCTTGGTCACCGTCTCGAAGGTATTTTTCTTGTCGCCGGGGTTGATGCGCTCGGGCGAGTAGCCGAGCTTGAAGTCCGCCCCCTGGCGAAGTCCCGAGGTCCTCGCCAGTACGGGGCCGCAGATCTCCTCGGTGCAGCCAGGGAAGACGGTGGACTCATAAACCACCACCGCGCCGGCCTTAAGCACCTTCCCGAGGGTCTCAGATGCCCGAATCACCGGCGTCAAATCCGGGCGGTTGCCAGAGTCGACGGGAGTCGGCACCGCGACCACGAAGAAGGTGCAATCCGAAAGATCCGCCGCGTCGGTCGTGAAGCGCATCGAGGTGTGCTGCAGCTCCTCGCCTGCGGTCTCCCCGTTCGGGTCTCGGCCCTCGCGCAGCGCCGAAACGCGCCTTTCGCTGATGTCGAAGCCGACCGTGGGGAATTCCTTCGCGAACGCCAGGGCGACCGGAAGACCCACATACCCAAGCCCCACCACGCCAATTTTTTCGTTCATCTACTCTCGACGGCGCGCTTCTCGTCGCGTCGCCCTCCCAAAGCCTCCCCTCGCGGGAGGCTGGCGCCGCCCAGGGAGGGCGACGCGAGCCTTCGGTTGCTAGCATAAAATCCCGATTGTTTGCGCGAGAGGCGAGCTAGAACTCCCATAGGTATGTCAGGGGCATGCAGCGCCTCCCGCGTGCAGGGGGAAAGAACCCTGTCACATTCGGAAGGTGCGACCTATCTGACGGTTCTCTCTGGGCAACCGCGGGACGCGGCCACCGCTGGGTCACGCGAAGTCGCAGTGTGCCAAAACAGGCAGAGAAGAAGCCAAAAGAAAGGTTGAGCAGCGCCCCCGGCTTCATCCCAAACAAGAAAGTCAGAGATCAAAACCAGCCAGACAAGAGAACCCACCCCCAGAATGCAAAGAATAATTTTACCATCGCGAACTCCGGCGCGCAGGCACCCGATTACACTCGCCGCAATTGGGAAAACTACACCCGAAGCCACAAGTGCCCCGCCCTCAACCAGGAACCACAAAATGCTATTATGGGGAGAAACCAAGCTTTGCGAGCCGCCGAGGTAGAAAAAGTTCTTTCCACCCCAGGTCGGGGCCCCGGCTTCCAGCCAGGTCCAGTACGGATAGATTTGACCCCATCCCGCCCCGAAAAAAACCTTAAACAGCGAAAGGCTACTCCACGCGTCGACGGCTGCCTGGAATGACTCGGACCGCCCGTGACCACTTAGTGTATCATACCGAGTACCAGACACGAGGTCCAATGCTGGCAGTGTAAAAGCAAAAACCGCCCCGATAACTACTGCCCGGAACAGTCCCTGTGCCGCCGTCTTTGGGACGGAGAAAGTTAGGACTATTGCTGCCACCGCGATGACCAATGCGCCGGATCGCGAGCCGGTAGCAAGCGTGACCGCCAAAATAAACGGGTAGAATACGGCTGGCGGCCTCGTCTGCAAGGATCTCGCAGCGATCAGATACAAAATCCCGAAGGAAGGGACAAAAAGCCCCATGTACACTACCCGGAACAGCGCGCTTCCCATCCGCGAGTATCCAAGGCCGTCAGACTGCGCAAATACGCCTTGCAGTTCAGCCACCCAATAGACAATCGAGACACAAAAATACATCACAGCCGCGCGGCAGACTGAGGCCAAAAACCCACCCCGCTCTTCGTCCCGTAGATTCAACCACGCCGCCAGTGCTACAAGTTGGCCGAGCACAAAAACAAGCGGCACTCGAATCATTGTCGGCCCACCCCAAACGAACGCAACTATCGTACCTATAGTGGTCGTCAGGGCCGAGACGGCGAGTACGGCTGCCTGTGGAGAAGCGTGCCACCTCCCCCGTCTAATCAACAGGCAGACCTGGTACGACAAATTGACAACCAGGAGCAGGGTCGAGACACTAACGTCGAACCCAGACCGGGCGATAAGCAAATTCGCCTCTTCTCTAGCCGCGCCGGGGAGCAACCCCGGCAAAAACAAGAGAACGATCGTAACAAGACTATGAACTGACCGTCTGTCGGATAGACCGATACGCATGGATTCCCCGGGCCCGGGATGGCTGTAGCATTGACCCGCATCGGCGGAACTAAACTCGTGGAGCAGAGTCGATTACTCAACTCATCCCCGAAACTCTACATTAAACGTACTTCGAGGTCAGCAAGGCGGACTGGGGCAGGACTCTCGATTTTCAGAGGCGAGGCGAAGCGCGTACCAGATGGTCCATGTCGCGTGAAACAAGTAGGCTAGCAGGCGCGCCGTAGCCAGCCCCAAGGCGCCAAAGGACGAAAGAAACGTGGTTGAGGACACGAACACGATAGCCCAGCCAAGATTCATGCAGCCAGCCTGCCACATTCGGCCATTTGCAGCGAGAAATTGGGCCGAGGGGGTATGAATCGCAACGAGACATGCCGCCGAGACAGAGACCAGCAGAGTCGGCCAGTGCTCTGAGTAGCTCTCTCCATATAGCGCCATAATCCAGTGGCTCGCGGAGCCGATCGCCAGCACGACCAAGCCGCTCGCCAGGACATACACCTTTGTCAACCTCCGAAGCAGAGCGCCACCTGCTGCGTCCATTGCGCTTCTCCTTTCGGCCATAATTGGCAACAAGACTTGCCCGAGCACCGACGGAACAAAAACGACAGCCATAAACCACTGATTGGCCGCATTGAAAATTCCCAGCTCCGAAAAGCCGTTCGACGACGCCAGGATGATCTTCGAAGCCATCCAGTTTGTGGGCGCGTAAAGTGCACTAGCAACGAGCGCTGGAACGCTAAACGTCCAGAGGGGAGTCATATCATCCAGCCGCAGTTTCCGGCTGCGATTTGGGCCAAGAATCTGCCGGGTCGCTCTCGACTGCAATGACCAGAGGATGCATGAGCCAAAAGAGAGCCCGGCGATGGCGCCGGAAAGACCAAAGTACTTTGCACCGACAGCCGAGGCGAAAGCGGAGACAACTGCCGATAAAATCGTATTGCGCGACGTCTTTCCGAAAGCCTCGTAGCCCGACAGAATTCCTGAGTGCGCGCCCGCCATCGCGCTTGAAAAGACAAGGACAGCCGAGATTCGTAGAGGAAGCAGCAGATATGGAGCGCTGAGCATGTCTGCTGAAAGGGGTCCGGCAGCAACCGTGAGGATGAGCGCAACGACAAGCGAGGATACTAGTGCGACTCGAACTGTGAGCCCCGCGAGTCTTTGAGCTCGTTCTGGGTCCCGTCGCCTAAATTCGGCGACGTGTTTGGCTCCAGTCGAACCCAGGCTGAGACCGGCAAGCACAGCGAACATGCCGACTGTTGTCTGGATGATTCCAAGTGCGCCGTAGTCTTCCGTCGTGAGCAATCGCGCGACCAACGTAGCGGACGACAGCGTAAGCAGCCGGGATCCGATCGAACCGATGAGCGTCCACTTTGCTCCCTGCGCAATTCTTTGGCGCACGTTCGCCTGAGCAATTGTGGTCGTTGCCGGGGCAGTCACGACCGCACCCAAGCCAATGCCCGCTCCTCCCAACGAGAACGTGAGAGAGATGGCCTCATCGACAGGCAGTTCTTGTGGTACTCGAGCCACGCGCTCGGCTGCGCGATTTGGCGAATTCCCTCAGCGATTCCATGCGCGGTCGGGGCGGTCACTACGCCGTTAAATCCGGGGACAACCAAGTTACCCAAGCCGCCCACTGGCGTGGTCACTACCGGAACACCTGCACAGATCGCCTCTACGGCCGCCAAGCTCGTCCCTTCCGACCAAAGTGTGGGAATGACTGCGATGTCAGCGTGCCGATAGCGGCCCAAGATTGAGTCCATTCGCTCTTCCGAAACTTCTACAATCTCGGAGAGTGACTCCTGGACGAGAAGCCGTCGGATCGTGTCGGCGCCCCCAATTGTGCAGATAGAAGCAGTGAAAGAAAAGCCGTCTCGCCTTAGGTTCGACAATGCTTCAATGAAAAGATGGGTTCCTCGCTTTCGTTCGAACCGTCGTGCGAAGAACAATCGCGGGTCAGTAGAGGGCGGCGTGTCGTTTCGAGGCGTCAGCAGATCTGTGTCTGCGTAGTTGGGAATGTAGTTGCACTTAAGGCTAAGCTCCAACCCGTCCGATACACTTCCGCGGAGCCAATTGATGAAGTTGGTGTCAACGCACATGATCGAACGAACCGCGCGTGCAAACGCGATTGAACGGTGCCGTTGCACTAGTCGCTTCATTGCTGAAAGAGGGCCATCCCACCAAATCCCGTGTTGGATTCCCTTGGAATTGTTCGAGAAGAAGGGCCAAGCATCTTCCCCACCTGCATAGATCAGGGCGTCGTCGTGACGAAGATGCCGCTTCGCGCGAAGGGCGAGTAGCGCGTCACCCTTGCTCGAGGTTGGAACGCGCAATCCCAGGACCGGCAGCCCATTTGGGCATGTTCGCTCGAAAGGTTTGGTGGCCTTTTGAACGATCACTACCTCTCGATTCCACTTCTCGCTCACAACACGCGCAAGGTCCAGTACGTGTCGCTGTCTCCCTCCTGCGCCGTATCGGCCTTCAAAGTCAAGGTAGTTTGATACCTGGATTACCACCCGGCGGGCGTACTCTTCCCAGGGGACAGACGTGAGCGGCATCAGTAATCAACCTTCAGCAATCGCATGGTCAATCGGCTTTGGTCTGGTGTCGGGTTGGCGATGAGGACAAGAGGATCTTTGCGATTCGCTCCGACGCCGTTCCATCCCCGTAGGGATTGGCTCCACGGGCCATCTTTTCGAACAAAGCGGGATCAGAGAGCACGGCTTGAACGCCGTTGACGATGCCGTCTTCATTCGTTCCCACAAGCATCGCCACTCCTGCCTCGATCCCTTCAGGACGTTCGGTGACGTCTCGAAGGACGAGGATTGGCTTTCCGAGACTGGGTGTTTCCTCCTGCAGGCCACCGGAGTCGGAGAGGACCAGATGGGACCGGTCCATCAGGGAAACGAACTCAAGGTAGCCGAGGGGCGGCAGGAGATGGATTCGATCCCTACCTCCAAGGATGCGGCGAACCGGTCCATCGATATTTGGATTGAGGTGCACTGGGTAAACGACTGCAACATCCGGGTTCTGGTCTACTACACGCACAAGTGCGCGGCAGATTCCGTCGATCGTCCTTCCGAAGCTCTCGCGTCGGTGCGCGGTTACAAGGATGGGCCTAAGGCCATCTAAGCACCCGGCAGGTAGGCCGGGAATCTCCACCGCACGGGCTTGCGCCAGCGCCCTCGTTGCAAGAAGCGCATCGATAACGGTGTTGCCTGTAACCGTCACCCGGCTGTCCTCCACGCCTTCAGCGATCAAGGCATCTCTGGACCGTCGAGTCGGTGTAAACATCCACTCGGCGATCTGATCGATGAGCCGTCGATTCATCTCCTCCGGAAACGGAAGACACCGATCGCCAGTGCGCAAGCCTGCCTCGACATGAGCGACGGGGATCCTCTCGAAGAATGCCGCCATCGCCGCCCCGAGGGCTGTAGTCGTGTCGCCTTGAACAATGACGCAGTCGGGCTTGTAAGTCTGAAGGACCGTCCTCATACCGAGCAGAGTTCGAGAAGTGATGTCGAACAAATCCTGTCCAGGCGTCATCACTTCGAGGTTAACGTCTGGCTCGAGACCGAAGATGGCCAAAACCTGCGCCAACATTTCGCGATGCTGCCCGGTTGACACTACGAGCACCTCGCAAAGGTCCGTCTGCCCGCGAAGCTCCCGTACGACAGGCGCAAGTTTAATGGCCTCGGGTCGAGTGCCCATCACGACTAGAATTTTGCGCTTCATGGATTCTCCAATTCGAGGGGCTAGTTTAGGCCATGATTGGGGCCTATTCTTTTTCCCATCCTTTGTTCGAGCGAGGGCAATCCGGCGGTTGCATATGCTTAGTCGCTCAGGATCTCCCTAGGTCTAGCCAAAGCCGACCACCCCCATCCTCTCGCCTAGCAGGAGAGCCTCCATTTTGGGAAAAAATCTACTGCATCCTACCACAAAGTTGGAGGGATTTGTGGTGGTCTTCAGGTCGTCTCAGTGTCCCGCGGTGTCGATGGAGGTGTGGCAGGCAGCTCTTCATCTTCCAGGATGCGAAGCGCATCCCCGCGTTGAGCCGAACGATCCGCCAGCATGGGCGGCTCCTCACGAGCAACGACTCCATCAAGGGTCGATCCCCTGAACTCGCCGAGGCGGTCAAACCGAATCGGGCACCGAGCGGCGTGCTGCATCTCCGTACGGTTACCTCGCGCCGCGGAGTTCTTCGCGCCGGTCAAGCTTCGATGTGGAGGACTTCGAGGCTCTTAGAATCATTCTCCCACTTGACCCGCTGGTCCAATAACCTGTCCTCCTTTCGGGGATCGGGTCAAGTGGCTACGAACCGAGAGTCTCCCGATGGCTCCCGGAAAACAATGCCTCCCAGGGCTGCAGTGAATTAATCTCGCTCAACTTTTCGGATGCGTACGCTCGACACGAATCCCGCATGCTCTGCATTTCATGGCTCCCGAACGCCGCCAAGGTCCGTAGCGCCTCTTGGAACTTTTCATAATTGTCTAAAGACAGCGCCCATCCAACACGATTTGCTTCAAGTTCTAGCCAAGGCGTCTGATCGCTCACGAGGAGCACGCACCCAGAGCGAAGCGCCTCAATGCAAGCGTGCCCGAAATTCTCTCCCAGAGTTGGGAACAAAAACACGTCGTACGAACTGAAGACTTCCCCGACCTGTTCATGCGCTAGAACCCCGCGGTAGGTCACATTAATATTTGGAGGCAAGTCCCGAATTGCCACGACACACTGTTCCCAATACTGCTCATCCGCAATTGGCCCAAAAATATCAAAAGTGACCCTCGCATCCACGTCGCGGAGCAAATTGATCGCGAAATGCAGGTTCTTCTTCCTTGTGATCCGTGAAATAGAGACGATCCGCAACTCGCCCGGTCTCTTCGCTGCCAGACAACCACGTTCAATTTCGCCGTCATCTGGAGCAGCCAGGTTGGTCGCAACGCGGATTTCGAGACCGCGACCCATTATTCGCTCGATGTCCCTTACTTCGTGCAGTGTCGAAGCATGCCAAATCACGCCTTTGTGCAGCCCTGCCATTTTCGAGAAAAGAATAAAGGCGCGCTTCTTTGCCGCTTTGATCCCAAGAGCGCCCTCCGAGAACTCGCCTCGGGGAGCGAGGATCCAACGGCTCGCCCGCCGCCCGAAGAACTTTCGCAGGATGAGCGGAAGAATCGAGAACTCGGGATCAAAAAAGCTATTCAGGTAAACTACATCGTAGTCCTCGTGCAGGACCTCGGCGATGCGAATGAACCTTCCTTCAGGAGTGAGATAGCAAGCTCTGGCATTACCTAACTCGACCCACTCGTTGAGCGGGAGTCCGTCGTAACTCCCCTTGTCGCCCCTATCGCGATCGCCGCAAAGAATGTGGAACTGCAGCTTTCCATATAGGCTCGCGACCATGTTTGCGATTGACCTAACCGGCCCACCGGCGCGCTCGCCAGGCAAGTATACTCTCGCAACGACAAGAATCTTCTGTTTCATGTTGACTTAGCCAAGCTCAGTTTCGAAGAAAATCCGAACGTTGTTGGCATCCACCTTCCACGGGAATCGAAGGTCCGCTGCGGTGTCGTCCCACCCATGCGGCATCGCAGGTGAGCGAGCGGAGTCAAGCTGTAGGCGAGCAGAATCACGAATGAGAGGCAGAGGAATGCAACCGCCATTTATCCCCCCCCTACGACGACATTGGTCGGCGTGTGCTGCTCCGTCGGGCTGGCAATCTCGCGAAGGAGCCCTTCATATCCGGCCGCGATTCGCCTTCGCTCATAGTTCGCCAACGTGTACGCGAGACCGTTCTTGCCCAGGCGCGCCGTTTCGTCGCGGTCGTTCCGGAGCCGCTGGATCGCGACGACGAGCGCGCGAGCGTCTCCTGGCGGAAAGTGGATGCCCGCGTCCGCCCGCTCCAGAAGGCGTCGCGCCTCGCCGTCAACGCCGAGGAGGATCGGCGTCGCCGTCCCCATGGCTTCGAACATTTTCGACGGCAGGACCGTCTCGAAGACCGGAGAAGGCCGAAGCATGACTAGGCTCGCGTCTGTTCGCCGGAGGATGCCAGCGACGGCAGAACGTGGCACCCGGCCCTTGAATTGCACGTTGGTCAGCCTCATCTCTGCGACTTTTGCTTCGAGCTGGGCCCGCTCAGCGCCATCGCCGACAACAAGGAACTGCACCACCGGATCGTCCTTCAGCAGTTCGGCAGCTTCGAGGACCGTCTTTAGCCCGTGGGCCATTCCGATGGTGCCGGCGAAGGTGACGACGAACTTTCCGGGGTGCGGATCGTTCTCGCCTGTCGGATCATTCGGCAGCTCCCGGGGGTGGAAAAGCTCATCGTCCACGCCGTTCGGCAGGAAGGCAATCCGCTCCGGTGTGACACCCCGCTGCTGCAGGATTTCCTTGAAGGTCTCTGTGACGACGGCAACCGCGTCCGCGCGGCGATAGAGCCAGTGCTCGATCCGCCGCAGCATACGGAGTGCCGGGTGGCCCTCGCGCAGCGCCCCGACGGCGACGATGGAATCGGGCCAGAGGTCCCGGATCTCGAGGACAAAGGGCCTACGGAAGCGCGCGGAGAGCCA
This sequence comes from Vulgatibacter incomptus, assembly GCF_001263175.1. Classification (GTDB taxonomy): domain Bacteria; phylum Myxococcota; class Myxococcia; order Myxococcales; family Vulgatibacteraceae; genus Vulgatibacter; species Vulgatibacter incomptus. Next base: position 4,058,495 of record NZ_CP012332.1, on the reverse strand, counting down.
GGCTCCGGCGACGCCCACCAGCAGCTGGGGGCTCGTAGCAATTACGACGTCGGGCCGCTCGATCCGGTAGGTCCCGAAGATCGCCGCGCTGATCGAGAAAGACAGATACGCGAGCGAGCGCCGGAGGATTCCCTTGTTCGCCGCGATGTAGACAGGGACGCGGACCACGCGGACGCCATCCCGCTCCTCGACCTGGGGTCGGCCGTTTTTGTGGCCCGGGTAGATCTTGCCCTCAGGATGGTTCGGAAAGGTGGTGAGGACAGTGACCTCATGTCCTATGCGTACCCACTCCTTCGCCATCTCGGACACGCGGTTCGCCGGCGCGTTCGATTCGGGCGGATAGTACTGCGAAACGAAGAGGATCTTCATGCCTGTAAGCTCCAGCCCAATCGACCGGCTGCATCCGAGCGCAGGCGCAGGCGGCACGAGGGCGTTCGCGCGCCGAAGGCGTGCGAGATCGAGCAGGTCTCCAGGTCTAAGGTGCCGCTCTCGAGCGTGACCTGGATTCCCTTCGCGGCCTTCGGGTGGACGAGCGAGGCTCCTCGCGAATCGACCCGAACCTCGACATCTGGCGCGAGTGGCAGCGCAACCGAGAACTCGACCGGGAGCCGATCGACGAACCGAATTTGGGTGCCGGCAAATTCGATCGTCCGCTCCACCGGCATGGGCTTCGGTCCGAACGCCGCGGCGCGTAGGTCGACGCGCCAGCCGTTCGGCTTGGCCTCCCACCGCGCCGGCTCTACCGTTGGCCTCCAGCCGCACCGGAAGCGGCTCCAGATCTCCGCCTGCTCGCGGCCCTCGACGGACGGCGTGGCGTGAACCGACGACGCCCGCGAACGCAGTCGCCATTCTGTGTCGTGGTAGGCGTGCACGCCCGGGTCGACGATCATGCGCGTTCCCTCGACGTCGAGTTCAAAGGCGAAGAGGTCGCAATGCGCATGCCCAGGTTGATGCTTGGCGCCAAAAGGCCCGTGGGAGAGAAAGAGCGATAGCCCCGACGACTGAAGGAGCGTATAGCCACTCGTCCCTGCAGTCTGACGCGCCCAGCCTCCGGACTTGCTCACGTCGAGCAGGCCAGTCGAACGAATACCGACCGCAGCGGCGAATGCACGCAGGTCGTCGGAGCGAAGGGACGACGCAGGCGCGCTGTCGCCGAAAGCGGCGATCCGTCCGTCGACATGGGTCAGAACGTCCAGCGCGCCGAGGGCGCGCGCAGCGATGCGGACCAGCGCTTCGACCTCGGCACGGATTGCGGGTGTTTGCGCTTTTCGTGCGAGCTCGATGCAGACGAGCAAATCGCTAATACAGAGGAGGTGGTACGTCGGCGTCCGCTCCTCGTGTACGCCGTCCGCGCAGAACTGGGCATTCGCTTCGCGCACCAGCGCCGTCCAGGCAGAGGCAGCGACGCTGTCGGAAGCGGGTCCCTCGAAAAAGACGCTCGATACCGCTGCGGCAGCGCGGCTGCGCAGCAGGTGGTTGCCCTGCAGATGCGTCTCCTGGAGCCCCAGAATCGCGACTGCCGAAGCGCCGAGCGCACGCTCGATTCCCTTTCCGCCGATGAAGCCCCTGGCGGCAAGCGGAAGCAGCGTGAGCAGCCGTGACGCCAACGGATAAGCGTCCCAATACGGCGAATCGCCGGGATGATCCCAGGCGAGGTAGCGGTCAAGCCAATCGATCAAACGGCCATGGAGCGGATCCGCCTCGGGGAGCGTAGCAAGTGCGCCCGCGAACCATCCGAGCTGGTGAAACTCGTAGACGTAAAGAGGATCGTCGTGGGCGGGGATGTAGGGCGCGTCCTCGGGCAATGCCCCTGCGAGGCCCACCAGCGCGAGCTCGCCGCGACGCAGGGCTTCCCGCTGCTCGTCGCCGAATGCGGTGGGCGAGAGCGCGACTCCCGGCAGATCGGGAATGCGAAACGCCCAAGGCTGCAGCCGCGTGGCGACGTGCGGAGCAATCGCCCGGCGCAACCGGTAGGACGGCCGACCGACGATTTGCTTTGGGTGAAGGCCCGCAATGGTGCGGATCCATGTCCCCGCCGCGACCATGAAACTCTCCCCAACTAGCCCGCGATCGCGGGTGCCGGGGCGCTATCCCCTGCGTCCAGGTCCGCAAGTCGGACCGTTTCTCCAAGCTGAAGCGCGAGCGGCATCGCTAGCGTCGCACGGCTCACCTCGAACAACTCCTCGACAGGAATCGGCGGAGCCCCACCCTGCTTGATGGCCTCGACCAGCGCGACCACCTGCGCAACGTGGCCCTTGTCCTTCGCGAGGGTGCGGCTCTTCTGCTTCTTTCCGGCAGCGATTTTCACGAAGCTCGAGAAATCGTCGATGACGCAGACGCTCCCGCCGACGAAGAGCTCAAACCGCTCCTTCGGGAAGCTTCCATCGCCGATCGCCGTGTAAAAAATGGTGGCGACCGAGCCATCGGCGAACGACAGCGTCGTCTGGAAGTTCTCCGTGGCAGTGCCTTCGCGGCCGAAGCCCATCGCCGTCGCCCGCACCGACTCGATAGGCGAACCGACGATGTATCGAGCGAAATCGACGAAGTGGCAGCCCTCCCCAACCATACGGCCGCCACCTTCGATGTCGTCCGTGGTCCAGTGGCCAAGCGGAAGGGCGCCAGCATTCACGCGGATGGAGAGCATCGCCGGCGAACTGCTCGCGGCGCGCATCTCGCGCATCTGCTTCGCCATCGGAGCGAATCGCCGATTGAAGCCGACCTGCAGGACGCCAGGCGAGCGTGCCGCAGCGGCCTCGACCGCTGCGAGCCCCTCGAAGTCGAGAGCGAGCGGCTTCTCCACGAAGACGTGCTTGCGGGCGACCAGCGCCTCCGCAGTCAAGCGCGCATGCGTGTCGTGGCGTGTCGCAATGACAACCAGGTCGGTCTCCTGGTCCGCGATGATCGCGGAGGAGGTCTCGAAGATCGTGCCAAACCGAAAGGCCTTCGCGACCGAGGCGGCGGTGAAGCCTCTGCCCGTCGTGACGCCCCGGAGGTCGACCTTGCCGTTGAACGCGGGCAGGAGGACGCCGCGGGCGAAGGCACCGGCGCCGATGAACGAGACTGAAGGCCGCGCCTTAGCGATGGACTTCGCCTGCGGCTTCGCGGCCAGGCGCTCGATGGGCGCGGAGACCTCACCCCTGTACCGGAGGATGATGCCCATCGAAGGCTCCGAGCCGCTCTTGAGCATCTCATAGGCCTTCAGGCAGTCGTCGAAATCGTACCGATGGGTGATGAGAGGCTGGAGCCGTACCTTTTTCGCTGCGACGAGTTCCAGGAAGCTGCGCAGGTTCTCGGTCTCGGTGAAGCGGACGTAGCCTCGCGGATACTCAACGCCGCGTTCCTCGAACGCGGGGTCATAGCGTCCGGGTCCGTAGGAGCGCGATAGGCGAACTTCGAGCTCTTTGTTGTAATAGAGGTTTCGGTCGAACTCCGTTCTGACCGCCCCCACGACGGTGACGCGACCGCGATCCCGGCAGATGTCGCCGGCCAGAACCATGGGTGCGTTGTCGGCAGTCGACGCCGTTACGACGACACCGTCGACACCGTAGCCGTCGGTTGCATCGATGAAACGGTCGACGAGGTCTTCGCGGTTGAGGACCCAGGCCTCGGTCGCACCGAGCTCCTTGGCGAGATCTACGCGCGCTGGCGAGGGATCGGTGCCAATCACACGGCAGCCGGCGGCATTGAGGAGCTGGACGGTGAGGAGGCCCAACAAGCCCAGGCCGATCACCGCAACGGACTCTCCGAGCTCCGGCCGGTGGATGCGGACGCCTTGCAAAGCGATCGCGCCGAGGGTGGCGAACGCGGCCTCCTCGGCCTCGACGCCCTCGGGAACCCGAACGACTAGGTTCCGAGGGACGACCACCTCTTCCGCGTGGTTCGCGTAGCCCGCCCCCGCGCAGGCGACCAGGCTGCCAATTGGAAACTCCTCGGCCCCGGCCCCGGTGGCCACCACGCGTCCTGAACAGGCGTATCCGACCGGTACAGGCTCCCCGAGCTTCGCCGTCACGGTCCGATATGCGGCCGAAAGGCCATCCTTCTGGACCTTGGCCAGGACCTTTTTCACGAGGTCCGGGCGAGCTTTCGCCTTACCAATCAAGGATTTGGACGCCAGGTCCATGATCAGCTTCTCGGTCCCTGGCGAGATGACCGAGGCGAGGTTCGCAACGTGGACGCAACCGCGCCTGGGCCTGGGCCCGGGAACGTCGACGACCTCAAGTGAACCGTCATTTAGGGACTGAAGAAGCTGGCGCATTTCGTGGTGGGTTTTTACACGTCCCTAACCAAACGTCAATTCCACGACAGAGTGAGAAAGGCCCGAAGCTAAAAGCGTGCGGCTCCATTAAAGAGGCGGACGTTTCTCTTGATATTTCTGGATGCGAGGCTCTCTGTGACTCTGCAGGGCAAGCGGGTTCCGCCCCACCCGCACGGCAACCGAACGTCCCATGCGGGTCGCTAGCCGGTAGCGCGAGTGATCTCGTCATTCTTTGCGGAGACGTCGCTAACGTCCATCAAGACGTTCGCCTCGAAGCTATCTGCCTCCCCAGCCATATCCAGTTTGAACCCGTAACCCAGCTTTCGCGCAAACGAGACGGCTCCAACGAGAAGGGAGGCTAAGAGCGCGGCCGTTACCACATTGTTTGCCACCGTGAGCGTCAATGCTGCTACGGAAAGGACCATACAGCATCCGTAGAGGACGAGCGCCGCCTGCCTGTGGCTGAGTCCAGCATCCAGTAGGCGGTGATGAACATGGCCTCTGTCGGCACTGAATGGCGATCGGCCACTCAACATTCGGCGTGAGAAGGCGAGCGACGTGTCGAAGATTGGGAGGCCGAGCGCGACGATAGGGATCAGCAGTGCGACCGTGGTGGAGGACTTTTGGTTAACCTGTAGGGAGGTAGTCGCCAGAACGAACCCCAGGAACATGCTCCCCGTGTCGCCCATGAAAACCGTAGCGGGGTTGAAGTTGTAGAACAAGAACCCCAGCACGGCTCCTGCCAGTGCGGCGGAGAAGAGCACCATAAGGGGCTGTCCCCGAGCCACGGCGATGATGAAAGTCACGCCTATGGCGAAGAGCGCCACGCCTCCCGCGAGGCCATCCAGGCCATCGATCAGATTGACCGCATTGATGAGACCGATGATCCACATCATGGTTATCGGCAACGCCAGCCACCCAAGCGTAATCGGCTCACCGAATGGATTGGCGATGACCTCGACCCGAAAGCCAAGCTGAAACATCAACAGCGCAATGGGGATCTGGATGCAAAGCTTTGCCCAAGCGTTCGCGCCTCGAATGTCGTCGTAGATCCCGAGCGCAGCGATTGCCGCCCCACCAATGAACAATCCCAAGGCTCGCGACTGGTCGGCAAGGAACATCCGTCCGGTCGAGCTCTCGAGGACGAGCAAGCCCAGAAGCGGAGTGAAAAAGGCGGCAACGATGGCGACACCGCCAAGGCGCGGAATCGGCCGCGCGTGGATCTTCCGGGCCGAGCTGACGTGGTCCACGAAGCCCCAGCGCAGGGCCAACTGGCGAATGACAGGCGTTAGGACCGCGGCTATCCCAAGCGACAACCCAAACGCGACGGCAGCGGTCCTCATCGCGAGGCACCGCCCTCGTCGACTCCTCCAGGGATGTTCCTGCGGTGGCCTGAGACGCCGACTCCGCTGCCGTTGGGCGCTTTCACTTGCGACCCCCCACTTCGAGCCCCCAGTCTCCTACCGGTACGTCCAACCCGGTGGGCAACTGTTCGGTGGCGGACCCTACTCGGAGCGAATTCTCAAAGCAAGAAGGAGGGTATTCCCTTGAATACTGTCCCATAATCAAGGGATGGCGCAACTAAACCTGAGCACTGTCGGATGCGTGCCGCTGTGCGGAGGCCGCAGGGCTTTTGCTTGCCGCAGAGATCGATCGCTGTGCATTGGGCCGCCGACGCCAATCCACCATGCTGGATTGGCGCCGGGATGGTGGGTTTGGTGGTGGCGCGGGAGACTGCCCTGCGTCCGGTCCTCGGGGTCCAGCCGGTGGGCTTCCTGGACGACGACCCGGGCAAACATGGCCGCGAGATCCTGGCCCCGAGGCCCGGCACCCGAAGATGTTCATCGGCAAGGTCCGGCCGATCTTCTTCACCGGCCTGCCTGACGCGATCCTGCGGCTACTTTCGGTGGCGGACGCGGGCTTGCCGCTGACCTCCAGCGGCTCGTGCCTGAGTACACGCCGGTGGTGCTCGACGAGCGCCAGGCCCGCGCCACGGCTGATGGCATGGGCGTTCCGCCCGGCCGAACAAGGCGGTAGCCCTTCCGCCGTCGACGACACCACCGGTTGCGCCGCTACCCCCTCCCAGGTAAAAGCGCGATTTTGGACTATCCCGCGCCCGGGGGCGGGGAAGGAAGCGCGCGATGAACCCAGGAGCCGAGCAGAAGTGGTCCGCCCCAGCCCAGGAGGCGGGGGCGGAGCTGGAGATCGATCTTCGCGAGCACCTGAAGATCCTCCGCAAGCGCGCCTGGCTCATCGGGGGCGTGACGCTGGCGGCGCTCCTCGCCGGCGCCGGCTTCCTCCTCGTTTCGCCGAAGGTCTACCGAGCGCAGAGCTCGATCATCATCGAGTCGTCCTCGTCCCGCCTGCTGGGCGACAAGACCGAGCAGGTGGACTTCGCCGGCACGGACTACTGGTCGAACAAGGACTTCCTGGAGACCCAGTACAAGGTCCTCGCCTCGCGCGAGGTGCTGCAGCGCGTCGTGGACAAGAAGGGTCTGGACCGCGACCTCGACTTCCTCGGCGTGGCGAACATCGAGGATCCCGACAAGCGCGCGCAGGCGCTGGAGAAAATCGTCCCGGTTGAAGTGCTCTCGGACGCCCTGCGGATCGAGCCGGTGAAGAACTCCCAGCTCACGCAGATCACTGTGGACGACCGCGATCCCGCCCGCGCGGCGGAGCTCGCGAACGCGGTGGTGGAGGCCTACGTCGAGAGCAATCTGGACCGCCGGATGGAGGGCACCCGCGCTGCTTCCGCCTGGTTGGCGGACCAGATGGCGGACCTGAAGTCGAAGCTGGAGGCCTCCGAGCTGAAGCTCTACGACTTCCGCAAGGAGAACGACATCCTCTCCACCTCGCTGGAGGACCGCCAGAGCATCCTCTCGAAGCGCCTGAACACCCTGTCGGAGTCGCTGACGCAGGTGATGTCGCGGCGGGCGGAGCTGGAGTCGGCGATCGCGGAGGCGGATCGGGCGAAGAAGGAGAGCCCCTCGGATCCGCTCTGGGCGCGCAAGCTGCGGATGGTGGCGGCGAACCAGATGCTCTCGAACCTCCGGAACGAGTACGCGAAGCTCGAGGGCGAGGCGACGGCGATCGAGGAGCGCTACCTGGAGAAGCACCCTGCCCGCCTGGCGTCGCAGGAGAAGCTCTCGAAGCTGCAGGCCCGGATCGTGGACGAGATGGGCACGACGGTGGCGTCGCTGCGCTCGGAGCACCGCGAGCTCCTGGGCACGCAGGCGTCGCTGGAGCAGCTGATCGAGGGCCTGAAGGCCGAGGCCTTCGAGGTGAACAAGAGGGAGATCGATCAGCGCAAGCTGGAGCGCGACCAGTCGAACAACGAGCGCCTCTACAACCTGGTGCTCTCCCGCCTGAAGGACGCGGACCTCGCGGTGATGATGAAGGCGAACAACGTCCGCCTCCTGGACGCCGCGGTGGCGCCGCTGAAGCCGGTGAAGCCGAGGCCGGCGCTGGTGCTGGCGCTCTCGCTGCTCCTGGGCCTCTTCGGCGGCGTAGGCGCGGCGTACCTCGCGGAGATGCTCGACAACACGCTGAAGAGCGAGGACGAGATCGAGCAGGTGCTTCAGGTGCCCTTCCTCGGGATGCTGCCGACGCTGGCGCCTGCGGGGGCGAAGGCCGACGACCGCACGGACGACCCGGCGCGGGACATGTTCGTGGCGCGCAACCCGAAGTCGGCGCAGGCGGAGGCGATCCGCTCGGTGCGCACGAACGTGCTCTTCATGTCGCCGGACAGGGAGCAGCGCCGGATCATGGTGACGTCGACGAGCCCGCAGGAGGGCAAGTCGTCGGTGGCGCTGAACCTCTCGGTGGCGATGGCGCAGAACGGCGCAAAGGTCCTGCTGATCGACACGGACATGCGCCGCCCGCGCCTGCACCGCGCGGTGGGCGTGTCGAACGAGCGCGGCCTCTCGACGCTGCTGGTGGGCGAGGCGCGGCTGGAGGACGCCCTGAAGAGCACCGAGGTCGCGGGACTCTCGCTGCTGCCCTGCGGGCCTGTGCCGCCGAACCCGGCGGAGATGCTGCACACGGCGCGCTTCAAGGAGCTCCTGGAGGAGCTCGGAACGCGCTTCGACCGGATCATCCTCGACTCGCCGCCCCTCATCGCGGCGGCGGACGCGGCGGTGCTCTCGTCGCAGGTGGACGGGGTGATCTTCGTCGCCCGCTACAAGAAGACGACGAAGGACCTGGCCGCGCGGATGCTCCGCTCCCTGCGCGACGTGAACGCCCCGCTCCTGGGCGCGGTCCTGAACGACGTGGACCTGGGCAGCCAGGAGTACGGCTACTACAGCTACAAGCGCTACGGGTACTACGGCGACAGCTCGTCCGCGGCCTGATCCCCGGCCCGGGCCGATCGCCCACGCGGCGATCGGCCGACCGGGGCCGCGAGACACTGTCGACCCAACGGTCCGTTACCGGCGCACGCGGGCCACAGCAGGCCGGCGCCTGAGGAGCGCCAGCGCCAGGAGGCCAAGGCCAGCACCGCTCTCGCCGGCGGAGCAGCCACAGCTGCTGGAGTCCTTGGCGCCGTCGGCGGCGCTCCCGGAACCGCCCGCCCCCGGGCCACCGCCGCCGCTACCGCCGGCACCGGAGCCGGAGCTGCCGCCGGTGCCGCCCTGCCCGGAGCCGCCCGTGCCGGTCGATCCGCCAGATCCGCCGGTGCCGGACATGGGCACGCACGCACCGGCCACGCAGGCCTCGCCGCCGGGGCACACCGCGCCGGCGCAAGCGTCGATGCACTCGCCGCCGCGGCAGACGAAGCCGGAGGCGCACTCGACGCCAGCGCAGTCGACCGCCGCGCAGCGGCCGTCGGCGGCGCACACGGTCCCATCCGGGCACGGTGCGCAGCCGCAGGCGTCCTTGCACACGCCGGCGTCGCAGACCTGCCCCGCGTCGCACTCGACGCCCTGGCAGGGATCGACGCAGGCGCCGACCCTGCACACGTGGCCCATCGGGCAGGTGACGCCGTCGCAGGGGGCCTTGCACTCCCCGTCCACGCAGATGGCTCCATCGGTGCACCTGACGCCGGCGCACGCGGGCTCGACGCAGACGCCGTCGTCGCAGACGGTGCCGCCGAAGCAGCCGAACTCGCCGGGGAAGCACTTGGCGACGCAGGCGCCGCGGTGGCAGATCTGCCCGTCGGGGCAGATGGCGTCGTTGTCGATGACGCCGTCGCAGTCGTCGTCGAGGCCGTTGCAGAGCTCGACGGCCTTGGCCTTCACCTGGGGGGCGCAGGCGAGCCTGCCGTTGCGGCACTGCATGGTGCCGGCGCCGCAGACGCCGGGCAGGCCGGTGTCGCAGTCGGCGCCGCCGCCGGAGCAGGTGATGCCCTCGACGCGGGTGAGGATGTCCTCGAAGTCGTTGTCGCCGCCGGAGTGGAGGTCCTCCCACCCGAAGTAGAAGGCCTGGTCGTAGACGCCGCTATCGAGGATGAGGAGGTGGATGAAGCTGTTGGCCCCCTTGTTGTCGTCGTTCCACTGGGGCTCGGAGAAGTAGAGGAAGCCCAGGGTGGAGTCGCGCGGCCCGGTGGGGTCGAACTTCACGCAGTTGCCGGTCATGAGGCCGCTGCCCGGCGTGCCGTCGGCGTTGCGCTTCTGGGTGGTGGCCATGAAGAAGCCGATCTCGCCGCCGCGGTAGGCGGGATCGGCGGCGATGTCGAGGGTCTTCAGGGTGCCGACGCCGTCGTCACAGGAGAGGAACTCGTGTAGATCGCCCGGCTCCGGCCGGCTGCCGGTGATGTTGTACCAGCCGAAGCTGTTGTGCTGGCCGGCACCCCTCCCGATCACCTTGAAGGTGAGGCTGCAGTTGGGGTTGAAGCGCTGCGGGGTGGTCGCCACCCGGCTCTGAAGATCGAGGAGCTTCTCGGCCTTGCTGGCCCCGGCGAAGGGCTCCCCCTCCCCCACGAGGAAGTCGAGGAGGTTGAAGCCGTCGGGGATCGGAGCGGTCTCCCCGGGCTGAGTGAGAGCCGAGGCGTGGGCGGCCGCGGACAAGGCGAGCCCGATGAGGACGGAGCGCAGCGTGGTCGATTTCATCTTTTGGACTTTATCATGCGACCCATCCGGGTCCAAAATCGGTCCCTGAGATGAGAGTTCATTGGAGCCCCAACGGGGTTGCAGAAGCGCTGGCCGCGGCGGCGCTGATCTCGGCGCCCCTGGCGCTTGGGATGGTGCACCTGCCCGCGATGCTGGCGGTCTCGGGCGTCGGCGTGATCGCCCTCGGCGTGCTGGTCGTGGGCCGGGACGGACGCTTCCCCAGGGTGGGCTGGCTGCCGCTGGCACTCCTGGGCGTCTGCGCGGCGATCGCGCTCCAGCTCGTGCCGCTCCCGCCGGGAGCGCTGCGGCTGATCGCGCCGGAGACGGCGCGGGTGGCGGAGCTCACCCTCTTCGACGGCTCCGGCAGCTGGCGGCCGATCACCCTGGACCGGCCGGCCACAGCGGCGGAGCTGGCCAAGTGGCTGGGGTGGGCGGCGATCGCGATGGTCTTCCAGCATCGCGCGGCGACGGCCCGCGGCGCCCGGCAGCGCCTCCTCCTCTACGTGGCGATCACGGCGGGCGTGGTGGCGGCGGTGGGCCTGGGCCACTTCTTCGCCGGCGAGAAGCGCAGCCTCTTCGGCCTCTACGAGTTCCAGGCGGCGAACCCGATCCGCTCCACCTTCGGGAACCGGAACCACCTCGCGGGCTTCCTGAACCTGGGCGGGCTGATCGCGCTGGGGCTCGCGGCGGCGACGGAGCGCCGGTGGATGCGGATCGCCTGGGCGGCGTCGTTCGTGGCGTGCGCCGCGGGCACGGTGCTCTCGGCGTCCCGCGGCGGCTTCGTGGGCCTCGTGGCGGGAGTGGTGCTCGTGCCGGCGCTCGCCTTCGGCTCGGGGCGCCGACGCGAGTCGGAGGGCTGGCGGAGCTGGCTCACCCTGGGCGCGGCGAGCGCGCTGGCCGGCGGCGTGGCGGTCTGGATCTACCTGGAGTTTCCGCGGATCCTGACGCGAATCGCGACGATCCTCGCCCTGGATCCCGAGAACGACGAGGCGAAGCTCGAGGCCCTCTCCTCCGGCTGGCGCGCGGCGAAGGCGGGCGGGCTCGCGGGGATCGGCAAGGGCGCCTTCGAGACGGCGGGCCGGCTCTACCAGGAGAAGCCCTTCCCCGGGATGTGGTTCACCCACGTGGAGAACGAGCCGGTGCAGGCGCTGGCGGAGCTCGGATTCGTCGTGGGCGGGCTCCTGCTCGTCGTGATCGGCGTGGCCTGGCTGGGCCTCGCGGTCCGCGGCCGGAAGTCGTGGGCGGAGGCGGGCGCCGCGGCGGGCTGCTTCGCCCTGGGGCTGCAGAGCCTGGTAGACTTCAGCCTCCAGCACGCCTGCGGCCTGGCGATGATCGCGCTCCTCGCTGCCGCGAGGAAGGGCCGCAGCCGGCGCTCGGAGGAGACCTCTGCCGCACGGGCCGTGGACGACGAGCTGGAGGTCACGCCCTACGCCGGCCACCCGGTCGGCGCACGCGCCGCTTTCGGCTCGCGCATCCCGCGGCCGGGGCTGGTGCTCGCACTATCCGTAGCAATCATATTCACGCTTGGCGCCGCTGCCGCCTGGCCCGGCCTGGACGAGGACGGCGACCGACTGGTGGCGAAGGCGGAGGGCGCCAAGGACTCCGCCGAGCTCGAGCCCCTGGTGCACGCGGCGCTGGAGAAGCGGCCCGCGGATCACCTCCCGCTCGATCTGATGGCGACGCGCCTGCTCTCGGAGGCCGAAGGGCCGAAGCGGGCGCTCCCGTGGATCAACCTCCTCCTCACCGTGCAGCCCCACGGTCCAAGGGGTCACCTCCTCGCGGGAGAGGCCCTCGCGCGGCTCGGCCGCAACGGCCAGGCGCTCCTCGAGTACCGGACGGCGGCGCGGCTGGGGACGCAGACCATGACGCGGGTAGTGGAGATCTACCCCGACTCGGAGGCGATCCTCGAGGCCGCGCCCTCGGAGGCAGAGCCGGCGCGGCAGGCGGCGCACGCCCTCGCGAAGCTGCAGCGCAGCGATGACGCGATCGCGGTGGCGTCCCGCGCGCTGGAGCTCTCGCCCGAGGACGAGGGCCTCCTACAGGCGCTCTACTGGTTCGAGACCACCGCCGGCCGCCACGAGGAGGCGCTGGCCCACGCGCTTCGGATGCGCGGGCTGAACCCGGAATCCGACGCCGCTTGGGCAAACGAGGCCCGCGCGCTCGCGGCCCTGGGGCGCAAGGACGAGGCCCGCGCGCGCTACGCCGAGGGCCTCGAGCGCCTGAGGGGCTCGACCTCCCTGGTGTTCGGCCTGGCCCAGCTCGAGCTCGCAGAGAAGCGGCCCGCCGAGGCCCTGGAGGCGCTGAGCGGCTTGAGCGTCACCGTCCCGGTCACGACCCGCGTCGCCTACCACGAGCTGCGGGCTCGTGCGTTCCGAGAGCAGCGCGCCTTCCTGAAGGCCCGCGACGAGCTCCGGCTCGCGACTCGCCTGGCCCCCGATCGGGAGGGCCTGCGGATCGCCCTGGCCGACGTGCTGCTGAAGCTGGACCGGACGTCGGAGGCGAAGAGCGAGCTCGACCGCCTCGGCGACACGCCGGCAGCCCGCACCGCCCGCGAGCGCCTCTCCCGCCAGGCCGACCGCGATCGGGCCGCCAAGGAGGCCATCGAGGCCGAGCGCCTCGAGCGCGCCGCTTCGGGCAACTGAACGCGCGACGGGACGCAAACGACCCGCTCGGCCGCGCCCCACCCCGCCGGGCGTCGCCGCCACGCGAAAGATCCAGCCTGGAGCCGCCGAACGTCGCCCGCCACGCAGACCCAGGCCGGCCAAGGGGCTTTTTGGGGCGCGGCGGGGAGGCCCACGCTACAATCCCTCCGATGCGCATCGTCCTCGTCGCGTTGGGGCTGACGGCGGCCCTGGCGGGCTGCAAGCACACGTCCGCTCCCCCCGGCGAAGGCCTCGCCGAGATCGCGTGGACCTTCGAGCCGGGCCCCGGCGACGAGGGGATCCCGCCGGCGCGCGCGACGCTTCGCTACGACGGGACGGGCACCCTCGACACCGGAACGGGCCCCCGCGCCTTCACCCTGGGGCCGATCGCGATGACCGCCCTGGTGGAGGCCACCGAGAAGGCCCGGGCCTTCGCCGGGGAGCGCTACGGCGATCCCGCCTGTGCAAAATCGCACGGCTGCACCCATCACAAGGTCGAGATCCGCGCCACCAGGGGCGCAGCCTGGACCCTCGAGCAGTTCGGCACGACCGCGCCGCCGGAGGTGGCGGAGCTCTTCTTCAGTCTTCTCCACGGCGTCCGCCCCAAGTAGGGAGGTGCGATGATCGATCGCGATCCGAGCGAGCTCGTCCCCAAGCTCGGCGTGGCCCCGGGCTGCAAGGTGGCGCTGGCTCCGGAGATCTTTCTCCTGGCCGCCCCTCTGCGCCTCGCGGGCTGCCGCGTCGTCTCGGCCCGCGCTCCCGTGCCGAACGCGGCGCTGACGATCATCTACGCGCTCTCGAAGGCAGACGTGCCGGCGCTCGCGGCCTTCGCCCACAACCTCGCGGACGTCTCGTCGCTTTGGGTGGCGGTGCCGCGCCGGAACGCGACTGTGGACGGGCTGCCTCCGCCGGAGGATCGGGCTGAGCTCGCGGACCTCCAGGCGATCTTCGTGCCGCTGGGGCTCACCGACAACAAGCTGCTCTCGTTCGGCACGATGCTCGTGGCCTACCGATTCGTGCGCAAGCGCGGCAGCCTCCGCGCGGAAGGCGGGCCGGACGCCGATCTCGATCTCGTGGAGGAGAAGAAGCGGAAGCGCAAGCCCGAGGAGCGGGCGGCGTCTCGACGCAAGTGACGGCCTGGCGCGGCGATCTCGCGCTCACCTCGGCCAGCCCGACCTGAAGCCGGGCTCTGTCCCCTACTTCACCTCGACCAGCGTCACCGGCACGAAGAGCACCCCGTCGCCGCTCTTGAGCGCCGGGCCGCCCACGACCACCGAGCCGTCCCGGGCGAGGGAGATGGTGGTGTCCATCACGCCGGGCACCGCCAGCTTGAGCTTGGCGCGGCCGTTCGCCTCGAACTTGGTGAAGGTGACGCTGAGCTTGTGGTCGCCGGCGAGGTCGACCTGGGTGGACTGCTTCTCCTCCACCGTGATCAGCCGGCTGCCGACGAGCTTGAAGGATTTGTAGGCGAAGTCGGCGAACTGCGTGCGGAACTTCGCGAGCCGCGGGTCGGTGTCACCGGGCTGCTTGCTGGCGAGGACCACGTCCACCGCTACCGTCGCGGCAGGTGCGGCGAGGACCTTGGCCGGCGCGAAGGCGCAGAGGAGCAAGCCTGCGGCAAGGAGCGAGCGAAGAGGGGTCATCGGCTTTCCTGCACGAAGATGATGGTGGTCCCCCCGGACGTCTTGAAGAGCATGGTCTCGTGATCGCCCTGTGCGTCGAGGGAGATCACGTTGACCGCGGAGGGGTCGCCGGCGAAGAGCAGCCCGGGCGGGATCGCGACGCCGGCATCGCGGTCGAGGACGAACGGCGTGATCGCCAGCGCCGCTGCGGCGGCTCCGCAAGCGCCGAGGGCGAAGCGCCACCGGCCCTGGTCGAGGAGGGGCGCGACCAGGCGGCGGAGGCGGACGGAGAGCGGCGGCACGTACGGCGGGATCTGCGCCATCACCGCGTCGGCGAAGCCGCTGAAGTCCACCTCGTCGGCGGCGTCCTCCCCGATCCCCCGCAGCGCCGCAGAGAGGGCGCGGTGGTCGGCGAGCCGGTCGCCGAGATCGTCGTCCGAGGCGAGGAGCGCCTCGATCCGCTCGGCATCCTGGGGCGAGAGCTCTCCGTCGGCGTAGGCCGAGAGGAGCAGCTCCAGATCATCTCGTGGCTCCATCATCGCTACCCTTCGTCCTCGCCGGAGGCGAGCGCCATTCGGTCTTCCCCGAGGTAGTCCTCGAGGAGTTTCTGCATCTTCGAGCGGGCGTGGAAGAGACGGCTCATCACCGTGCCCTTCGGGATCTCGAGGGTCTCGGCGAGATCCTCGTAGCTCATGCCCTCGACCTCCCGCAGGACGAGGATCTCACGGTGCTTCTCCGGGAGCTGCGAGAGCGCGTGGTTCAGCTTCTCGGCCAGCTCCCGCCGCAGCGCGGTCTTCTGGGGGTTCGACCCGAGCGCGCTCGCGATGAAGCCGGGCTCCGCGCGATCCTCGGTGCCGAGCGCGTCGTCGAACGCCACCGCCTCGTTGCGCTTGGCCCGGAGCTTGTCGATCGCGAGGTTCCGGGTGATCCGGTAGAGCCACGTATAGAAGGAGGACTCGCCCTTGAAGTGGGCGAGGTTGCGGTGGACCTTGACGAAGGCCTCCTGCGAGATGTCGAGGGCTTCCTCGCGATCCTTCACCATGGCGTTCGCCACGGCGTACACCTTGCGCTGGTACTTCTCGACCAGCAGCTTGAATGCACGTTGATCGCCCTCCTGGTAGCGGCGCACCAATGCCAGGTCGTCGAGTTCCAACCTTTTCGGCTCCGCTAGGTGACGGGATTCGAACGGTCCCGTCGCGTGACGAGGAAAACGAGGCGCATGGGGCGTCCGCGGACTCTCGAACGACCGGGCCGGACCCAGGCCGCCGATCGCGAGACCACGAGGGAGCTGACCTCTTGCAGCCCTCGGGTGGTTCGCCACGGCGGAGATGAGCTCGGCACCAGTCACATCGGGTTGGACGCGGGTCCGCCCCGAAAATTCACCGGACGCCCCTCCTCGGGGGATCGGCTCATTCCCCGGGGAAAGCGGTTCGACGCTAGCACGGCCCGGCGCGGCGCGGCAAGGAGCCGGCGTCGTGAAAGTCCAGGAGTTCCGAGGTGTTCGATGATACGATCGCTGCCGTAGCCGAGGCATGGGAGCGGGGGAATGGCCCGCGGCCGGTCCCGGTTGCCCAGCGGCCGCCGAGCACCATTCCCCGAATCTGTCCACCCGCCCGATGACCGACCCGATCCTTCCGTCCGATGCTCCGAGAGAGCCTCACTCGCAGGAGCCTCACCCAGAGGCGATGGACCCGGCGGTCTCGACCGCCTCGCTCGCGCTCGTGATCTCGCGGCTCAGGCGCCGCGCCTGGCTGGTCCGCGGCGGTGAGGTCGCTCTCGTCGGGGGCCTGGCGGCGCTGGCGGTGGTGGCCCTGGCCTCCCTCGCCCTGGGCTTCGGCTTGGGCGACCCGGTGCGGGGCGTGGCGGGCTTCGCGCTGGTCGCGGTGGTGGCCGCGGCGGCGATCGTGGCCAGCCGGCGGGCCGGCGGCAGGTCGGACGCGGCGCTGGCCCGGGAGCTGGAGGATCGGGATCCCAGGGCCGCCGGCCTCACCACCGCGGTCGAGCTCGCGGCGGCGCTTTCGGGCAGCAATCGGCCGGGCAGCAATCGGCAGGAGCGCAATCGGCCGGAGCGCGACCGGCTCCCGTTCTCGGAGACCCTCGCCCGGGCGCACATCGACGACGCAGCGCGCCGCACGATCCTTGTGGGGCCCAACGCCGCCTTCCCGCTCCGTTCACTCCGACCGGCCAGTGTCGCTGCCGGCGGCGGAGCGCTCTTCTTCCTCTTGGCGCTGGTCGCGTCGCCCCAGATGTCGACGGGCCTTCGCGCCCTGGTCCTCGGCCCCGGTACCCAGGGCACGCCCGCGCCGAAGGTCTCGCCGATCACCGGCGACATCGCCCTCACCTACGTCTACCCGCGCTACACGGGCCTGCCGCCGAAGACGGTCCAGGGCACGAACGGCGAGATCACGGCGCTTCGCGGCACGGAGGTGCACCTCGAGACCCGCGCGGACCGCCAGGTGGCGAAGGCGTGGCTGGAGACGGGCGGCGCCGCCACCGCGCTCGACGTCGAGGGAGGCCGGCAGCTCTCCGGCCGCCTCGCGGTGCAGGGGTCCGGGAGCTACGCCTTCCGCTTCGAGGACGAGCGCGGCAGGACCCTCGCCACGGGCCCGGCGATCCCGATCACCGTGGTGGAGGACGGGATCCCGACGATCTCGATCGACGCGCCGGTGGCGCAGCTCGTGGTGACGGAGCGTGACTCGGTGGAGCTGCGCTTCGAGGCCGAGGACGACTTCGGGGTCGCCGCGGTGGAGCTCGTCTACCAGGTGGCCGGCGGCGAGGAGCAGCGGATCCCGGTGGGATCCTGGTCCGAGCCCAAGCCGCGGGCGGGCGGCAGCCATGTGTGGGAGATGTCGACCCTGGGTGTTCGCCCCGGAGACGCGATCACCTACTACCTGCGGGCGAAGGACAACGACGCGGTGAGCGGGCCCAAGTGGGGCCAGAGCCGCACGCAGCGGATCGAGATCTTCTCGGAGGCGGAGCACCGGCGCGAGCTGATCGCGAAGGTGGAGGAGGCCTGGGAGAAGATGATCCTCGTGCTCGGCGATCGGATCACGCCGCGCGAGGGGCCGCGGAAGGTCGCGCCGGAGGCCCGGGTGGAGGCCGGCCAGCCGGCGGACGACGGCGTGCGCGAGGTGACGTCGACGCTGCAGGACGTGGCGAAGGCGCTCTCGGAGGACGAGCTCGCGCCGCAGGAGCTCCTCGCCGCTGTGCGGAACCTTGGAAATACGCTCGCGACGAAGGGCCTCGCCACGAGGGAGCTTCGCGGACGGGCGCGGCAGAGCACGCCCCGCGCCAGAGACGCGCTCCTTCCGCGCCTCGACGCCGCCGAGGGCGACGAGCAGCGCGAGCTCGAACAGGGCGTCCTCTACCTGGAGGCGCTCCTCGACCGGCAGCGGCTGGTGGAGCTCGAGGAGCTCTCGCAGGAGCTCGCCTCCGGAAGGCGGGAGCTCGCGAACCTCCTCGAGCAGTACCGCGGCGCTCCCGGCGACGAGGCGAAGGAGGCGATCCGCCAGGAGCTCTCGCGGCTCAAGGGCCGGATGGCGGAGCTGATGAAGCGCATGTCGCGCCTGGGCAAGGGGATCCAGGACGAGCACCTGAACGCCGAGGCGATGCAGGCGCTCTCGAAGGAGCGCGATATGATGAGCCAGCTCGACGAGGTCGAGCGGCTGATGGCGGAGGGCAAGACGGACGAGGCGCTGTCGGAGCTCCAGAAGCTCGGCCAGCGCCTGGACGAGATGTCGCGCGCTCTCAACGACGCCACCAAGGGGCAGGTGGAGAACGACCCGGCAATGCAGCAGCTCGCCGACGACATGGAGAAGTTCGAGAAGGATCTCAACGAGCTGGAGCGCGATCAGGACGAGCTCGCCAAGGCCACGCAGAACCTGAAGCGCGAGCAGGCCGATGCGCTGCGGCAGAAGCTCGGGCAGCAGGGCGGCGATCTGCTGGGCGAGCTGCGCGCGAAGATCGAGCAGGCGCGGGCGCACCTGGCGAAGATCCCCGCGGCGCGGATGCCCTACCGGATGGTGGACGACCTGGGCGGCGCCACCGAGCGGCTGGAGGATCTGCAGAACGCCCTGGCGGCGAAGGACTTCGACGCGGCCCAGGAGAGCGCGGCCAGCGCCCTCGCCCATGCCCAGTCGCTCGAGCAGGAGCTGGCGATGGCGATGCGCGACCGCTTCGCGGCCTCGGAGGCGGAGGCCTTCGGCAAGCTGCACGGCCACGCGAGCCAGGCGACGCCGCTGGTGCGCGAGGTGAAGGAGAAGCTGGACCAGCTCGTGTCGAGCCCCTCGCAGCGGATGAGCGGCGAGCAGCAGGAGCGGGCCCGGCGGCTGGCCCAGCGGCAGTCGGAGCTCGGCCAGCGGATGGAGCAGCTCCAGGGGCAGGCGCAGAAGATCGGGCAGCAGGCGCCGATCTTCGACGACGAGGCGCGGCAGCGGATGTCGGGCGCCGGCCGCTCGATGGCCGAGGCGGAGTCGAAGCTTCGGGGACACGATCCGGGCGGCGCGCTGGCGTCGGAGCGAAGCGCGCGCGAGCACCTCCAGGCGCTCAAGGCGGGGATGGAGCAGGCCAAGGAGAACGCCTCGAAGTCCGGTGGCGGGGGCTCGGGCGTTCCGGTGCCCTTCGCCTCCGGCAACGGCGGGAAGAGCGGCGGGCGCGGGCAGTTCGACGGCAAGGAGAAGGTCGCGATCCCGAACGCCGACCAATACAAGGCGCCGGAGGAGTTCCGGAAGGACATCCTGGACGCAATGAAGAAGGATGCGCCGGAGGGCTTCCAGGATCCGGTGCGCGACTACTACCAGGAGATCGTGAAGTGAGTCGGGTTCTCGCGAGTACGGCTTTTGGTGCGCCTCGCGAGGCGCGGCGGACGACGATCGCGCGCGCTGCGCTGCGGGCTGCATTCGCGATCGTGGCGATCGCCCTCGCGCTCCCCGCGTGGGCACAGGGCGCCCTCGTCTCGGCGGAGAACGCGCTGGCGGCCTGGGATCTCCCGACGGCCCGGGCCCTCGCCGACGAGCTCCGCCGCGCGCACCCCGCGGAGCCGAAGATCGCGCACCTCCTCGGCCGCGTGCTCCTCCACCAGGGCGACTACGACGGCGCAGTGCGGCTCCTGGAGGAGGCGGGCGCCTCCGACGGCCCCGGGAGCTTCCTCCAGGTGGCGCGGGACACGGGGCGGATCACCCACGCCTACATCGAGGCCGAGAGCGAGCACTTCGTCTTCCGCTACCCGGCGGGCAAGGACGAGATCCTCGTGCCCTGGGCGCTCCAGACCCTCGAGCAGGCGTACGCCGCCATCGGTGAGATCGTCGATTACAGGCCCGAGGGCGCGAAGATCCGCGTGGAGGTGGTGGCCGACGCGAACGAGCTCGCCCAGGTCTCGACCCTCTCCCTGGAGGCGATCAAGACCACCGGTACCATCGCGATCTGCAAGTTCGACAAGCTGATGATCACGAGCCCGAAGGCCCTCGCCCGCGGCTACGACTGGCGCGACACCCTCTCCCACGAGCTCGTGCACCTGATCGTCACCCGCAAGACCGCGAACCGCACGCCGATCTGGCTCCACGAGGGGATCGCCAAGTTCCTCGAGACCGCCTGGCGGGGCGAGCCCGGGCAGGCGCTCCAGCTCCCCTCGCAGGCGCTGCTCCGCGACGCGGTGAAGGCGAAGAAGCTGATCCCCTTCGAGAAGATGCACCCCTCGATCGCGCTCCTGCCTACGGCGGAAGACGCGGCCCTCGCCTTCGCCGAGGTCTTCTCGGCGATGGAGTTCGTCTACGGAAAGGATCAAAAGAACATCGCCTCGATCCTCGGGGCCCTGCGGGATGGCGCGAGCGATCGCGACGCCGTGGGCAAGCTCTTCGGCGGATCGTTCCCCCGCTTCGAGAGCACGTGGAAGACCTGGCTCGACGGGCGCACGTATCCGAAGGAGGCGGCGTCGATGGAGAGCCTCCACCTGAAGTTCAAGGACGACGCTCCGGACGAGCCCAGCCCGAAGGAGGCCGCGGAGAAGGGGGGCTTCCGCGACCTCACGGACCTCTCTGAGTTTCGGCAGATCAAGGACGCGCCGGCGCGCCGGGCGGCGCACCTGGGCGAGCTGCTCCGCGCCCGCGGCAAGACGGCGGCCGCCGCCGCCAAGTACGAGGAGGCGGTGGCGCGGGTGGGCGCGCAGTTCCCCAGCCTCTCGAACAAGTACGCGATCGCGCTCCTGGAGCTGAAGGAGAACGAGAAGGCGACGCGGGTGCTCCAGGCCTCGCGCAGGCTCTACCCGACCGATCCCCTCACCAACCTCAACCTCGCGCGGGCCTCGATGCAGGACGGGAAGAACGCGGAGGCGCGCGCGTTCCTCGAAGCGGCGATCTCCGTCAACCCCTTCGACCCCGAGGCGCAGGCGCGGCTGCACCTGGTGGCGAAGGAGCTCCAGGACGAAGATCTCTCCACGAGGACGGCCCGCGCGATGGGCCTCCTCGGCGCCCGCACGGACGACTGACACCACGAGTAGGAACCTCATGAACGATCTGGCAATTCGGACGGACGGTACGGACCTCGAGGCGGTGCAGCGGCTGGGCCGTGCCCGCGAGCAGATCCTGGGCGAGCTCGCCAAGCGGGTGGTGGGCCAGCAGGAGGTGATCGAGCACCTCCTGGTCTCCCTCTTCTCCCGCGGCCACTGCCTCTTCGTGGGCGTGCCCGGCCTGGCGAAGACGCTGCTGATCTCCACTCTCGCCGAGGTGCTGGAGCTCTCGTTCAACCGGGTGCAGTTCACGCCGGATCTGATGCCGTCGGACATCACCGGCACGGACATCCTCGAGGAGGACCGCACCACGGGCCGCCGCGAGCTGCGCTTCGTGAAGGGGCCGCTCTTCGCGAACATCGTGCTGGCGGACGAGATCAACCGCACGCCGCCGAAGACCCAGGCGGCGCTCCTCCAGGCGATGCAGGAGCATCGGGTGACGGCGGGCGGCAGGACCTACCCGCTGGAGCCGCCCTTCCTCGTCTTCGCCACCCAGAACCCCATCGAGCAGGAGGGGACGTATCCGCTCCCCGAGGCCCAGCTCGACCGCTTCATGTTCATGGTGGACGTGGGCTACCCCACCGAGGAGGAGGAGATCCAGGTGGTGACCCGGACCACCGGCGCGGCGAAGGAGCCGACGCGCAAGGTGCTCGGGCCCGAGGAGATCCTCGCCCTCCAGGAGCTGGTGCTGCGGGTGCCGGTGGCGGAGGACACGGTCCGCTACGCGGTCTCGCTGGTGCGAAAGAGCCGCCCCTCGAGCGAGGACGCGCCGGACTACGTGCGCAACTACCTCTCGTGGGGCGCCGGGCCTCGGGCCTCGCAGTACCTGGTGCTGGCGGCGAAGGCCCGGGCGGTGCTGCACGGCCGCTACGCCGCCGAGCGCGAGGACGTGCGCGCCCTGGCGCGGCCGGTGCTGCGCCACCGCCTCCTCGCGAACTTCACGGCGGAGGCGGAGGGCGTGACGAGCGCGCAGATCGTGGACCGCCTGTTGGCCGAGGCGAAGTAGCTTGGGCGCCAGCCTCCTCGATCCGAAGCTCCTCGCGAAGCTGGGGACCACGCAGCTCCGGGCGCGCACGGTGGTGGAGGGCCTGCTCTCGGGCCTTCACCGCTCGCCGCACCAGGGGCAGAGCGTGGAGTTCGCCGAGCACAAGGAGTACGCGCCTGGCGACGAGCTGCGCCACCTCGACTGGAAGGCGTACGGCAAGGTCGACCGCTACTACGTGAAGCAGTTCGAGCACGAGACGAACCTGCGCGCGTTCCTGGTGGTGGACGCCTCGGCGTCGATGGCCTACCGCGGCGGCGGGGGGCTCTCGAAGCTCGAGTACGCTTCCACCCTCGCGGCCTCCCTCGCGTACCTGCTGGTGCGCCAGCAGGACGCCGTCGGCCTCGTGGTCGCTGCAGGGAAGGAGGCGCGCTACCTGCCGCCTCGTGCGGCGCTGGGGCACTTCCCGGCGATCCTCTCTCGCCTCGAGGGCCTGGAGGGCAAGGGCACGACGGATCTCGCCGCGGCGGCGGAGTGGGTGGCGGAGCGGGCGCGGCGGCGCGCGGCGATCCTCTTCTTCTCCGACCTCCTCGACTTCCAGCCTGGCGCGGTGGAGCGGATCGCCGACCTCCGGCGGATGAAGAACGAGGTGACGGTCTTCCACCTGCTGGATCCCCACGAACTGGAGTTCCCCTTCGAGGACGCGACGCGCTTCGAGGGCATGGAGGGCGAGGAGGCGCTGGAGGTGGATCCGCGGTCGATCCGCGACTCCTACCTGGAGGAGATGGAGCGCTTCCGCGATCGGGTGCGCACGGCTTGCCGCGGGGCGGACGTGGAGTACGAGCTCGTCCGCACCGACGCGCCGATGGACCGCGCCCTCCTCCGATGGCTCGGGAAGCGGGAGAGCTAGCGTGGGGATCACCTTCGCCAATCCGGCCCTGGCATGGGGCGCCCTGGCCGCCGCGATCCCGGTCGCGATCCACCTGCTCCAGCGGCGCAGGCCGCGGCCCCATCCGTTTCCGGCGATCGAGCTGGTGCGCCGCTCCCGCGAGCGCAGCGCCAGGCGCCTGCGGCTCCGCCGGCTCCTGCTGCTCGCTGCCCGGACCCTGCTGCTGCTCTTCCTTCCCCTGGCCCTCGCGCGCCCGCAGCTCGCCCGCGACGGAGAGCTCGCCGCCGCTGCGGCGAAGGGCCCCGCGGCGACGGCCCTGGTCCTCGACGCCTCGATGTCGATGGGCTGGCGCGACGGGCGCTCCACCCTCTTCGACAAGGCCCGCGACGACCTCCGCGACGTGCTCTCGAGCCTCTCGGCGGAGGAGCCGGTGACCGTGCTCGTCTGCGACGGCGGCGCGGCTCAAGCGGCGTCCCCCAGCTTCGACCGTGCCGCAGCCCGTCGCGCGCTGGACGAGGCGCGGCCGACCTTCCTCCCGGCCGACCTCACGGCGTGTGTCCACGCCGCCGCCCGTGCGCTCGGGGACTCTCCCCTCGCCGGCAAGCGGATCCACGTGGCCACCAACCTCGCCGCCGCCTTGTGGAGGCTCGACGGCCCCTCGCCCTCCGTGCCCACCGAGGCGGGGGAGGTCCGTCCGGACGTGGTGATCGAGGACGCCGCCAGGGGCCGGGAGCTGCCGAACCGCGCCATCGTCGACCTCGCGATCGCGGCGGCGCCGGAGATCGGCCCCCGCGGCCGGGCCTTCGCGGTCACGGTCCGCAACTTCGCCAGCGAACCGGCCTCCGATCTCGCCGTGGAGCTCGTGGTCGGGGACGAGGTCGTGGCCAAGGGCTTCCTGGAGATCCCCGCTGGCGGCGCCGCGACCAAGAAGCTGGTCTACCGCTTCCCCCAGGCCGGGGCGGTCACCGGCGCCTTGCGGATCGGGGGCGACGCCCTCGCTGCCGACGACGAGAGGGCCTTCTCGCTGCCGATCCCCCGGGACCTGCGAGCGCTGGTGGTGGACGGCGATCCATCCCCGGTGCGCTACCGCGACGAAGCCTTCTTCGTGGAGGCCGCGCTTCGGACCGGCGGCGCCTCGCCCCTGCAGGTGACCACCGTGGACGCGGAGAGCCTCCCGGCCCGCGACCTCGACGGCTTCGACCTCCTGCTGCTCCTGAACGTGCGCGCGCCGGATCCTGCGATCGCCCGGCGCATCGCGGACTTCGTGGAGAGCGGCGGCGGCCTCTTCGTCTCGGTCGGCGACAACGTGGACGCCGACGCCTACAACGCCGTGCTCGCGGACGTGCTGCCGCGGCAGCTCCACCTGGTGAAGACCGCCGCGCAGCCCGGGAAGGAGGGCCGGCCCGCGAGCTTCGCCGGCCTCGACACCTCCCACCCGATCCTGCGGATCTTCTCGGGAGCGGCGCAGGAGGCCTTCCTCGGCGCCCGTACCTCCCGCTACTTCCTCCTCCAGCCCGGCCCGGCGGAGGGGATCCTCGCTTCGTTCGACGACGGCGCTCCGGCCCTCGTGGAGGGGATGCGCGGCAAGGGGCGGATCCTCCTCTTCACCTCCACGGTGGATCGCGACTGGAGCGACTGGGCGATCCAGACGAGCTTCCTGCCCACGATCCAACAGACGGCGGCCTACCTCTCCAGGACCCTGGAGGAGCACCGGCCCCGGGCGCTCCGGGTCGGCGAAGCGCAGCCGCTGGTCGCGCCGGAGGGCGTGCAGCTCGCCTCGGCGCGAGGGCCCGACGGCAAGGAGCGGCCGATCGAGGGCGGGCAGGCCACGGGCATCGACCGCCCGGGTCTCTACCGCGTCCTCCGGGCCGACGGCTCCGAGGCACAGGAGCTCGCCTTCGCCGCGCATCCCGATCCGATAGCGTCCGACATGAGACGTCTCGAGCCACGGGAGCTGGAGGCCTGGTTCGGCGGCGATCGTCTCCAGGTGGAGGAGTCGCCCCGGTCCCGGCGCCGGCAGGAGACGCCATTCTGGAGTCTTCTCGCGGCCTTGGCCGTGGTCGCGTTCGCCGCGGAAGGCTGGCTGATCCGAAGGTCGTAACTGCAATCGTCTGCGGCCGAACACTGGCTGACCGCCGTGTCTCAAGTGCCGTTTGTGATCGGTTGCCGTCCGGTGCAAAGTCTGCGCGCTTCGGTGGAACGACGTCGACGACCGGGACCGTGTGAGTCTCCGGGCGAGGCACACGCCCCAAGGAACGCACATGTACGCCTCCCCCGTGCCCGCTCCTGCGACCCTTTCGACGGTCATCTCGCTCTTCGCGGCCTCGCCCAACTACGCCGCCGTCCTGGAGGGCGAGGAGCTCCGCGTCCGCTGGATGAACGCGCGCTTCCTCTCCTGCCTTCGCCAGACCTTCGCTGCCGTGGAAGGTGGGTCCTTGGGCGATTTCCTCGCCTGCAGGGAGCTCATTCCCTACCTGCAGCGCGCCCGGGCCTCGGGACGCCCGCAGCCCTTCTCTCAGCTCCACAACCGCTCATCGCCGGGGGACCGCTGGCTCACCGGCGTCGCCACGCCGATGGACCGCTTCGTGGTCGTCCACGCCTACGACTCGACCTCGGAGGTCCGCGCGATGGAGCTCGGCTCCCTCGCGGATCAGATGCTCGAGCAGATCCCCTTCCCGGTGCTCCTCCTCTCGGAGGGCGGCGAGGCGGTGCGGATCAACAACCGCGCCCGCACCCGCCTGGGCCTCGCCCTCGGCATGGACATGCAGGCGATCGCCGACGCCGTGGAGATCGAGGACGATCACGGCCGGCGGATCGACTCGTCCGGGATCTGCATCGAGCGCGGCCTCGCCGGCGAGTCGATCGAGCTCCGCGGGAGCGTTCGCGATCGGCTCCTGGGCGAGCGGCGCGACTGCGTGATCCTCGGCGGCCCGGTCCGCACCCAGAACGGCGTGGCGGCCATGCTCCTCACCGCCTTCGACGTCACGGATCTGCGCAAGGCCGAGCGCGCGAAGGACGAGTTCATCAACGTGGCGGGGCACGAGCTGAAGACGCCCCTGACCGCGGCGAAGACCTACCTCCAGCTCGCCGCCCGGCGCGGCCTCGACGATCCGAAGGCCGGCGTGATGATCGAGAGCGCCCTCGATGCGCTGCAGCGCATGCACCGGCTGATCAACGACATGCTCGACACCGAGCGCCTCGAGACCGGCCGGATCGAGCTTCGGCTCGAGCGCCGCGATCTCTGCGCGCCGATCCGGGACTACGTCGAGCGCAAGCGTCGCGAGCTCGCGGGCGGGCGGCTCATCGAGCTGGATCTCCACGGGCCGCTCGATGTCGAGCACGATCCCCTGCGCATCGAGCAGGTGCTGGGGAACCTGGTCTCCAACGCGCTCCGTTACTCGTCCACCGACCAGCCCGTTCGGATCGTGGCCCGGGCCGAGAAGGGCTACGCCGTGGTGGAGGTGGACGATCGGGGCGAAGGGATCGGCCCCGACGAGGAGCTCCTGGTCTTCGACCGGCTCTACCGGGGACGGAAGTCGACGGGCGACGGCCTGGGCCTGGGCCTCTTCATCGCGAAGCTCCTGGTCGAGCTCCACGGCGGGAAGATCGGCGTGTCGCCGCGGCCCGGCGGGGGCACCCGCTTCTTCTTCTCCATCCCGCTGGCGGACTTGCTCTACCTCTAATCGGACAGCCCAGGATCGATCGACGCTGGTTCGGCGAAGGCGGTAGGCTGCCCCGCATGAGCGAGCTCGAGAAGGCGGCGGCGAAGCTGTTCTGCGTGGGATTCCAGGGCCTGGAGGGCGTGCCGGCGGAGCTCACCGAGCTCCAGCGCCGGGGCGTCGCCGGCGCGATCCTCTTCAAGCGCAACGTGGAGTCGCCCGCCCAGGTCGCGGCGCTGACCGCCGAGCTCCAGGCCCGCGCGGGCAGGCCCTTCCTGACCTCGATGGATCAGGAGGGCGGGCGGGTGATGCGGCTTCGCGAGCCGTTCACGCCGATCCCGGCCATGCGCGTGGTGGGCGACGCTGGCGCCGAAGGGATGGCGCGTGCGCTCGGCGCCGCCATGGGAGCCGAGCTCCGGGTGCTGGGGATCGACCTCGACTTCGCGCCCGTGCTCGACGTCGACACGAACCCGGACAACCCGGTGATCGGCGATCGGTCGTTCTCCCGGGATCCCGCGGCGGTGGCGCGGCTCGGCGCGGCGATGATCGACGGCCTCCAGGGCGCTGGTGTCGCGGCCTGCGGCAAGCACTTCCCCGGCCACGGCGACACGGCGCAGGACAGCCACCTGGAGCTCCCCCGGCTGCCCCACGCCCTCCCTCGCCTGGAGGCGGTGGAGCTCCAGCCCTTCGCCGCCGCCATCCGCGCCGGCGTCGCCTCGATCATGACCGCCCACGTGATCTTCGAGGCCCTGGATCCGGCCTTCCCCGCCACGATGAGCCGGCCCTCCCTCGACGGGATCCTCCGCGACCGCCTCGGCTTCGACGGCGTGGTGATCTCGGACGATCTGGAGATGAAGGCGATCGCCGATCACTTCGGGATCGAGGATGCGGTGGTTCGCGGCGTGAATGCCGGCGTGGACCTCTTCCTCGTCTGCCACAAGCCGGCGCTCCAGCACCGGGCGATCGACGCGCTGATCGCGGCGGTGGAGCGCGGCGACGTTTCGCGCGATCGCCTGGAACAGGCCGGGCGCCGGGTGGACACCCTCGTCGCGCGCTTCGCGAGGCCGAAGGATCCGCGGCCGTCCCTCGAGCTCCTGGGCTGCGACGCCCACCGCGAGCTGGTGCGCCGGGTCGAGGCGCTGGCGGGAGCGGCCCCCCTGACTCCCGGCCGCGATCCTACCGAGCGATCTGCCTAACCTCGCTTCTCGACGACCTTGAGGGAGAGGAGCGTGACCAGGGTGGAGATGGCCATCTCGGACGGCTTCTCTGCGCGGGCCACGAGCTCCGCCACCGTGCGATGGCCGTCGATCCGCGAGAGGAGGTTCGCCTCCCAGGGGTCGAGCTCGAGGTCCTCGCGCCGGTAGGCGGGATCCTTCGCCTCGACGAGACGTTCCTCGAGGGCCAGGAGGCGCTGCAATCGTTCGGGCGTGTAGAGCTTCTTGATCCCGCGGGAGATGAGCTGGGCCGGGTGGATCCCGAGGCGGATCGGCTCGTGCCGGGCCTTGGCCTGGAAGCTCATGGTGTAGCTCCCCTCCCGCCACGCGAAGACCGAGTAGAGGATCGACTTCACCTGCTGTGCGACGTAGTACATCCGCTCGGCGTCCTGCAGCAGGCCCATCTCGATCAGGATGTCGCCGGTGCGCCTCTTCCGGGCGGCGGCCTCGGTGGTGGCGCGCGTGAGCTGGGCCTCGTCGATCTTGCCCACCCGCATGAGGAAGGTGCCGAAGCGATCGGCCGCGAGGTTCGAGAGGGCGAAGACCGGCTGCCCCTTCTCGAAGTAGATGACCTTCTTCACCTTCCCACGCTGCAGGCCGAGCTCTCCCGTCTCCTGGAGCTGCCAGAACGCGGTGAAGAGCTGGGGAAGGTTGTCGGCGAGGTCGCCCGTGCGGCTCCGGCCGTCGGGGCTCACCTCCTCGCGGCGGAGGAGGGGCGGCGCACGGAGCAGCGGCGGCGGCGCCGGGGGAGCGCGGAGCTGGACGTCCTCTCCCGTGAGAACGGCCTTCACCGAGGGCCCGCTGACGGAGATTCGCCCGGTCAGCTCCAGCGCCGCGATCGGAGTGTATTCGCGCTCGTCCACGTCGATGTCGAGCTCGACCTCGAACTCGGGCTGCCGCGGCCGCGCCTTGGGCGCAGGGACGATCTCGCGGACCGCCTCGAGGAGCTTCGAGGCCTCGAAGGGCTTCTCGAACCAGCCCGAAGCGCCGTGGCGCGATCGGCCTTCGAGAGAGTGCTTGGCGCCCTTGAAGACGCCGGTCACGAAGAGGAAGGGGACCTTCTTGGCGGCGAGGACCTTCGCCACCTCGTGCCCGACGAGGTCGGGGAGGAGGATGTCCACCACGGCGACCGCCGGCGTCTCGGCGGCGATCGCGTCCAGCGCGGCCTTGCCGCGGTAGCAGGTCTTGGTGCGGTAGCCGGCTTCCTCGAAGATCTGCGCGAGGAGATCCGCAAGCTCCCGATTGTCGTCCACGATGAGCAGCAACGGTGCCATGTCGGGGAAGGCGTAGCCCGCAGGGCGCACGGGTGTCAACCGCACATGGCCTCGTCCGAATCGTCACGCCGTGAACGCCGGCTGTTGACGCACGCGAATCCGGCGTTGTTCAATATCGCATCCCGTCTGGAGGAGCACCTCATGCAGGGTTCCCGGCCTCTCATTCGCGTTGCCGTGCTCGCGGCTTCCGTGTTCGCGCTGCTTACTGGATGTAAAGCCAAGGAACAGGGAACACCGGAGGGCGCGGCGAAGGCGTCGGGATCCTCGCCGTCGGGCGAGTTCCTCATCGGCGAGGTGAGCAGCCTCACCGGCCAGGAGGCGACCTTCGGGACGTCGACCCACAACGGGGTCCTCCTCGCGGTGCAGGAGATCAACGAGGCGGGCGGGATCAACGGGAAGAAGATCCGCGTCATCACCTACGACGATCAGGGCAAGCCCACCGAGGCCGCGGCGGCCGCCACCCGCCTCATCGTCCAGGACAAGGTCCACCTCCTCTTCGGCGAGGTGGCGTCGGCGCGCTCGCTGGCGATGGCGCCGATCGCTCAGGGCAAGAAGGTGCCGATGCTCACCCACGCGTCCACCAACCCGAAGGTGACCGAGGACAAGGACTACGTCTTCCGCACCTGCTTCATCGATCCCTTCCAGGGCGCGGTGATGGCCCGCTTCGCCCGCGACACGCTGAAGGCGAGCAAGGTCGCGGTGCTCCGCGACGTGCGCAACGACTACTCGGTGGGCCTCGCGAACTTCTTCGTCGAGGCCTTCGAGAAGTCGGGTGGCCAGATCCTCGTGGACCAGAGCTTCTCGGCGGGCGACATCGACTTCAAGGCCCAGCTCACGGCGATCCGTGCGACGAACCCGGAGGCGATCTACGTCCCCGGCTACTACACCGACGTGGGCCTCATCGCCCGGCAGGCGCGAGAGCTCGGCATCACGGTGCCGCTCCTCGGCGGCGACGGCTGGGACTCGGGCAAGCTCACGGAGATCGCCGGCGACGCCCTCGACGGCTCGTACTTCTCGAACCACTACTCCCTGGACAACCCCGACCCGCGGATCCAGAAGTTCCTCAAGACCTACCAGGCCAAGTTCGGCATGGTCTCCGACGCCATGAGCGCCCTGGCCTACGAAGCGATCTACCTCGCGGCGGACGCGGCGCGGCGCGCGAGCAGCACCGAGGGTGCTGCCCTCCGCGACGCCCTCGCGGCGACCAAGGACTTTCCGGGCATCACCGGCACGATCACGATCGACTCCGAACGGAACGCGATGAAGCCGGCCGTGATCGTGGCGATCAAGGGCCAGAAGTGGGTCTACGCGGGGACCGTGACGCCGTGAGCGGACGCATCGTCGCGACCGGTCCGTCCGTGCGGAGCCTCCCGCCCCGATGAGCGAGCTACTCCAGCACCTGGTGAACGGGCTGTCGCTCGGCTCGGTCTACGCGCTGATCGCCCTGGGCTACACCATGGTCTACGGCGTGCTGCAGCTCATCAACTTCGCCCACGCCGAGGTCTTCATGCTCGGCGCCTTCGGCGGCTTCTACTCGGCGCGCTGGCTCCCGGCCTTCCGCGAGGAGCCCCGCTTCCTCGCGATCCTCGTGCTCTCGATGGCGTTCTGCGCCGGCGTGGGCCTCGCGATCGAGCGGCTCGCCTATCGCCCCCTGCGCGACAAGCCCCGCCTCAACGCGCTGATCACCGCCATCGGCGTCTCGATGCTGATCCAGGCGGTGGGCCAGCTGCCCTGGTTCATGGGGCCCTCGCCGCAGTTCTTCCCCACCCTGCTCCCCAACGGCCCTCTCGTGGAGCTCGGCGGCGTGTCGATCACCCGGCTGCAGGCGGTGAGCTTCGTCTCCGCCCTCGCCTTGATGGCGGCCCTGCACCGGCTGATCTTCCACTCCAGGCTCGGCACCGCCATGCGCGCCGTCTCCTTCGACTCCCGCGTCGCCTCGCTGATGGGGATCAACCCCGACCGCGTGATCGCCTTCACCTTCGTCCTCGGCTCGGCCCTCGCCGCCGCCGCCGGGATCCTGGTGGGCATGAGCTACCCGCGGATCGAGCCAATGATGGGCGTGATGCTCGGCCTCAAGGCCTTCGTCGCCGCCGTGCTGGGCGGCATCGGCAACCTCAAGGGCGCCATGGCCGGCGGGATCCTCATCGGCCTCATCGAGGCGCTGGTGGTCGGCTACGGCACCTCGAGCTACCGCGACGCCGTGGCCTTCGGGATCCTGATCTTCGTGCTCCTCGTGAAGCCCTCCGGCCTCTTCGGCCGGGTCGCGACGGAGAAGGTCTGAAAATGGAGGCCCACGGAATTCCGGACGGCTCCGCCACCGCCGAGCTCCCGCCGGGAAACGACGCCCTGGCGATCCGGATGCGGAGCGCCCTCCCCGCGCTGGTGGGGGTGCCGGCCATCGCCCTCCTCGCGTGGCTCCTCCCCGGCACCAACGACTCGTACCTGGTGTACGTGGCCGGCCTCGCGGGCATCAACGTGGTGCTCGCCGTCAGCCTCAACATCGTCAACGGCTTCACCGGTCAGTTCTCGCTGGGCCACGCCGGCTTCATGGCGGTCGGTGGCTACGTCGCCGCCTCGATCACCCTGGCGGTCGGCAGCCGCTGGCAGCTCGCCTTCCTGCCGGCGGCGCTCTCGGATGGCCTGCTCTTCTTCGTCGCCACACTTGCTGGCGGCGCGGCGGCGGGGCTCGCCGGCCTCCTGGTGGGCCTGCCCTCCCTGCGGCTGCGCGGCGACTACCTCGCGATCGTCACCCTGGGGTTCGGGGAGATCATCCGGGTGCTGATCGAGAACATGCAGGTGGTCGGCGGCTCCACCGGCCTCCTCGGCATCCCGCCTTCCGCCACGCTCTTCTGGATCCTCCTCTGGATCTTCGTGGTGGTCCTGTGGTCGAAGCGGCTGCGCGCCTCCACCCACGGGCGAGCACTCCTCGCCGTGCGCGAGGACGAGGTCGCCGCGGAAGCGATGGGCGTCGACACCACCGGTTACAAGGTGCGGGCCTTCGTCGTCTCGTCGTTTTTCGCCGGCGTGGCGGGCTCGCTCCTCGGCCACTACCTCCAGCTCCTCTCGCCCAGGGACTTCACCTTCCTCAAATCGATCGAGGTGGTGGCGATGGTGGTCCTCGGCGGGCTCGGATCGATCTCCGGCGCTGTGATCGCCGCGGTCCTCCTCACGATCCTCCCCGAGGCGCTGCGCCCGCTCCAGGACTACACCGGCCTCGACTTCCGCATGGTGATCTACTCGGCCATGCTCGTGCTCCTGATGCTGTTGCGTCCGCGGGGCCTCCTGGGGAGCCGGGAGCTCTGGGAGCGCCGGGCTCGGCGCCGAGCGCCGCCGGAGGCCACATGAGCGGCGCGCCGATCCTCCACGCACGGAAGGTCTCGATCACCTTCGGCGGCTTGAAGGCCCTCTGCGACTTCGAGCTCGCGGTGGCGCCCGGCGAGCTCGTGGGCCTGATCGGTCCCAACGGCGCCGGCAAGACCACGGCCTTCAACGTCCTCACCGGCGTGTACCGCCCCACCAGCGGCGAGGTCGCGCTGGGCGGCGAGGTGGTGAGCGGCCTCCGCCCCCATCGGATCGCGTCCAGGGGCCTCGCCCGCACCTTCCAGAACATCCGCCTCTTCAAGGAGCTCAGCGTCCTCGACAACGTGCGGATCGCCTGCCACCACCGCTCGCGGATCTCATGGCTCGGCAGCGTCGTCGCCGGGGTCCGGAGCGCGCGGGAGGAGGCCGAGATCCTCGCCCGCGCCGAGGAGAGCCTCGAGCGGATGGGGCTGCTGCACAAGCGGCACGAGCTCGCGCGCAACCTCCCCTACGGCGAGCAGCGGCGCCTGGAGATCGCGCGGGCCCTCGCGACGGGGCCACGCTGCCTGCTCCTCGACGAGCCTGCCGCCGGCATGAACGCCAGCGAGAAGGTCGAGCTCATGGCGCTGATCCGAAGGATCCGCGACGAGCTCGGCGTGGCGATCGTGGTCATCGAGCACGACATGAGGCTGGTGATGGGCGTGTGTGAGCGCCTCTGCGTCCTCGACCACGGCGTGCAGATCGCCCACGGTTCGCCCGAGGCCGTGCGCCGCGACCCGCGGGTGATCGAGGCCTATCTGGGCACGCAGGACGGCGACGCCCACGGGCCGCTCCAGGAGGCACGCCCATGAGCCACCTTGACGCTGCCCTGCTCCGAGTCGACGGGCTGCACGTTTCATACGGCGCGATCCGGGCACTCCACGGCGTCTCGCTCGAGGTCCGCCCCGGGGAGATCGTCGCTCTCATCGGCGCTAACGGCGCGGGCAAGAGCACCACGCTCCGCGCCATCTCCGGCATGATCGCGCCGTCGTCCGGGAGCATCAGGCTCCGCAGCGAGGAGGTCACCGGCCGGAAGGCCCACGAGCTCGTGCCGAAGGGCCTCGCCCACGCGCCCGAGGGACGGGGGATCTTCCTCAACCTCACGGTCACCGAGAACCTCCGGATGGGCGCGTTCCTGCGTCGCGATCCGTCGGGCATCGAGGCGGACCTCGAGCGCTCCTTCGCGCTCTTCCCCCGCCTGCGGGAGCGGCGCGCACAGGTCGCCGGCACCCTCTCCGGCGGCGAGCAGCAGATGCTCGCCATCGCCCGGGCCCTGATGAGCCGCCCCGGGCTCCTCCTCCTCGACGAGCCCTCCCTCGGCCTCGCCCCCCGGATCGTGGAGCAGATCTTCGACATCCTCCGCGGCGTGAACGCGGACGGCGTGGCGATGCTGCTGGTCGAGCAGAACGCCGCCAAGGCCCTGCAGCTCGCCAACCGCGCCTACGTCCTCGAGACCGGCCGCATCGTCATGGAGGGCGGAGGCAGCGACCTCCTCGCCTCCCCCGACGTCCGCCGCGCCTACCTCGGCGGCTGAACGATCGATCGCTCGGTCATCGATTCCGTACCAAAGGCCGCGTTCGTCATCGATTTCCCACCCCGGTCATCGATTCCGCACCAAAGGCCGCGTTCGTCATCGATTTCCCACCCCGGTCATCGATTCCGCACCGAAGGGCGCCTTCGTCATCGCGCCTCCACTCCGGTCATCGATTCAGTTCCTGGAGCCGCTTCCATCTTCATTTTTCCATCCCAGTCATCGATTCCGTCCCGAGAAAGACCGGCTAATCTCTTTCGCAGCTCCGTCCCAAGTAGGCTCGCCCCCCTATCGAGGGGCCGGCCGATCGACCCGCCTTAGATCTCATCGAATTTTCTCCAGATCAGGTTATTCTCATCGTTTCTGATCGTGAGTCATCGATTCTGCACCGAGGTGGCACTTGGACAAGCTCACTAACGTCCCGATGGGACAGGCGGCGCTCCTCCGCCGCCTCGAGCTTCGGGTTCCCCCCCGGCCGTCGAGAGCTACTCGATCGCGGGCACGCGCCGAACCGAGGTCTTCCCGGACGGGCGGACGGTCGAGTGGTATCCGCGGAGCTACCAAACCGACGGATCCAATGCCGACGACCTCCGATTCGCGCTCCGCTACGAGCCTCTCGACCTTCGCGTGCTGGCGGCAGCCTTTCGCAAGATCGATCCCGCGGAGATCGAGGCGTGGGTCCGGAGCGAGCCGACTGGAGCCTACAGCCGGAGAGCGTGGTTCCTATACGAAACCCTCACCGGGACGAGGTTGGAGCTCGATGACGTTTCGGCGGGGAGTTACGTTCCCGCGCTGAATCCCGACCTCGAATTCGTGGCCGAGAGGCGCAACTCCCCCCGCCATCGGGTGATCGACAACCTGCTCGGTGGTGCCGGGATGTGCGTGTCCGTTCGGCGGACCGCTCGGCTCGCCGAGCATGCGGCGGCCCGGACGGACGAGGAGGCCAAACGCCTCGTCGCGGGCTTCGACCAGACGACCCTGTCACGCGCAGTAAGCTATTTATACACAAAAGAGACCCGGTCCTCGTTCGCGATCGAGGGGGAGAGCCCGAGCCCGAACCGTGCGGAGCGATTCGTCGCCTCTCTCCGTGACGCTCCCAATTTCGACCTTGGCGACAAGGCCTCGTTCGTCGACCTGCAGCGCCAGATCGTGGAGTCCCGGTATGCATCCCTGGACTGGCGGGACCACCAGAACTTCGTGGGAGAGACGATCAGCGGTTACCGCGAAAAGCTCCACTTCATCTGCCCCAGGCCCGGGGATGTCCCGCAGCTCATTACCGCCTGGATGGCGATGGCGCAGCGGCTGATCGGGTCCGATGTCGACCCGGTTATCGCGGCGGCGGCGATCGCCTTCGCCTTCGTGTTCATCCATCCCTTCGAAGACGGAAACGGGCGCCTTCACCGATTCCTCATCCACAGCGTCCTCGCTCGCCGCGGATTCAGCCCGCCCGGCATCGTCTTTCCCGTCTCCGCGTCGATCGTTCGGAGCCGGCATCTCTACGACGAAGCGCTCGAGAGCTTCTCGAAGCCGCTCTTCGAGTTCATCGACTGGCACTTCGACGACGAGACCGAGCTGGTGGTCGAGAACGAGACCGCCCACCTCTATCGGTATTTTGACGCCACCGCGCTCGCCGAGTACCTGTACGACCGCGTAGTCGACACGGTTCGGCACGACCTCGCCGAGGAGCTGGGTTACGTCGCGGTCTTCGACCGGGCCCTCGCCGGCGTTCGCGAGATCGTCGACATGCCGGATCGAAGGGCTACCCTCTTCGTTCGCCTCTGCATGCAGAACGGCGGTCGTCTCTCCAACACGAAGCGATCCACGTTCTCCGAGCTCGACGACGACGAGATTCGGAGGCTCGAGCGCTCCGTTCAGGAGGCGATCCGGCAAGAGCGTACGCTCCACCCGGGGATCATGGAGAGCGAGGGCTCGTAAACCCTCGCTCCCTCTTCCGCGCCTGGAACCTACTCCACGTGGAGGGTGAAGGGGCCGCCGCCGGCCGCGCCGCTTACAACCAGGTGGTAGGTGCCGGTGGCGGTGGGAGTGAAGCGCAGCGTCTCTGGGACGCCGGCGCCGGGAACGTCGACGCCCGCCAGGCACTGCGGCGCGGCGCAGGAGCCGACCACGTAGAGTGCCGGGTCGTATCCCGCACTTGGCGTGAGAGTCGCGGTGAAGGTCCGCCCTGCCGTGAGGTTCACGGAGTAGAAGACGTCGTTTCCGTCGGTGTAGTAGCCCGTGCAGCTCTGGGCGAGCGGGAACGAGAGGGTGTTGGTGGCCCACGTGGTGTCGCCGGTCACCGTCTGCGGGATCGCGAGCGAGGTCGCGTCATCGCAGCGATCGTTCGCGACCACGGCCGGCAGCGTGGCGCGCAGCGTGAAGGTCGCCGCGACGCCGGTGGTGGAAGCGACGCGGAGCTGATGCGTCCCCGCGCTCACCTGCCGATCGAGGCGCTGGGTGGTGCCGGGGGCCGGGCACGGCGACTCGGGCGCGCAGCCCGCGTCCACGAGGGAGAGGCTCAACGGGGCGCTGCCCCGGACCTCGGCGACGAGGCGGGACGGCCGGTCGACGGTGAACGAGTAGAACACGTCGGGCGAGAGAGGATCGCAGAGCGCGCCGCCGGACGGCGAAGCCCCCTCGGTGGAGCCCTGGACGGTGACGGTCGCCGGCCCGAGGGTGAGCGCCGCGCCGTCGCCGCAGCGATCGTTGGCGGGCGGATCGATCACGGGCACCCGCCTCAGGGCCAGATCGAAGGGTCCAGCCTGGTCGCCAGCGCCGCCGACCGTGAGCACGTAGTCGCCTCGCGCCACCCTGGGCAGATCCAGCACGCCGACGCCCTGGACGGCGGCGATGCAGGACATCGTGCCGGAGCAGGCGGCGTCGCGGAGCGAGAGGACGGCGCCGAAGGGAGCCCCCACCCGGGCGACGAGGCGGGCGTCGTCGTCGAAGCGCAGGGCGAACGACCGCTCGCGGCCCGGGTCGCCGCAAAGGTTGCGGGCGCCGAGCCGCTCGGCGAGGTTGGTCCCGTCGGCGCGCGCCCGATCCGCCCGGCCATCGAGGAGGAGCGGCGAATTCCCGCACGCGAGCCTCTCCGAGGTCGCGAAGTAGAGGCGAACGCTGGAGGGCTGCGGCGTCCGCGGAGTGACCCGCACGATCACGCGGGTCGCGGCAGGGGACCCGTCCCACTCCGCGAGCCGCCCGCCCCCGAGGTAGCTGACGGTAGAGGTGCGCACCCCGGACAGGCTGGAGCCATCCGCGTTGAAGAGCGCGACCTGCGCGTCGCCGTCGGCGAGGAAGGCGTAGGCCGAGAGCGCGTGGTTGGCGGGCACATCGACCGAGTAGAAGCGGCCG
This sequence comes from Vulgatibacter incomptus, assembly GCF_001263175.1. Classification (GTDB taxonomy): domain Bacteria; phylum Myxococcota; class Myxococcia; order Myxococcales; family Vulgatibacteraceae; genus Vulgatibacter; species Vulgatibacter incomptus. The sequence goes on along the minus strand of NZ_CP012332.1, from coordinate 4,021,194 downwards.
CTACACGCGGTCAGCCCGTCGAACCAGGTGTTCGCCGGCAGGTTGCGCGCATTGGCGACGCTGTCGCTGGGAGAGAGCGGGTCGGTGCAGGCGGTGAAGGCCGCCTTGGGCAGCACGACGTAGTCGCCCCCGACATCGCCGGTGACCCGGAGGAAGTAGCGGCGCGCCGCCGCCGTCGGCAGGGCCTTGATCATCAGGCGCTGGTCGATCGCCCGCTGCTCGCGGCGCACCCGCTCCGGGCCCGGCTCGAACCACACCAGCGAGAAGTCGAGACCGGGCGGAGCGGAGAGGACCGAGACGTCGAGGGGCGAGCCCGCTCCCGCGGAGAAGGCCAGCCAGTCCTCGCCGTTCGCACAGACGGTCCTGGCGACGGGCGCGCCCAGGCCGACGGCCCGCGCCGCGGACGGACCGGCGGCGTCGCCCGCACAAGCGGTGGGCTCGCAGGCGCCGCCCGCGCAGATCCGGCCCATCGTGCACGCGGCGTCGGAGTCGCAACCCGGCAGCTCCGTGCACGCGCCGGCCTCGCACCAGAGACCTGCCCTGCAGTCGAGATCGCTGCCGCACTCGCGGCAGGCGCCGCCCGCGCAGACGCCCTTCGCGCAGTCGGAGTCGGTCGAGCAGGTCGGGAGATCCGCGCAGGTCCCGGCGGCGCAGACGCCGCGCGCGCACTGGTCGTCGGTGCGGCACGAGAGGCACGCTCCGTCGACGCACGCGAAGCCGCCCTTGCACTGGGCGTCCGAGGAGCACGGAGAGTCGATGCGGCAAGCACCCGCGACGCAGCTCCGCCCGGAGCCGCAGTCGCTCGCCCCGACGCACTCCACGCAGGCCGAGCCCGGGCCACAGTGGGGCACCCGCGGGTCGGCGGCGCAGTCGGCGTCCGAGGCACAGGGGCCGATGGCATGGCAGCCGTCCGCCTCGCAGATCGCGCCGGGCGGGCACGCGGCGGGTCCGTCGCAGCTCATGGGCTCGCAAGCCGCGTGGCCCACACAGCGCTCGCCAAGGCCGCAGCTCGAGTCGTCGAGGCAGACCACACACGCGCCGGTGGCACGATCGCAGAGGGGGCCGTTCGGGCTCGACTCGCAGTCGCGATCGGAGGTGCAGCCCGCGGGAGGCTCGCACGAGCCGTCGACGCAGTTCTGGCCCGCGGGGCAATCGTCCCCGAGGCGGCAGGCGACGCAGTCGCCGTTCGACGCACAGAAGGGATGCGCCGGGTCCCGACAGTCCTCGTCGCCTTCACAAACGACGCGGTCCGGCACACAGGCGCCGGCGTCGCAACGCTCGCCCTCGCCGCAGTCGCCGGCGCCGAGGCAAGCGACACATGCCGCACCATCGGCGCTGCAGCGCGGCGTGGGCGCTTCACAGTCCGTGTCGGTGGTGCAGACCGTCCCCACGCAGAGGCCGACCTCGCAGGTCCTTCCGGCGGGACAGTGGTTGTCGTCGAGACAGGCCACGCATCGGCCGGTGTCGCGCTCGCACAGCTTCCCCCTCGGATCGAACTGGCAGTCGTTGTTCGACTGGCAGCCCTCGTGGCCGGGATCCTCGCGATCGACGCAGACGCCGGCCCGGCAGTCCTGGCCTGCCTTGCAGACGACGCCGCGGCAAGAATCGTTCGGGTCCTTCGAGCCGCCGTCACCGCAACCGGCGGACAGGAGGAGGAGGAAGACCGCAGCCACGGATTCGAGGAAGCGTGTTGGGCGCATCCTCGAGATGTATCACGCGGGCAACGGCTCGGGGAGGCCGCCCCGCTCATTTGCCGGGAGCAGGACGGGGCCCTCGGAGAGCCCCGCCTCCGCTCCTCGGCGCGCTCTTCTTCAGATGTCGAAGTAGAGCGCGAACTCCATCGGAGAAGGCCGCATCCGGCTGGGCGTGACTTCCTTGTCCATCTTGCTGTCGATCCAGATCCGGATCACGTCCTCGGTGAACACGTCGCCCTTGAGCAGGAACTCGTGATCGCGGCGGAGGGCCTCGAGGGCCTCGTCGAGAGAGCCCGGCATCTTCGGGATGTCGCGGAGCTCCTCGGGGGAGAGGCCGTAGATGTCCTTGTCGAGGGCCTCGCCCGGATCGATCCGGTTCTCGATCCCGTCGAGTCCGGCCATGAGCATCGCCGCGAAGGCGAGGTAGCCGTTCGCCGCCGGATCCGGGGAGCGGAACTCCATCCGCTTCGACTTCGGCGAGGGCGAGTACATCGGGATCCGCACCGCCGCCGAGCGGTTGCGCGCGGAGTAGGCCAGGTTGATCGGCGCCTCGAAGCCGGGAACGAGGCGCTTGTAGGAGTTGGTGGTCGGGTTGCAGAACGCCGCCAGCGCCGGACCGTGCTTCAGGATCCCGCCGATGTACCAGAGGGCGAGCTCCGACATCCCCGCGTAGCCGTCGCCGGCGAAGAGGGGCTTGCCCTGCTTCCACAGCGACATGTGCGTGTGCATGCCGCTGCCGTTGTCGCCGACGAGGGGCTTGGGCATGAACGTCGCCGTCTTCCCGTGCCGGTGGCTGACGTTCTTCACGATGTACTTGAACCACTGGAGCTGGTCGGCGCTCTTGACCAGGCTGTTGAAGCGGATGTCGATCTCCGCCTGGCCCGCGGTCGCCACCTCGTGGTGCTGCCGCTCCACGCGGATCCCGACCTGCTCCATCACCAGGCACATCTCGGTGCGGATGTCCTGCTGGGAGTCGGTGGGCGCCACCGGGAAGTAGCCCTCCTTGTAGCGGGGCTTGTAACCCAGGTTCCCGCCGGGCTCGTCGCGGCCGGTGTTCCACTGCCCTTCCACCGAGTCGAGCTTGTAGAAGGCGTGGTTCGGGCCGTGGTCGTAGCGGATCTCGTCGAAGATGAAGAACTCGGGCTCGGGGCCGAAGTACGCGGTGTCGGCGATGCCCGTCCCCTGCAGATAGCGCTCGGCCTTCATCGCGATGTTGCGGGGATCGCGGCTGTAGGCCTCCTTCGTGATCGGGTCGAAGATGTTGCAGATCAGCGAAAGGGTCGGGTGCTTCATGAAGGGATCGAGCACCGCCGTGGTCACGTCGGGGATCACCAGCATGTCGGAGGCGTGAATCGCCGCCCAGCCGCGGATGGAGGAGCCGTCGAAGCCCAGGCCCTCCTCGAAGATTTCTTCGGAGAGCTCGGACACCGGGATCGAGAAGTGCTGCCAGATCCCGACGAAGTCCATGAACTTCAGGTCGATCATCGTGACCTTCGCCTCGCGGGCGAGGGCGATGACATCTTTTGCAATCAGCGCTGCCATCTCTTTGCTCCCCATGGGGCCCGACCGCCGGGCCCGCCTTCCCCAGGAGCAAGGCCCCTGCCAACGCACAAGAGCGGCCCGACGGGCCTCCGCGGCAGATTTTGCCGCTCCCGGCCGGGGCTACTGCACGATTCCCGGGCATTCGTGCCCGGAAAATAGGCAGGAGTGATCATCCAAGTCCGGAGCGGACATTGATTTATGACGGGTCGATTTCTAGGATGGACAATCCTCCATGGCCCGAACGGGCGAGGCCTCATGTCCCCTACGCGAATCAGCCTTCTCGTCCTCGTGGTCGCGCTGGCCTCCGCCTGCGGGCGCGACGTTCTCATCGACGTGCCCAAGGCCCCCGAGAAAGAGGACGTCTTCGACCAGAAAAAGGCTTCGGCGATCGACATCCTCTTCGTCGTCGACAACTCGGCCTCGATGCGTCCGCACCAAGAAGCGCTGTTGAAGAACTTCGCCCGCTTCCTCGACGTCCTCGATCCCGCGTTCCGCCCCGACCTCGAGGGCCAGGTGGATTACCGGCTCGCCCTGGCGTCCACGGACATCTTCAACGAGCGGGGCGCGCTCCACGGCTCGCCCAAGATCGTCCAGCCGAATGCCGGCTACGATCCGCTGCGGGCGTTCCAGTCGAGCATCGACAAGCTCGGCACCGGAGGCTCCGCCCGATCGGAGGGTCTCGTCGCAGCGGAGGCCGCCCTGGTCACCGCGGGCAAGCAGAAGGACGAGCGCGGCAACCCGTTGTTCCTTCGGCCGGGCGCGTTCCTGTACCTGATCTTCGTCTCGGACGACGACGACTACTCCGCCGGCGAGGTGCGCTACTTCCAGCGCCAGTTCGGCTCGGTCAAGGGCGTCGGCAACGAGGGGACGGTGCTCGCATCGGCGATCGCGGGACCGAAGCCCAGGGGCTGCTCGATGGACACGGGCGCGCGCTACCTGGAGCTCGCGAAGGTCACGGGCGGCGTCCAGGGAGACATCTGCAACAAGGACTGGTCGAGCACCCTGCAGGAGCTCGCGTTCACCGGCCTCGGCCTGCGCAAGCGCTTCCAGCTCTCGCTGCCGCCCAAGGACATGGACGGCAGCGGCACCGTCGACCTCGAGGATCTCAACTACGTGGGCGTGCACTATCCGTGCAGGATGTCGGACGACGATCCCCACCTGGCAGACTGCGCAAACGTGGATCGACGCTGCAACGCCTCCGAGAAGAAGCCGGCGGTGATCTGCACGCCCTACGCCGACGAGAAGGACGGCGTGATCTTCGACGCCCGAGAGAACAGCCTGGTCTTCTCGGGTGCGGCCATCCCGGGCCCCGGCAGCCAGGTCGTGGTCCGCTACTACGCGAGGGATCGATGAAGCGCGCGATCCGGTTCTCCCTCCTTCTCCTCGCCGTGGCAGCTCTGGCCGCCTGCGGCAAGGAGACGCTCGGCGCGACCCGCCCGTCGATCCGCGTCACCGCCACCCACGTCGCCGACGACGGGAGCATGCTCCTCGACTTCGGCCCGGTGACGGTCCTCGACACGCGGGTGCTCAACATCCTCGTGCAGAACGACGGCCGCGCACCCCTTACGCTCCAGTCGGCCTCGATCGAAGGCCCCGAGGGGGTCTTCTCGACCTCGATGGAGATCGACGGGCTCCGGATCGCCTCCGGCGGATCCGTCGAGATCCCCGTCTCCTTCCGCCCGAACGCCGAGGAGGACTTCGAGGGGACCTTCGTCCTCCACCACGACGACAAGCAGAAACCGGACGTCGCGGTCCGCCTCCAGGGCACCGGCTCGACGGTTGGCCGGGTCGTGGTGGAGCCCGAGGAGATCGACTTCGGCGTGGTCGGCGAAGGAATGCGGGAGGTACGCACCCTGACGATCCGCTCGGTGGGAACCGGCCCCCTGGTGATCGACTCGATCGAGCTCGTGGACAGCCCCGAGGCCTTCGCCTTCCTGGGCTCGACGAGGCCGGCGCGCCTTCCGCCTCCCGCCGACGGTCTGCCGGGAGGAGCGGTGGAGATCCGGATCGGCTGCACGCCCATGGGGGAGCCCACGGAGCTCCACGGGACGGTGAAGCTCGCCACCACCGACCCCGACCGCCGGACCGTCCTCGTGCCGCTCTCGGCGAAGGTGAACCGGGCTCCGGTCGCGGTGATCGAGGTGGCTCCCGGGATCCACGTGGCGGAGGCGCCGATCGGCCTCGACGGCTCCCACTCCTACGATCCGGACGGGAACGAACCGCTGAGCGACTTCGCCTGGGAGGTCCTCGAATGGCCCCTCGGCGCCACGTTCCAGCTTGCGAATCGAGAGGACCCGATCGCCTCGCTAGTGGTCGACTCGCCGGGCACCTACGAAGTCGGCCTCGCCGTGAAGGACTCCCTCGGACTCGAGTGCCTCCGGCCTGGCGGTGATCCCCTCGCCCCCTGCGCCCGCAAGAAGATCGTGGTGAAGTCGGACATCGATCTCGTGGTCGAGCTCGTCTGGGATCACCCGGTGACCGACCTCGACCTGCACCTCGTCAAGGACGGCGGCCAGCTCTACTCGGACCTCGACTGCTTCTGGGCCAACAAGACGCCGGACTGGAACGAGATCGCCAATCCCGTCATGACCCAGGAGTCGCTGAAGGGGTTCGGTCCCGAGCGCATCGTCTTCCCCAAGCCCGCAGGCGGCCGGTACGACGTGAAGATCGAGTACGCCAAGACCAACGGCGCGAAGGATTCGACGACCCGGGCCACGGTGCGGGTCTTCGTCTACGGTATCCTCGAGGCGGAGCTCACCCGCACCCTGGACACGCCCAAGCAGCTCTGGGACGTCCTCAGCATCGACTGGCCGGCGGCGGTGCTCACGCCGATCGACACCGTGAAGGTCACGCCATGAAGCTTCCTTCCCTCGTCTTCGGACTCTGCATGGCGGTGGCCGCCGCTCTCCCGATCGCCTGCTCATCCGGCGGCGATGGCGGTGGCGGCGATCCGGGGGGCGCCGGTGGCGGCGTCGGCTGCCAGAAGAACGAGGATTGCTCGGGTGGGCTCGTCTGCATCGACGGCACCTGCACCGGCTGCAAGGGCGACGGGGACTGCGGGCGCGCCGAGCGCTGCAACGCCAGCTCCTTCACCTGCGAGTTCCGAGAGGGCTGGGGCGACGAGTGCACCGCCCACTCCGACTGCAACCTGGGCCTGGCCTGCGCGCAAGGCCGCTGCATGCCGCCCGAGCAGGTCGTCGACTGCGGCGGGAAGGGCCAGTGTCCGGAGGGGATGCGCTGCAACCGGCCGCTGAACGTCTGCGAAGAGGATCTCGGCTGCTACCACGACGAAGAGTGCCTGCAGGACGAGATCTGCAACGTGGGCACCGGCGCGTGCGAGCGGCGGTGCACCCTGATCACGGAGGAGGACATCTGCGCCGCCCGCGAGTACTGCTACTTCGGCCGCTGCGTGGAGTGCATCGCGGACGAGGACTGCAAGCTGGGCCTCAGCTGCAACGTGGCGGCGGGCCGGTGCGCCGGCGCGCAGACCTGCTTCACCGACCGCGACTGCTCCGCCGGCCTCGTGTGCAACCGCAGCACGAAATCCTGCACCACGGCGCCCCCGCCCTGCATCCAGGACTCCAACTGCCTGCCCGACGAGTACTGCGACATGCGGCGCCGGGCCTGCACCCTGCGCTCCTGCCAGGCCGATCAGGACTCGCCCAACGGGAGCCAGGCCGAGGCCAAGGTGATCGGCGCCGGGGAGCGAGGAAACCTCGTCGTCTGCGCGGGCGAGGAGAAGTGGTACCGGCTCCAGCTCCTGCGCGGCGACCGGATCAACATTCGGGTGGAGACCGACATCCTGGCGGCCAACGGCTTCAAGGTCCAGCTCCGCGACGGGCAGGGGAACATCCTCACGGAGGACCCCTTCCTGCTGGACGCGACCGTCGGCGTGGACGGCACCTACTTCCTGCGGGTCCGGACCGACGACATCCAGGCTCGCTACGCCTTGAGCATCCTGGTCGCCAAGGGCGTGCCCTGCGACGATGACGGGTTCAAGGGCAACGACTCGCCCTCGCACGCCGGTGCCCTGACCCCGGGGGACTACCTCAACCTGCGGGCGTGCCCGGGCGTTCCGGACTGGTTCGTGATGGAGGTCCCCGCCGGCCGGACGGCCGCGGCGAGCCTCGTTCACGACCCCCTGAAGGGCCTGCTCGATCTCTTCCTCATGGACAGCGACGGGCATACGCTGCTCGCCGCCGATCAGGGGATCCAGGGCGAGAAGCGGGTGCGGTCGTCCCGGGTCTCTGCGGGGCGGGCCTACGTGCTGGTACATTCAACCGATGCAAGAGTGATGAACGCGTACGACCTGAAGGTCGCGCTCGAATAGGAGGCGGATCATGGGCAAGCTCTCGCGGATTGCGGCGCTGTCCATCGCGCTGGCGGGGCTCGTTGCGGTCGGATGCGGCGTCGAACCGCCGAAGTCGGGCGGCACCGGCGGCTCCTCTGGCTCCGGCAAGCCCCACGGGCGCGCCGGCGACGGCGGCGACACGGAGACCGGCGGAGACGGCGGCGGGGACCCGGGCACCGGCGGAACCGGCGGCGGTGGCGGCATCGAGCCGGGCGGCGTCCGGCTGGATGCGGTGCGGCCGCCGCGAGGCTCGATGGGCGGGGGCGAGACGCTGATCCTCCGAGGCGCGGGCTTCCTCCCGAAGGAGGACTCTCCGGGCGGGCCGACCACCGTGTTCTTCGGCACGAACCCCGCGATCGGCGCGCGCGTCGTCAACGACACCACCATCTACGTCGCGGCGCCCCCAGGGACCCTCGGTGACGTGGACGTCTCGCTCCAGAACGTCAACGGCGAGGCGAGCTGCGTCTCTTGCTACCGCTACCTCGAGCCGGTCGATCTGCGCGCGGTCGAGCCCGCGGAAGGCCCGACTACAGGCGGCAGCGCCGTGATCCTGCGAGGCTCGGGGCTGCGGGCGGACATGACGATCCTCTTCGGAGGCCGCGCGGCTCTCGACGTCACCTCCCTCGACGACGGCTCGCTCTCGGCGATCCTCCCGCCCGGGGACGCCGAGGGCCCGGTCGACGTGCGCGTCTTCTCCGAGGACGGACAGGCCTGGCTGCGCAAGGCGTTCACCTACGTCGCCCGGCTCCGGATCGACCGGGTCGATCCGCCTGGCGGCCCGCTCGCAGGCGGGAACCGCGTGATGCTCAGCGGGGCAGGCTTCACCGCGAGCTCACGCGTGTACTTCGGCGACACGCCCGCCGCGACGACCCTCGGGCCGGCCGGGAGTCTGTCGGCGACCGTCCCCCCCGCTGCGGCGGCAGGGGCCGTGGAGATCTCGGTGCGCACCCACGCCTCCACGGCGCGCGCCACCTACGCCTACTTCGATCCGGCTGACACGACGGTGCACCTCTACGCGATCTCGCCGGACCGCGGCGCCGTCTCCGGCGGCACGACCGTGACGCTGGTGGGGACCGGCCTGGACAGCGGCCAGCTCGCCGTGCGCTTCGGCGGCGTTCTCGCGGTCCCGGCCGCTGCCGACGGCGGCAACTTCGTTACCGCTACCTCGCCCGGCGTATCCGCCGCGGGGCTCGTGGACGTGGAGGTGCGCGTCGCCACCGGCAACGACACGCTCGCGTCCGCCTATCGCTACCTGACGCCGATCGGCGTGACTTCGGTCTCGCCCTCCGACGGCCCGACCGCCGGCGGCACCGCGATCACCGTGCTCGGAGCGGGCTTCCCCGATCGGGTGCGCGTCTTCGTCGGGGCCCTCGAGGCCACGAACGTGGTCCGGGTGAGCGGATCGCAGATCACGGCGACCACCCCGCGGGGAACCGACGGCTCGGTGCCGGTGCGGGTCGTGGCAGCGGACGACGACGGCGTAGAGGGGATCCTCGTCGGCGGCTTCCGCTACGACGGCCCCTTCTCCCTCGCCTTGGTGGACCCCTCCATGGGCGCCCGCGCCGGCGGGACCCGGGTCACCCTGCGGGGCAGCGGCTTCCGCCCGGGGATGGCGACCTCCTTCGGAGACACGGCGTCCCCCTCCGTGCAGGTGATCGATCCCTTCACCGCCGTAGCGACGACGCCGAAGGGGAGCACCGGAGTGGTCGACGTCCAGGCGAGCCGCAGCGATGGCGCCTCGGCGCTGATCTCGGGGGCGTTCACCTACTTCGACCCCACCAGCACCACGGGTGGCTCCTCCGGGGGGCCGATCAACGGCAACCTCAACGTCACCGCCCTCGACGGAAGCCGCGAGAACTTCGGCATGCCGCTCGAAGGCGCCCGCGTGCTCCTCGGCAGCGACGACGGATCGCTGCAGGGCATCACGGACGAGCGCGGCCAGGTCACGATCTCGTCGTCCCTCCTGGTGAAGGCGCAGCAGGTCACCGTCTCGATGCCGGGTTACGAGATGGCCACGGTGGTGAAGCAGCAGTCGGAGAACCTCACCGTCCTGCTCCAGCCACTGGGCGGGGGCGGCGGCCCCGGCGGCCCCAGTGAGGGTCCACCGCCCGGGACCGTCCGCGGCAGGGTTTTCGGTTTCAAGCTGCCGCCGAATCGGAAGCTGAAGCCGAGCGAGCGCGAGATGGCGTTCGTCCACTACGCTCCGAGCAGCGTCTACTTCGCCCCGCCCTGGGTGGACGACGACAACTATAAAGCCACCGGAAAGACGATCAATGTGGAGGGCGGGGAGTTCTCCTACATGTTCGGCAACCCTGGTCGCATGGCCTTCTACGCAGAGTACGGGATCCAGGATGCGGACGGCTCGTTCGAGCGGCTCCTCCTTGGCGTCGCCCGCGGGGTCGAAGTCCGCTCGGGGAAGACGGTGCAGGCCGACATCGTCCTCGACATGCGACTCGACATGTCCGTGCCGGTGACGATCGAGAACCCTCCGCGAATCGGATCGTGGTCCGGCACCTCCAACCTCTGGGCGTTCGTCGACCTGGGGCCGGAGGGCGTGGTCCCTGTCGGGAACACGCGGGACTCCAGCGGAAACGGCTCGACGACGCTCACGAAGCTGCCCTGGCTCACCGGTGACAGCTTCCTCTTCGAGGTCTTCGGCGGGACCGACGCCGACCCCAACCCGAGGAGGTCTAGACCGCTTACCGTGGCCTTCCGGCGCCAGCCGGGCGACCTGACCGCGGGCCTCACCGTGGGCCCCCTGATGGGTCTGCCTAGCGTCGCCCAGCGAGGCGACGGCCCGATCACGTCCGGGGGTGGTAGCGTGATCGAGTGGACCTACGAGCCGGGTCCGGATCCGGAGATCGCCTACCTGGAGATCTCCGCCGGTATCTCGGTATGGCACATCGTGCTCCCGGGAACGGAGCGCCAGGTCCAGCTCCCGGCCTCGGTGCTGGACGAGCTGCGGACCATGTTCCCGAGGGGGACGGAGCTCGACATGCAGCTCATCTCCGGACGGGAGCCGCGCTTCACCTTCGACCAGTGGGGCTATTCGGATACTTGGGTCCAGAACTACACGAGCTTCTCCCTCGCCGTCGGATCCTTCTTCCTTTGAGCGTCCGCCGCTCCTGACCCCACACGCCGCACCCAGCCCGTGGAGCACGTCTTGCGCGTCCCATCCGTAATCCTCTTCCTCGCCGCATCGCTCCTCTGTGCGCTCGCATCGACGTCGTGCTCGGATCGGACGAAGTTCCGCGCGCTCTGCGCGAGCGACACGGATTGCCAGGACCGCCACGGCAATTCCAACTGGGCCTGCGACAAGCAGGTGGGCGACTGCGTCTGCACGGGCGACGGCGCCTGCATGGAGAAGGAGCACTGCGAGGTCCGCCCGGGCGGCGACGGCAGGTGCCACCCCAACCGCGGTTGTGACTGGAACGAGGACTGCGACGGGAACACGTGGTGCGACACGGCCAACCACATCTGCCGCCTCTCCGGCTGCGAGGTGGACACCAACTGCAAGCTGGGTCAGATCTGCGACCAGACGAGCAAGACCTGCGTGCCCGGCTGCCGCACCCACGGCGACTGCGCGACGTTCGGCGACGTCTGCCTCTGCATGGACGACGCGCAGAACCCCGTCCCCTGCGTGTGTGACGCGACGACGGAGGCGGGCCGCGCCGGCTGCAAGCCGGGCGTCTGCACCTCGAAGACCTGCGCCGACGACTCCTTCTGCAAGTGGGGCGAGGTCTGCAAGCCGGTGGCGGGCGAGATGCTCAAGCAGTGCGTGAAGGACGACCGGGGGCCGTTCTGCGAGCCGTGCGAGCTCGCGCCGGGGGGTGCGCCGCGCTGCAAGAACCCCAACGGATCCACGTCCAACGGGAACTACTGCCTCGAGGACACGATGACCGCCAGCGGGCAGTTCTGCGGGGTCGACTGTGTCGACGGCCAGTCGTGCCCCAACGGCTTCTCCTGCCGGGACGTCCGGGTGGTGACCGGCCAGTCCTGCACCAGCGTGGACGCATGCAAGCCGCACCCCGCGGCGCCGTCCTGTACACCGGCTACGGTGGACGTCGACTGCCCCGGGGGCTCCCGGTGCGTGAACGGGAAGTGTGCCGCGACCTGCCCGGTGAGCGAGTCCGGGGTTCGGGGCTACTGCGGCTGCGTCGTCGACGACGAGTGCGTCAAGGACACCTGCAGGCCGGACGGAACGTGCGAGATCTCCGGTCGCCGCTGCATCGACGGCTGTAACGACGTGAGGTGCATCAACGACGGCAGCAGAGGCTACTGCTGGATCGGCAGGAACTGCGCGCCGGACCTGGGGATCCCCTGCGCCGACGTCCGCGAGGGCAAGGGACCGTACGACCACTGACCCTGGCGTCTCCGGCTCGCGCTTCGTCGCGAGCCGGAGCCCCCATTCGCCTTGAGCCCGAGGCCTTCGCCCGTTAGGTTGCCGCGGGTGTACGGCTCGAGGTTCACCTTCCATCCGGCCCGCGTGTCGGCCTCCCGAGACGAGACGCCGCTGATGCGCTCGCTCCGCCTCGAGGTCGACGCCGACGTGGCCGGGAGCCACGAGGAGGCCGGCCAGTTCGTGGAGGTCCGCCTCCCCGGCGAGAGCAGCGGCGGCTTCTTCGCGATCGCCAACGCGCCGGACGGACGGTCGATCGAGCTCCTGATCAAGCGCGGCCAGGGCCTCCCGGACGAGCTTGCCGAGCTCGGCGTCGGCGCGATCGTGGAGACCTCCGCCGCGATGGGGAGGGGATTTCCCGTCGCCGCCTGCAGGGGCAAGAGCCTGCTCCTCTTCGCCACCGGCTCGGGCTTCGCGCCGATCCGCGCCGTGCTCCAGGAGGTCGCCCGCCTCCGGGACGCCTTCGGCCGGGTGGACCTCTTCTTCGGCGTGCGCTCAGGCGGCGAGTTCCCCTACGAGGCCGAGCTCAGGGCGTGGGAGTCGGCGGGGATCCGCGTCCACCGCGCGGTCTCCCGCCCGGCGGCTTCGGAGGAGGCCTACGCGGGCTACGTTCAGCAGCGCTTCCGCGAGGCGCTGCCGCCGGTGGAAGACGCGGTCGCGATGCTCTGCGGCCTGCAGGGGATGATCGAGGGCGTCACCGAGGCGCTCCTCCAGGCGGGTATGCCTCCGGACCGGATCCTCCAGAACGTCTGAGCGGGCCGTCAGGCCGGCTGCCGCTGGCGATCCTCCAAAACGTGTGAGCAAGGCGCCACGGCGGATCCTCGAGGACGGTCGAACCCGTCACCACGACGACGCTTTTGCAGCGACGCTTCCTTGCTGGCCCGCTCGCCCGGGCGTTAGGCTCCCACCCTCCCAGACACGCCGAGGATCGTCCTTGAAGACCTACGCACATGTGGTCCTGGCCGCCGCGCTGCTGTTCGGATGTGCCACCACGTCGACCCCGTCGCCTGGGAGCCCTACCCCGATCGCGGAGTCGCCCGTCGCCTCCCGCATCCCCGACGAGAGCCGCCCCGACGCGCCGGCGCCGGTCGGCTTCTATCGGATGCGCACCGTGCTCCGGCTGGAGGCGGACGGCACGTACCGCACCACCTTCGAGGAGCGCTACGTCGTGCTCTCGGCGTCGGTCCCCGGCTACTTCGGCCAGCTCTCGGCGGAGTTCGATCCGGCCCAGGACGAGGTACCCGTCCTCGAGGCGAAGGTGACGCTGCCGGACGGAACGGTGAAGGAGCTCGACCCCGCCACCATCGCCAAGGGTCCGGCGACGTCGTCGAGCGCCGACAACTTCAGCGATCGCCTGCGCGTGGTGGCGCCGCTGCCGGCGATCGTCCCCGGCAGCATCGTGCAGCGGAGCTGGACCCTCTCGAGGAACCGCCCCACCGTGAGCTTCGGGAACTCGTTTGCGCTCCCGATGGCCTCGATGCTCACGTCCGACGAGGCTTCGGCCGTCGTCGAGCATCCAGTCGGCCTGCCACTCAAAGTGCAGGCCTTCGCCACTCCGTCCGAGCACGCGACCGAAGAGCTCGAAGGTGGTCGAATCCGGCTGACCTGGACGCGCTCCTCGGCCCCCTCGGCCTCGTTCGCGAACCACCTCCCGCCTTGGTCGCGCCGCTACCCGGCGATCTTCGTCTCCACCGCCCGCTCGTGGCAGGACGTGGCGCGCGGCTATCGGGAGCTGGTCGGGCCCGCGCTGGATCCTGCGCCCCTTCAGAGCATCGCCGCCGGCCTGAAGCCCGCGTCGAAGGCGCCCAGGGACGTCGCGGCGGCGGCCCTCGACTGGATGCACCACAACCTGCGCTACACCGGCCTCGACTTCGGCAACGCGGGCGTGGTGCCCCACACCCCCTCACAGACGCTCGAGC